>DATERV010000066.1:0-8986 GCA_035271185.1 Lachnospiraceae bacterium | reverse complement strand
GGGCATCTCAAGTTTCCGTAGCGCAACCACTAAATATAATATACCCAAGAACCAATGAAATGTCAATGGAAAGTATATTTTTGTGGTAGTAGTAGTTTATGCAGTAAATCAAAATCTATGAATTTTCTATGCAATCTGCATGTCAGCAGACAAGAGCTCTGGGACAGGAAGTAGAGAGATTATATGAGGTGATATGGCAGTGCTTGCTATCTTAGATGTTTTGGAAAATGTCTTGTTATGATATATCTTGTGTGATAGAATATATCCATTGGCAAATTCAGGACAATTTGCCAATGGATATGGAGCAGCGAAATGTGGTTCGATAAAGTGATTTTGGAATTGGAAGAAAAAAAGACATATAGCAGAAAGGAACTGTTTGTTACCTTACAGGCTGACAATCCGGAATTAAGTCATAATTCATTTAAGTGGGTAATTGCAGATATTATATCAAGGCAGATGTTAACTAAAATTGGATACGATAGTTATACCCGATGTAAGGATGAACGCAATTTATTTTATCAATATCGTTATAGTGAAATAGCAGATGAAGTTAGGGAGAAGCTCAGTACTAGATTTCCAGCAATGGTTTTTTGTATCTTTGAAGCTTTTATGCTGAATGAATTTTTGTATGTTCCACTTTCAAAAAATTGTATTGTGTTACAGGTAGAAAAAGATAAAAGTGCATTGATATTCAATTTTCTTTCAGAAGAAGATCAATACAGAGTATTGTATAAACCTAATAAAGAAGCATACAAATACTATTGGTGCGAGAATTGTGTAATTGTAACGGATAGGATTTCAGAAGCCCCTCAGAATAGAGAAAAACCGCATGATATAACATTAGAGAAATTGATAGTGGATGTGCTGACGGATGTAACAATAAGATATTTGTTAAGTGAAAATGAAGGGGTATCGGTTATAGAAAATATATTAAAACAATACTGTATAGATGAAAAGAAAATGATGAGATATGCTCGAAGGAGAAATGCAGAACAGAGAATAAAAGAATTTATTTAAAACAACATCAGGAGGAATCAGTGTGCGACAAAAAATGAAACTACGAGGCTTTGGGTTTTTACTATTGGTTTATACATCATTAGAAGCCTTTCGTCATATAGGGTGGATGCTCTTTTATGAGCAATTTGTGGATAGTACCCGACAAGAAATTAACTTTGGCTTTATACTATACAGTGGAGTTATAGCCATTACCGGAATGTTACTTCCGCTGATATTTCATCGTGTCAGGATATTGGATAAAATAAGAAGTTACCCATTTGTCGTTGGGACATTAGCCTGTATCGCATTACTGTTTCGAATGATACAGCTTACAATGGGTATTACTGGCGCATACATATTCTTAGTGCTATGGACAGTAACAGTTATGATTGGTATTTGTATCTGCTTCGCCCGGATTTTCGATACAATTCCAAAAGCTTTGATTGGTCGCTTCTTCGGAATAGCTTATTTTGCTGATGCTCTGATAGTCAGTTTTGTTGAACTCTTTACAGGAACAAAGAACTACTTTTACGCAAGTATTATTGTGGGTATTGTTCTCTGTATAATTGCAGGTGTTTCTTACATTCAATACCTAAAGAATACGGAAATGAATGCTATTATAGAATCCGAATGGAAACCATCAAAACGCTTTTTTAGAATTGCATGCATAATTTTAGTTCTTTATGTTTTGATTGCAGGAATGATGGATAATCTCTATTTCTTTGATGATTGGTTAGAACTTCCTTATGTAGGACTGTTCACACTACCAATGATGAGCATAATGTATCTGCTTGGCGGCTTTTTGTTTGATAAGATAAATCTAAGGATAATATTACCACTAGCGATGCTCTTTATATGTATTGCACAGGCAATGACTTATTTTGTAACCGGCGGTGTATTTGCATATTCCTATTCTGTATTTTCAAATCTTGGCTCAACCATTCTGCAATTAGTAACGGTTATTATACCTATTTACTATGCCCGTATGTTAAAGAGGAATTGTTACTTTTCTTCATTTGGAGAAGGACTGTTTTATAGCGGGTTTTGCGTAACAAGTATACTGTTTGTGTTTATGAAGCAAGCAGCCTATCGTACGGTAATGGGTGGAATACTTCTAGTGACTGTCATCTGTCTTATATTTGTGATTGAGTTGTTGATATTGCATGAAAAAGATAAACATAAAATAGCATTGGAAAGTCAGCAGCAACAGATGGATGCCTTAAAGCAGCAAGTGACTTTATCAAGTGCAGAAACTATTGAAATGTTACCGATACAAGAGGAAGCACTAAATATCTGCTTTACAAAACGAGAGAAAGAGTTGATGCCCCTGATTGTCAGCTCTCTTACCGCAGAGGAGATTGCAGAACAGGCACATGTGAGTGTAAGTACAGTACGTTTTCACATAAAAAATATTCTTGGCAAATCGAATGCAAAAACACGTCGTGAGCTTACAAGAATGTTAAGTGAATGTAAAATACAAATGGATACTTGTCCAGAAAAATCGGAATAAAATAATTGTATATGTGTAGTTATATCACGCTGATAATCTATCTGTTTTGATAGTGTTATTGGCGTTTTTTTGTTAATTTTTTAATTTACTATCCGTTTTGGAGGGCGAAAAATAACTAGTGTAATGCTAATATATTCTGGGTAGTATATTGTTATTTTCTTTTCAAGAGAATACAGAGATTATTTTAAGCTTGCCGCTGGAGTATCCGGTAGGCTTTTAAGTGCGTAGTACATGGTTTATATATAACTTAAGAAAGAAGGAAAAAGTTTGAAACAAAGAGGTAGTGGCTAGAGAAAGGGTGAAAGAGGGTAAAATAATCAGAAATAAAGTGAGGACATTACATAATGGGTGAAGAAGCAAGGGAGAAACTGCTGCAGAAAGCAAAAAAGCTGCGATATTTGATGATTTTCTATGTGGCATGTATGTTATTGCTGCAAATATTTGCGTATACAAAAGTAGATACTTTTTGGATGGTGGTAATTGGATTAATCACGTCCATACCAAGTTGGATGCTCTATGTGAAATATGGATTGATTGGTTTGCTATCAGCAATGTTTAGTCTACGCAATTATGATGTCTATGTAAATGGCGTTAAGTCTGACAGTAAAAAAGCAGAGATGCAGGGTGACCGTAATCTGATTCAATTGGTCATTATGCTTGGAATAAGTTGTGCTGGAGTCATTACAACTGGGATTATGATTTTATTTAGTTCGTTAGCATTATTGATTCAAGCACTAATAACCTTAAAAAAGATAAAGCGTTTGGGAAGTTGCTTCTAAAATCTTTGGGAATATCATGGATAATTCCAGTGATTACTTTCATTTTGTTGACTATCTGGATTAATATCATACTTTAAAAGCATGGAAGCTTTATCGTTAAGGTGAGAAGAATTTTATGGGAAAATACATATTTCTTTTATTATGTGGCATTGCGTTTATAGTAATCATATTCTTTGGTTCAAGACTGTTATGCATATATGTAAGAAAACCTTTAGTTGAGTATTGCAATAAGAGAGGGTTAAGTGCAAGTCCTTGGCTGACATTGATTCCTGTGGCAATAGGCGTGTGTATGTTGGATGAGTATCGAATGAATATAGGACATTCATGGAGTGAGTTGTGGCAGAAAGCACCCGATGAACAACTACCGCTGGCAGTGTTCCTATTCGGAGGAATTGGCTTGATAGCATTGCCAATGATAATTCTGCTTATACGGGCTAAGAAGAATTTCCTACGGGTGCTGTTGATTAAGATACTATGTGTTTCATTGGATATTTTCTATGTGATACATTATTGTTTGAAAAGAAACAATTTTGCAGATGGAACTCCAATCTCAAGAGAAGCATATCGGAATGGAGGACGGTATTATCAGTCCGATAGTCAGCAAGGTGGCTACGTAGATGGAGAAGACACCTATTCGCAGGGCTCCGTAGAAGAGAAGTATCAAGATCAGTTCCGTGCCAGTCAGGCTGAAGATTCTTATCATACGACCACAACGGAGCAAGGGGAGCATTACTATACAGGAGATTATGTTCCATTTGCGAGTGAAGGAGAAGTAACCGAGGTGCGTACTTATGATTCCGATTTTGCGCCGATGGATTAAATGCAGGAGAGATAATAGCATGCGAAAACTTATATTTATAACAGCAATGACCATTTTAATATCTGCATTAGCTGGATGCGGAGTGAAAAAGAACACAGATACATCACAGGCACAGGGTGATGTTCAAGGTGTTGAGAATTTAAATACGGATGCCATAACCCCCAATAGTGCGTTCCAGATTACTTTAAATGGCGACAATGAAACTGTTTTTACGCTTACCCATGAGGCTGTAGGTAAGCTAGAGTCGATTCAGGATGGAGACACATGGAAATCAGTAAACGAGATTTATGTGGATTTATTCTCGGACAACGGAGAGGATTCTATTTCTATAAGTATTAGAGAAGACAACTTCTATATTTGTGAATGGATTTCGGATGAAGCGTCTTGGTACTATGATTCGCACAATGATGGTCAGGTTCAACCCGAGTGGAACGGAAACACTGTTATAGCAAAAGTTAATCATCTGGGAATTGCAGATACAGTAAACAAGTACACAGAGTACAGAGTGGTGCTTTTTAATCTTGAAAGCAGAGAGAATGAAACATTAGAAGAAGGAAAAGTTGCAGATATTATTAGTACTGGCGATATCGATTTACAGACATTAAACAGTTTACAAATCGTAATATATGATAATAATACAGTTAAGTTCAAAATTTATGGAGAAGAAGCAAAGGCGGGATTTTATAATTATAAGAATATCTATATTCGATTGTATCAGGAAAGTAAACATGAGAACGGAGAAAAACAATCTCCGACAATAGAATTCAGACAGGAACAGTTTAATGTGGATACTGGACGAGGTAAAGTGTGGGCATTATCCTTCACAAAGGAGGATGATGGAATGGTATACGGACACAATTTATCTGATAATGATTTAAACGGTGTTTCAGCAGCAGCTGATTATGGAGTTGCAATGAAATATGAAGGGGAAGGAATATCAAATGATGTAAAAAATACAAGTGAGTATGAAGTGTATGTTGGTGATGATTTGTTATGTATGGGCCATGTAGACGATGCAATAATAGAAAATGAATTCGATACTGTCCCATCAATTCCTGGAGAATTTAGGAGTGGAGATACAGATGATAATTGTTTTGTTCCTACAACGGATAATTATAAGGTTCTTGAGGTGACATTTCGTGATCATCAATTTGGAACAGCTGGTTGGTATCAACGTATGGGAACATGGGTTTATGGGGCTGAGGAACCGTACTTTAATGAGGATGTTAAAGTTATTTATTTGATATCATTTGATGAAATTGGAATAGCAGATTCTAAAATGAAAATTGTATATGAAAGCTCTGAGGGATTGTTATCAGACCTTTTCATAAATTTTCCACAATACATTATTGCAGAAGCTTTGACTGGAGTAAATGAACCAGATGACAGTATAATCACAACGGAGTTCGTTGAATCTATTGATAAAGAGGTATTTGATTTCACGGCTAATGAAAGTAATGGGTTCACATATGAGTATCTCGGTCATAGTGACAATGCAAGATATTACTGTTATGAACATGTTTGGGGTACAGGAGAACTCCCGACTATTGTTAGCTGGGGATTTTATGGAAATATGAAATATACTGATTTTCAATACATAAGTAATGAAATTATGGAGGAAATGTGGGATGAGTATCCAATCAGAACTTATTCCTCAAAAGCGGATTCTAGTTACGAAGAAGAGGCAGCACAATATAACACAGCTCCGGTGGATTGGCATGACCATCCATATGCATCATACTTACCAGAACTACCCCAGGGTATGACTGTAGACTATGCTCCGAGAAATGATGAGGAACTGAACCTTGGTACAAATTGCACCAGAGAGCAGGCGTTGGAGTTCATCGGTAATATGCGAAGAATCGAGCATACTGAAATTCGTCATAAAACCGAGAGCGATGAAGAAATTGTATATATTATCGGAGTCGGTGATGGTATCTATATTGGAGCAAATTGGAGAAGTGATTTTCAACACATGTCCATTTTTGGATACCGGGAATAATAAGTGATTAAGATGAGTTGAACAATCTGTGTATAGGAAACAAAGTAAACATCATAAAAGGAGAATTATCATGAAGAAAGTTATATCTGTAGTATTAGTAGGAGTCATGGCACTGAGCCTTATGGCATGTGGTGGGAAGGAAGAAGCAAAATCGGAGGTAAATGAGAATATTGTATCTGAGGAGCAGGAAATTCAGACTGAAGACAATCAGGAAGACGAAATGATGGAAGAAGAATCCGCAAGTGAAACCACTGAGGAGAATGCAGAAAGTGAAACGACGGATGAAGCATCAAGTACATCGTCACTTGTTGGAAAAACGTATAAAAAAGCAGATGGTACTACATTAGAAATATTGGGTAGCGATAGCGATGGATATATCAATGCTATAAAACTCGATGGAATTGAAATTAGTATATCAAATATTCAGTTTTAATGACGCGGCATGGTATAAAACACTTACAACAAATGAAATAGAAAAAACAAACAACTTTTATACAGGAGAGGTTATGAAGAAAAGATTATTAGTATTCGGTTTATTGGCGGCGATACTACTTACCGCAACGAGTTGCTCTTTAGCTGAAACCGCAGACGGAGAAAAGATTGATTTAGTCACGGCTATCAAAGCTACCGGTAACCAAATTTTTAGCACTTATACAACCGCTGACGGTAGAGAGGCGAGTACGCTTATGAAAACAGCTTCACGCTGTGCTGGTAGAGATATTCTCTGGGAAAAAGCCTCTAATAAAGATTGGTATGCGTATGTTCCAAGTTTTACAGATAGGGTGGATATAGTTTTAGATGGTGCGTTTACTCAAAATTTTTAT
The DNA here is from genome assembly GCA_035271185.1 of Lachnospiraceae bacterium. Lineage (GTDB taxonomy): Bacteria > Bacillota > Clostridia > Lachnospirales > Lachnospiraceae > Acetatifactor. The sequence continues at coordinate 2,055 of DATERV010000066.1, read as the reverse complement.
TGGCATGTTGACCTAAAGGATACAAAGGCATTTACCGACAGTTTTATGGAGGCATATAGTGAGAGCTTTGATGAAGGAAGGATTGAGGTTAATTACGAAAGAGGTACTAGCTCCATCAATTATGAATATCAATACGAAAGCAAGGATATGACATTCAGGGTCGATGAAATGAAGTCGCCCGAGGAGATGTATCCCTCTGAGGAGGACGCATATTTTCGTGAGCTTGTAGTAGATGCGAGGAAACGATGGGGAACATCGAATATTTCAGTAAAGCTGACAACAGAAAAGGTGAAGGGCGAAGAACATTTCAACGCACATATGGTTATCGAATATTCATGGGATTACGATAAGGATATAACCCTACGTCACGGAGGTGATGAATAATGAAAATTGTTGCTTTAGTCTGGCGTATTATCGTTATTGTTGTGCGTGTATTAGTACTTTTTTTGATGTCATCATGTATGCTTGCGGCGATTGAAAGTGAATTTGGCTATTTCCCTCTTACAATATTTGACGCATTTTCTTACATCAGCGAAATCGGAATTGGCGAAATTCTCAGCAGATGTCTTTTTACCTCTACTACCGGTGTATACATAACTATTATTGCCTTTACAATGCCTGTTTTCCTTTTTAGATTGATATTCTTCGGCTTTGGCAGTTGCCTGCAATATGAAATAACCATTACGACGAAGTATTCGGACGGAACAACATCAAGCTTCGATGGTATGGGGCTGGCTATGATTGCAATGATAATAGTGCGCTTAATAATTGCGGCGGTGTTGTTCGCTTTTTCACCGTTTGTTTTGCTCATACTTATTATTATGAATATTGTCAAGCTAGTTCATCAAATTATAGACATAGTAACGTGTGGCTTATGACGTACATTTACATATGAACAGGTGTTTAAATTCAAAATTGACAAACGCAAAAATCGGTGATGGAATACGATATAGTTACGGTTAAGTATTATTAAAGCTTTCTTAAATATGTATTGAGAAAATGAGACGAAACAACATTTGGAACAACCGTGGCAGAGTTTGAAGGTACTATTGGTAAATGGGATTATGTAGTCGATCAAGGCGACCAGATAATATATAATTATAAAACATGTACTTTATGGTGGATACATATGATGGTTCCCTGATGGCAGGAATTATTATGCTAGTAGTAAGAATAGTGCTGGCATTCTTATTCCTGATGATATCACCATTGTTAATGTTGGTTCTGATTATTTTAAACATAAAGAAGCTGATTCAAACGATTACAGACTAGAAATTCGTGTGCACAAGAGGAGGACATTTATTATGAGAAAGCATTTTGCTTTAGTATTACTCCTAGTAGTAATATGGTGTTCGTACGGAAGACCACGATTATCAGAGTACAGCCAAGGTGACATATCTTATTTCTTATAATGGGGATGAAATAGTTAGCACTAAAATACGAACGGAATACGAAACAATAGATGATGCGATGCTGGCATCGTTGGTATTTGACCATACGATTTATCCACTAGAATTAGGTTTGCCGGATGAGCCAAATGATGACCTTATTACTGCGGATTATTTTGAAGAATGTGACCGTATGATGTTTGAGAATTGGGTGAAGTATTATTATAGTCAAAATCCGAACGACATTATCTATCAAGGACACCATGATAATCTCCGCTATTATGAGTTTTTGTATAACTCAGGACATAGTACTGACCTTCCAGCTATCTATTTGTGTGATAGAGACACGACTATTGGAAACAAACCAATTAAAAATGTGTAATTTGTGTGCCATAAGTTACGAGAAGGAGAATTGGAATGAAAAAGTTTTTAGCGATTATATTTCTTCTGTTTGGGGTGAAAAATATGAAAAGAATATTTAGTGTTTTAGTTATAGTACCGTGCCAGTCAGGCTGATGATTCGTATCATACGATCGTGCCGGAGCAGGGGGAACATTGCTACACGGGAGATTATGTGCCTTTTGTCAGCGAAGGAGAATACTGTTTCAATGAATTTCAAGCACTTAAGAATTGCGGATATAGTTTTAAAGTATGCAGAATACAGAGT
>DATERV010000065.1:0-11680 GCA_035271185.1 Lachnospiraceae bacterium | reverse complement strand
AGAAGAAGAAAGAGTCTATCTAAGTAGTGAGATGTTTCGAGCAGAAAAGAAACGTTTAACAGAAGAACAACGCTATGTAGAAAGAATAACTCATAGTATTCCATTTCCAGAAGTAAAAAAGATTGCTTATTTTAAAAACCGCATTTGGGGATTGTAAAAAAAATAGGAAGTAGGTATAGTGTGAACAGAAGTTAAATCTTATACACATCAAGGGGGCTCTCTACCCAATTAAATCCTACAGTAAATTTACGCTATCCATAGAAAACTATACGTGGAATAAGCAATCAAAATATGTTATGATATAGAAACATTGTTAGAAAATAATTCTTTTTCTTACATAAATGATGAATCATGATTGGGAATACGGTATGGTTATGCAAATTAAAAACATTATGAATTTTAATGGTCAATGGAGAAGTTACCAGAAGAGAGTACTGGATCATTCAGCAAAATATTTGAATGACAAAAGAGTGCATATTGTTGCATCACCCGGTTCCGGAAAGACTACATTAGGAATTGAACTGATTAGGAGACTCAATGCTCCTTGTCTAATCCTGGCTCCTAGTGTGAATATCAGGGATCAGTGGCTTGGACGAATTAGAGAGGCATTTATTCCCGAAGGAAAAGAGCCTGAAGGGCTTTTGTCTAATAATATAAGAATCCCGGGTGGCATAACTGCCATTACTTATCAGGCTATGCATAGTGGAATTACCAGAGCAAAAGACGGAAATGAAACAGCCGAAGACTATTCTGATTTTGACTTTTTTACTACAGTAAAGAACGCAGGAATTGAAACCATCTGTCTGGATGAAGCGCATCATCTTCGGAGCGAATGGTGGAAAGTATTGGAGGAGATGGTAGGAAAGCTGACAGGTATCAGACTGATTTCACTGACGGCTACCCCACCCTATGATTCTACACCTGCCCAGTGGGAGCGATATATTGGACTATGTGGTCCTATTGATGAAGAAATCATAGTACCGGAACTGGTAAAGGAAGGAAGTCTTTGCCCCCATCAGGATTATGTATATTTTAACATGCCTACTGCAGATGAAGAGAATGCAGTAAACAAGTTCACAGAGGATGCTTTTGTGAAGGCAGATGCTTTGTTTAGAGATGAGGCGTTTACCAGAATCATCTCCACTCATAAAGGTTTAAATTCACCCAAAGAATATACGGATTTATTTATACAAAAACCAGAGTATCTTTCTGCATTGCTGGTTTTTTTACAAGCAAAAAACATTGTGTTTGCGAAGGAACTGCTTACCATGTTAGGTACCGGCACCAGACTTCCGGCCATGACTATCAAGTGGATGGAAATATTGCTGCAGGGATTCTTATATGATGACATCCAAAGCTATGAGTGTACCAAAGAATATAGTGAGAAGCTGAAGGGCAGTCTGAAAGCCCATGGACTGATTCAGAAAAATAAGGTGTGCCTGACTGCTAATGAAACCATAAATAAACTGCTTACAGGCTCTAAAGGGAAAATCAATAGTATTCTGGAAATAACGAAAGCTGAATATGAAAATCTGGGTGGAGATTTACGGCTGCTGATCCTGACGGACTATATTAAAAAAGAATATACGCAGGCTGTTGGAGATTTGGAAAAAGGTGTGAATGAATTGGGAGTTATCCCTATTTTTGAAAGTATTAGGCGTACTTTTTCCGGTGTGAAACATGAAAAAAACATAACCAAATCCGGCAATAGAATCACAGCAGGTGATCTGCGGATAGGGGTCCTTTCGGGAAGCATCGTGCTGATTCCCCAAAGTGCAAAACCGGCTCTGGAGGCAGCACTTGAAAAATATGAAACAAAAGCTACCATAAAGGCATTGGATGATATCGCATTTTGTCTGGTGAATGTAGTTGGAACGGAAATCACTGCTTCCAGACTGGTAACGGATCTTTTCAACCAGGGAGAAATAAGGGTGCTTATTGGCACAAAATCCCTGTTAGGAGAAGGCTGGGATTCTCCTTGTATCAATAGTCTGATCTTAGCATCTTTTGTTGGGTCTTTTATGCTCAGTAACCAGATGCGTGGACGAGCTATCAGAGTCATGAAAGGAAATCCGGATAAGGTAAGTAATATCTGGCATCTCATCTGCATGCAGCCTGATAGCGTGAAGAATAAGGAGATGAAAACAGACACAAGCAAGTCTTCGTTATCGATTGATGAGGAAACCCAGGATTTTACTACTTTGCAAAGGCGTTTCGAAGGTTTTTTAGGGGTTCATTATGAGAGAAATGTGATCGAAAATGGACTGAAAAGGTTAAGTTATATTACGGGTCCCTATACAGCACCTTTACTTGAGAAAATAAATAAACAGATGCTACATTTAGCAGCAGACAGGGCCGGACTGAAAAAGAGATGGGAAGATTCACTAAGGGGCTTAGACAAAATGGAACTGGTAGTAGAAGCCGGTGCTTCCCAGGATTTTTTCAAAACAGGTGTCTCCTTTTATATGGCACTGGCAGCCTTAGTTGTATGTGGATTCCTTTCCATGCTAAGCATCATAAAATTCTTTCCTGCTTTGAGTGCATTACTGGCAGGTAAAAGCATCATATGGTCTGCCTGCAAGCTGATTTTCTGGGGCATTGGTGGTGGTCTGGCAGGAAGTTTCCTTGGTAGGAATCTTTCCTATATGTATCGGACAAAAAGTCCCACGCGATATATGAAAGCCATTGGAAACTGTGTGCTGGAAGCATTGAAGAGATTTGGAGCTGTTACAACCAAAGAGGTTAATGTCTCTGTAGAAGAAGCCGGGGAAGATGGCATGAGCTTCATCTACATGCAGGGAGGGAGTGAAAGAGAAAAGGATGTGTTTGCACAATGTGTATGTGAATTTTTTGGTGTTGTGGATAAACAGAGATATCTCTTGATAGCTCAGCGTACGGTGCCTAAATTGTGTAAGTATTATTGTGTGCCGGAACTCTTCGGTAAAAAGAAGGAGGATGGTGCCATGTTTCATGATAAAGTGAAGCGTTACATAGGAAATTATAAACTGGTGTATACAAGAAGTGGAGAAGGAAAACAGACACTTCTTGCAGCTAAGGTGTATTCCCTGGTCAACAAGAATGCGGATTGTATTTGTAAAAAGAAAACAATAAAAAATGCATGATAAAAAGGAGTGTGAAGATGGAAACTGATAAAAAATTTGCTTTATTGATTGATGCTGATAATATTTCGCCAAAATATATTGATATTATTTTAACTGAGACAGTGAATTATGGGATAGCGAGTGTGAGAAGGATTTATGGAGATTGGACTGATATTTCCAAACATTCATGGAAGGAATGTTTGCTTCGAAATTCGCTTACACCCATTCAGCAGTATAGTTATACATTTGGCAAAAATGCTTCTGACTCTGCTATGATCATTGATGCCATGGATATTTTGTATGGCAACCATGTGGATGGTTTTATTATTGCAACCTCTGACAGCGATTTTACCACTCTGGCAAGACGACTGAGAGAGGATGGAAAAATGGTCATAGGTATGGGTGAAAGCAAAACCCCAATGGCATTTGTAAAAGCCTGTGAACAGTTTAAGACTCTGGATGTATTGTATGAAAGTGAGAAACAGGCTGAGGAACGAGCAGAGGTAGAAGAAAAGGCACGTAACAAAGCAGAAAAACGTGATAAGAAGAATATGGATCAGCAGACTGCGGAGGATCAACCGTCAGTGAAAAAGGCTGGGGAGCAGAAACAGGAGGAAGCAGTTCCCATTACCAGCTTAAAAACCATGCGTAAATCAATCATGAATATCATTGATGAGCAAACAGAAGATGGAGAATGGATGAACCTTGGTGAACTGGGTAATATTCTGCAAAAGAGATATCCTGATTTTGACTGTCGTGTTTATCGATTTTCTAAATTCAGTAAAATGATAGAGTCTTTTCAGGGGATAGAGTTATCCAAGCAAGGTGACAACCTGGTTCTGGTGAGAAAGCAGGTCATAGAGCAAGCGCCACCCAAACCGGCTAAGAAAAAGGCTAGTCCCAGAGCTAACACTGTAAAGAATGGTTTAGCAAAAGTCAAACCAGCTGAGAAGGAAGCAAAAAACTAAAAGTACGAAACAAAAAACTAAAAATGTGGTTGACAAATGAGTAATCATCGTATATATTACATTCATAAAACAAAAACCGATGAACAAGAAAAGTAACCTTTTAGAAGATTTACAGAGAGCTGCAGGTGATGGGATTGCAGTAATTGGAAAACTGGTGAATGGTCTTGCAAGGGCAAACTGAAAGCAAAATATGCAAGTAGGGGCGACGTAAAGCCGAACGTTATCTTGGCTAGTGTATGAAAGTACATGATGAGGTGCATTCGTAAGAATGAACAAAGGTGGTACCGCGAGTGAAATTTTACCCGTCCTTGATGAGAATCAAGGACGGGTTTTTTTATATTACAATAAGTTGGAAAGAAAGAGGAGAATCATGATGAAGAAGATAAATGGAAAAAGAATGTTAGTTTTCATTACGGTAGCTTGTATGGCACTTGGAATGGCAGGGTGTGGAAGTAAGGGGAATCAGATCACAAAGATTGGTATTTCCCAGTATGGGGAACATACTTCCTTGGATAACTGCAGAGAAGGCTTCCTGGCAGGCTTAAGGCAGGCCGGATTGGTGGAAGGAACTGATTTTGAAGTAGATTATCAGAATGCCGGTTTTGATGATTCCATTGCTACACAGATTGGCCAGAGCTTTTCAGCCAATCATGTAGATTTGATGGTTGCCATTGCAACTCCTTCCGCAACGGCTTGTTATGCAGCTGCTGAGGATAAAGATATTCCTGTTATTTTTACTGCTATTACCGATCCTGTCATAGCCGGACTTACCGGTGGTAATGTAACAGGTACTTCCGATAAGCTTCCGGTAGAAGCACAATTAGACTTAATTCGGAAAATGCAGCCGGATGCTGTAACCATTGGTATCATCTATACCACTAGTGAACAGAACTCCGTATCTGCAGTGGAAGAGTATAATGCAAAAGCAGGAGATTATGGCTTTACAATCAATGCCATTGGTGTGACTGCTCAGGCAGAGGTAACCCAGGCTACAGATAAGCTTATCCATGATGGTGTTGACTGTATTTCCAATTTGACTGATAATAATGTGGTAGGTGTATTAGCTTCCATTCTGGAGAAGACTAATGAAGCAGGTATACCAATCTATGGTTCAGAGATTGAACAGGTAAAATTAGGATGCGTTGCGGCTGCAGGGATTGACTATTATAAGCTTGGTATTCAAACCGGAGTAATGGCAGCTAAGGTTATGAAAGGAGAAGCTAAATGTGATGACATTCCTTATGAGACCATTTCTCAATATGGAATCTACATTAACTCTCAGGCACTGTCAGACATGAATCTGACAGTCAGCGATGAAATCGCAGATAAAGCAATTGAAGCAAAATAAGGAGGTAAGGGCATGATCGATTTAGTGATCAGCACAGTAACACAAGGACTTATATATGCATTGATTTCATATGGTGTATATATCACATATACAATTCTGGATTTTCCGGATTTGTCAGTTGACGGCAGCTTCCCCTTGGGGGGAGCTGTTACTGCTGTTTTATTAATCAATGGGGTGAACCCCTATCTGACACTTCTGGTTGCAATAGTAAGTGGCGCTCTTGCAGGATTATGCACCGGGCTGATTCATGTAAAGCTTCATGTTCGTGATCTGTTATCAGCAATCATCACCATGACAGCATTATTTTCGATAAATCTGCAGATTGGTGGTTCCAATCTGGCAATTGATAGAAGTATTGATACCATATTCAATGCAGCACCTACCATGGCATTGCTAGGAAATTACTCCTTACTGATCAGAAAGCTCATAGTTTCTTTCTTGATTATCATAGTTGTAAAAATTGTACTTGATCTGTATCTGAAAACCAAATCCGGACTTCTTTTACGTGCAGTAGGAGACAACAAAACTTTAGTAACCACTCTTGCCAAAAATGCAGGTAATGTAAAAATCCTGGGGCTTGTGATAGCCAATTCCTTAGTGGCATTAGCAGGAAGCGTAGTATGCCAGGAACAAAGGAGCTTCTCGGCTACAATGGGAATCGGGCAGGTTGTATTTGCACTTGCTACCGTTATTATTGGTATTTCCCTCTTTAAGAGGTTGAGCTTTATAAAAGGTACCACTGCTGTAGTGGTAGGCTCCATTATCTATAAAGCATGTATTCAGCTAGCCATTAATATCGGGCTTCCTTCAAACTTGCTTAAACTGGTAACAGCTGTCTTGTTCCTTCTTGTGTTGGTTTTGTCTAGTCGCAAGGGAGAGGAGATTATTCATGCTTGATATTCAGAAGATAACCAAAATATATAATCCGGGCTTTGTTACAGAAATGTGTTTGTTTAAAGAGTTTTCGCTTAAGGTGGAGGATGGACAGTTTGTTTCTGTTGTAGGAAGCAATGGAAGCGGTAAAACCTCCCTTCTTAATATTATTTGTGGTTCCATACCCATTGAGGGAGGGGATGTTCTCCTGGATGGCAAGAGCATCAGTAAAATCAAGGACTATAAAAGATACGCAACCATGGGCAGGGTTTATCAGAATCCTTCTCTGGGGACCTGTCCTAACATGACCATGCTTGAGAATATTTCGTTGGCAGATAATAAAGGAAAAGCCTTTAACTTAACCAGGGGTGTAAACAAGAAAAAAGTAGATGTATACAGAGAACAACTGGCTTCTTTAGGTCTTGGCTTAGAAGATAAGCTCAATGTACAAATGGGAAGTCTTTCAGGTGGACAGCGACAGGCAGTGGCCATGTTAATGGCTACTATGACACCTTTACGTTTTCTCATTCTAGATGAACATACTGCAGCTCTGGACCCTAAAACAGCAGAAATCATTATGCATCTGACAGATCAGATTGTCAGAGAAAAGAAATTGACAGTCATCATGGTGACCCACAATCTGCGTTATGCAGTGGAATATGGAAATCGAATCCTCATGATGAATCAGGGAAAGATTGTACTGGACAGAGCAGAAGAAGAGAAGAAAAACACATCCATTGATGAGATCATGGGTGTGTTCAACCAGATTTCCATCGAATGCGGAAATTGATTTAGATGTACAGCTAAAGAGATATAAAAGAGCGGATGATATCATCCGCTCTTTTAACGTTATTGGATTTTGTTTAAATTTTTAACTGCGGTGGATAGCATCAGCTTAATACGATTCAGCTGGTTCACTTCGCTAGCACCGGGATCATAGTCAATAGCCACAATGTTGGATGAAGGATGCTGTTTACGCAGTTCTTTGATAACACCTTTTCCCACCACATGGTTGGGGAGACAAGCAAAGGGCTGACAGCATACAATGTTTGGAACACCACTGTGTATCAGTTCTACCATTTCGCCGGTAAGAAACCATCCTTCACCGGTCTGGTTACCAATGGAAACAATGGGTTCTGCATATTTCACCAGATCTCTTATGTGAGAAGGAGGAGTAAAATGCTTGCTTTTCTTTAATTCTTTGGCGGCAGCTCCACGGAGTCTTTCAATGGCCCAGATGCCAAGAGAAGAAAAACGTGCTGTTCGTTTACTCATGCCTAACTCTTCTGCTTTATATATCTGGTTGTAGAAACAATAAAGCATAAAATCAATCAAATCAGGAACTACAGCTTCCGCACCCTCAGACTCCAAAAGTTCTACCAGATGGTTATTGCCTGCAGGGGAGAATTTCACCAGGATTTCTCCAACAATGCCAACTCGAGGTTTCTTTAACTCTTCATTAATGGGAATGGAGTCAAAATCACGGATCATTTGTCGGCAAAGACTGTTAAAACGAAAGAAGCTCATATGCTTTGCAGAAACAAAATCCTGTGCTACTTTCAGCCATTTTTTATGAACAGCGTCTACGCTTCCAGGAACCACTTCATAGGGACGCATACGATAAACACAACGCATGAAAATATCTCCAAAGGTAGTACTGTAAGCCGCTCTGAGGAGTAAATTGGCGTTTAATTTGAAACCGGGATTACTTTCTATATTGCCTAGGTTTAAGGAAATAACAGGAATCTGTTCCATGCCTGCTTTCATTAAGGCGCGGCGGATAAATGCAATGTAGTTTGTGGCACGACATCCACCGCCGGTCTGTGACATGACGATGGCAGTTTGATTTAGGTCATATTTACCTGATAGCAATGCCTGCATGATCTGTCCCACCACCAAAAGAGAGGGATAGCAGGCATCATTGTTTACATATTGTAATCCCACATCCACAGAATGCTTGTTATCATTATCCAGTACTACGAAATTGTATCCACAGGCATTGAAAGCCGGCTGTAAAATATCAAAATGGATAGGAGACATCTGGGGACAGATAATGGTATAATTCTTTCGCATCTCTTTTGTGAAAGGGACTTTTACAATAGCTGATGTATGTATGGTTCTTTGCTTGTTTTGCTTTTCTCTGACATGAATGGCGGAAAGTAAAGAACGAATTCGGATACGTGCTGCTCCTAAATTGTTTACTTCATCGATTTTCAGGCAGGTATAGATTTTATCAGAGTCTGATAAAATATCATTTACCTGGTCAGTGGTTACGGCATCCAGTCCACATCCAAAGGAATTTAACTGAATCAAGTTCAGGTTATCTACGGTTTTCACATAGCTGGCTGCTGCATACAGTCTGGAATGATACATCCATTGATCGGAAACGATCAGTGGACGTTCCGGCTTTCTCAAGTGAGAGATGGAATCCTCTGTTAATACAGCTAGTCCATAGGATGTAATTAATTCCGGAATTCCATGGTTAATTTCCGGATCCACATGATAGGGACGTCCAGCCAGAACAATACCACGTTTGTGATTGGTCTGCATCCAGGCTAAAGTTTCTTCCCCTTTTATCTTGATGTCTTCTCTGGCGGCAGCCTGTTCTTCCCAGGCATGATCGCAAGCAGATCGGATTTCGTAGGAAGGTATTTCTGGAAAAGCTTTGATCAAGGCAGAGGCAATGGTATCAGCATCCCTAAAGGACATAAAGGGATTACGGAAGTCTACATCGCCTCTTCCGATTTCTTCAACATTATTCTTAATATTTTCACTATAAGAAGTGACGATAGGACAGTTATAGTGGTTGCTTGTTCCTTCTACTTCATCACGTTCATAGAAAATGGATGGATAGAAAATAAAGGGTACGTTCTGCTTGAGCAACCAAGAAATATGGCCATGTGCCAGCTTGGCAGGATAGCATTCGGATTCACTGGGAATGGATTCAATACCCAGTTCATAGATCTTTCTGTTGGAAGATGGTGAAAGCACCACCTGATAGCCTAAGTAAGTAAAGAAAGTAAACCAGAAAGGATAATTTTCATACAAATTCAAAACTCTGGGAATACCAACCTTACCACGTTTAGCTTTATCCGGGGAGAGAGGTTCATAGGAAAAGAGCCTCAATAATTTATAATCAAACAGATTGGGAATGTTGTCGACGTTTCTTGCCTTACCAAGACCACGTTCACAGCGATTGCCGGAAATATACTGTCTGCCACCGGTGAACTTATTGATGGTGAGACGACAGTTATTGGTACAACCCTTACATTTTGCCATACTGGTTTCAAACTGCAGATCACAGATTTTCTGGTAAGTGAGCATGGTGGTTTCATAACCCTCTTCATAATGCTCCCTGGCAATGAGTGCAGCACCAAAGGCTCCCATGATGCCTGCAATATCAGGTCTGATCGCTTTACAGTTGGCTATTTTTTCAAAGCCTCTTAGAACGGAGTCATTGTAAAAAGTACCACCCTGGACAACAATGTTTGTGCCCAGTTCGGAAGCATCAGATACTTTGATCACCTTAAACAAAGCATTTTTGATTACGGAATAGGCAAGACCGGCTGAAATATCAGATACGGAAGCTCCTTCTTTCTGGGCTTGCTTTACCTTGGAATTCATAAATACTGTGCAACGTGTCCCCAGATCAATGGGATGCTCCGCAAACAGAGCAGTTTGTGCAAAGTCCTGCACAGAGAAATTTAAGGATTTGGCAAAGGTTTCAATAAAAGAACCACATCCAGAGGAACATGCTTCATTTAGCTGCACACTGTCAACGGTTCCATTCTTTATTTTAATACATTTCATATCCTGACCACCGATGTCCAGGATACAGTCTACGTCTGGGTTAAAAAATGCAGCAGCATTATAGTGGGCAACGGTTTCCACTTCTCCATCATCCAGCAGGAAAGCAGCTTTCATTAATGCTTCACCGTACCCGGTGGAGCAGGAGCGTACAATCTTTACACCTTCTGGAAGCAGGGAATAGATTTCTAATAGTGATCTGATGGCTGTTCGTAATGGACTGCCGTCATTACTGCTATAGAAGGAATAGAGTAAAGAACCATCCTCTGATACCAGTGCAACTTTTGTGGTAGTAGAACCTGCATCAATACCCAGATATGCATTTCCTTGATATGTAGAAAGCGCTGCAGTACCAACATGATGTTTCCCATGTCTTTCTTTAAATGCTTCGTAGGAAGCATGATCGGAAAACAAAGGGTCCATTCGTTCTATCTCAAATTCCATCTTGATTGCCGTAGATAATTTTAAAACCATTTCTTCCATGGAATAAGAAATTTCTTCTTTCGCATGTAAAGCAGATCCAATTGCCGCAAAAAGATGAGAGTTATCCGTATCTATAATATGTTCCTCATCCAATTTCAACGTGCGGACGAAGGCTACTTGCAATTCAGAAAGAAAATGTAGGGGACCACCTAAAAAAGCAACGTGTCCACGTATGGGTTTTCCGCATGCAAGGCCACTGATGGTCTGGTTAACAACAGCCTGAAAAATAGAAGCAGATAAATCTTCTTTGGTAGCACCTTCATTAATCAGGGGTTGAATATCCGATTTGGCAAATACACCACAGCGGGCGGCTATTGTGTATAAGGAATGGTAGTTTTTGGCATACTCATTAAGACCGGCAGCATCTGTCTGAATCAGAGAAGACATCTGATCGATGAAGGAACCCGTACCTCCTGCACAGATACCATTCATACGCTGTTCTACATTACCGCCATCAAAATAAATGATTTTGGCATCCTCACCACCCAGTTCGATTGCTACATCAGTTTGAGGAGCTAATTCTTGCAGGGAAGTAGCAACGGCGATCACTTCCTGTGTAAAAGGAACTTTAAGATGATTTGCTAAAGTAAGTCCGCCGGAACCGGTAATCATTGGATGTACAGTAAGATTTCCAAGTTTTTCATAAGCTTTTTGAAGCAAAGCAGAAAGAGTTTCTCTGATATTGGCGAAATGACGTTCATAGTCAGAGAACAGAATTTGGTGCTGACTGTCCAATATTGCTATTTTTACAGTTGTTGAACCTATGTCAATGCCTAACGTATATATCATTTGAATCATTCCTTTTCTTCTTAATTAATGAGCGCAATGTACACACAAAGTTAATTATACGACACCAACAAACAAATTGCAACGCAGAAACTTTATTGCTTAAATTTTGCTTAAATATGTTGGGATTGGTTTACTTTGCAAATCAGGAATGATAAAATAAGAAAAACTGTTTTGCATAGAATGACGACAATTATAGGAGAAAGAACAGATGAGTAGTTTTGAAAGAAAATATGGGAAGTACGCCATTCCCAATCTATCCACCATGCTGATTTTGTGTTATGCGGTTGGGTACGTGATCCAGTTGATTAATA
>DATERV010000064.1:0-2962 GCA_035271185.1 Lachnospiraceae bacterium | reverse complement strand
CTTCGATTTAATCCTGATATTGCAGTGGTTGGAGAGATGAGAGGAGCCGAGGCAAATGCAGCACAGGAAGCAGCTAGAACAGGTATTGCAGTACTTACTACCATTCATGCCAATTCCTGCGAAGCCACCTACCGTAGAATGGTCTCTTTATGCAAACGAGCTTTTGATATGTCAGATGAGACTTTGCTGGGCTATGTAACAGAGGCATATCCTATTATTGTATTCTGTAAACAGCTTGAAAATAAGCAAAGAAAAATGATGGAGATTATGGAGTGTGAGATTCTAGCTGATGGAACAAGACATTACAGAACCCTTTTTCAATATATCATTACTGAAAATCGTATGGATGAGGAGGGCAGATTTATCATCGAGGGATATCACCAGCAAACATCAAGTATTTCTCAGAGTCTTTCAAAACGCCTATTAGAAAATGGGATGCCTCTTGAAATGATAACTAGAATGAAGCGAAGGGAGGAAAAACTAGAATGAATCTAATGCTATTAATTGCATGTATGGGTATGATTACTGGTTGCTTAGTACTATTATCCTTGTCACCAATGGAGATTGCCGGTTGTATCTTCCGTAGCATTATAAAAAAGCCACACAATATAAGGGATGAAATTAATGAAGCTACCGGACGAAAGAAGATGTCATTTTTAAAAAAGGAAGTAACAGAGATTCAATCCATATTAAAGATTACTGGAAGAGAACATCGATTTCCAATGATTTGTGCATGTTCTCTGAGCTTATTTGCAATAGGAGCAGCGATTGCCATACTACTAGACAATCTCTTTCTTGTACCTGTACTTGCTGGAGGATTTCTGTTTTTACCATTCTGGTATGTAAGACTGACACAGTCACATTATAAAAAGGATATTGCTGCAGAGCTTGAGACTGCATTATCTATTATCACAACAGCATACCTTCGAAATGAAGATATTCTTACCGCAGTAGAGGAAAATATGGATTATTTGAATCCACCGATTCTGTCCGTATTCAAAAGTTTTGTTTATCGAATTAAGATGATTAATTCTGATATTATAAAAGGAATCCTAGATATGCAAAATAAGGTAGAAAACACCGTGTTTCGTGAATGGTGTGATGCTCTGGTTGCTTGTCAATATGACAGAAATTTAAAGACGACACTTTCACCAATCGTATCCAAGCTTTCGGATATGCGTGTTGTGAATGGAGAATTAGAAAATATGGTATTTGAACCAAGAAAAGAGTTTATTACCATGCAATTCTTGGTGTTGGGGAATATTCCACTATTATACTTCTTGAATAAGGATTGGTACCATACTCTGATGCATACTATACCAGGACAGATTGTACAAGCAATTTGCTTTGTAGCTATATTTGTTTCCACAGCATTTGTAATACGACTAACACAACCAATAGAGTATCGGAGGTAGACCTATGTTTATATTAATTTTAGTATTTGGTATGTTGCTTGCATCTGGGTTATTTCTGATATTTGCTGATGTTTTTAAGCTACCACGCCTTGCAACAAATAGAGCAATGATTACAGTAACAAGGGAACAAAAAGAAAGAGCAAATAATATAGAAGCATTGCTAAATGGATGGGCTGTTATCCTTGCGAAATATATTCCAATGGATGAATACAAGAAGCACAGGATGAAGAATACATTGCAAGCCGCTGGAATGAATCAGACTCCAGAAGAGTATATGGCCTTTGCACTTCTAAAGTCAGGTCTTATGGGAGTTGGAGTCATACTCAGTCTTATGATAATACCTTTACTTGCACCAGTTCTATTGTTTCTTACAATATTGGTTTATTTCAAGGAAATCAAAAAAGCAGATGAGAAGCTTTCTGCTAAAAGGGAAAGGATCGAATTCGAGTTGCCGCGATTTGTTGCAACGATAACACAGGAATTGAAGGCAAGTAGAGATGTACTTGGTATCTTGGAAAACTATAAGAGAAATGCAGGAGAAGCATTTCGTTATGAACTTGATGTATTAACAGCGGATATGCGATCAGGTAGTTATGAGGCAGCTCTTACCCGGTTTGAAGCAAGAATTAATTCACCTATGCTATCTGATATTACAAGAGGTTTGATCAGTGTTCTTCGTGGAGATGATGGAGCCATGTATTTTCACATGTTGTCCCATGATATGAAACAGTTAGAACTTCAAAGATTAAAAGCAAAGGCAATGAAAATACCAGCAAGAATCAGAGTATTCAGTTTTCTCATGCTTATGTGTTTTGTAATAACTTATATTGTTATTATCATATCTGAGATACTAAGATCGCTCAGTGGATTGTTCTAAGGAGGTGCCAAGTGAGAGAAAACATTAAAAATAATCGTGGAGAGGGATATCTAGACGTGGTTGTCCTTGTGCTTTGTGCCATGCTTGTAATAGCCATTGCGGTAAGAGTACTACCAGCATATATCATAAAACAACAGGTTGATACCTTTGCAACAGAACTAGTACGTGAGGCAGAAATAGCTGGCCGAGTTGGAACAGAAACGACACAAAAGGAATTATTATTATGTGAAAAGACAGGAATAACTCCTTCAGTAGATTGGTCAAAGAGTGGAAGAATTCAATTGAATGAAGAAATAGGCGTGACAGTTACTTATCACATGAATATTGGACTGTTCGGTGGATTTGCTTCATTTCCTATTACACTTCGGGCGGAGGCTGCTGGAAAGGGGGAGGTCTATTGGAAATAAAGAAGGTATTGAAAACACTACGCAATAACAAAGGCAATGGATTCCCATTGGCTGTAGCTATTACCCTATGCCTTATCTTAATCTTTACAGGAATTTCTGAATACTTTAGACTTATGATTATAGCAAAAGGAGTTAGGGATGCAATGCAATCTGCTGTGATATCCACGGTAAATGATAATTATAATGATGTATACCATGGAGTAAGAGAAGGGTATTCAGGAGGATATCAGCCAATTGATTCTGAGTTCGAAGAGTCTTTGGAT
>DATERV010000063.1:0-7987 GCA_035271185.1 Lachnospiraceae bacterium | reverse complement strand
GAAAATGGCTGTTAAGCTCCAAAGCACTTAACAGCCATAAAATTTATTCATGCATCATCTTTGATACGAACCTTATCGGGTGATTAATGTTCCTGTTTTACCCTTTATAGCATCTTTTACATATTGTAAAGAGGTAATCAGAACGCTGCCTTCAGGAACTTTACCCAGATAATCAATTGCTGCTTCTATCTTAGGAAGCATGGTTCCTTTTTCAAATTGACCATCATCTACATATTTTTTTGCTTCTGCAACTGTCATGTGAGCAATTGGCTCTTGAGTCTCCTTGCCGTAATTTAGATACACGTATTCAACTGTAGTAAGAATAATAAGTATATCGGCTTTCAAATCAGATGCCAGCTTACCGGCAATGCTGTCTTTTTCGATGACTGCGGAAGCACCCTTTAATGCATGCTGCTGTTCGATAACAGGAATACCACCACCGCCACAGGCAATCACAACCTGTCCTGCATCAGCCAATGTTTTGATACTCTCTATCTCTACAATATCTATGGGGTTAGGAGCAGCAACCACACGGCGGAAACCTTTTCCGGGTTCCTCATCTACATAATTGCCTTTCTTAATTTCAATTTCAGCATCTTCCTTGGACATATACCTGCCAATACACTTATTGGGTTCATAGAAGGCTTCATCATAAGGATCCACTGTTACCTGGGTAAGGATGGTACTCACCGGCTTACTGATACCTCTGCTTAAGAGTTCTGCACGCAGTGAATTCTGAATGTCAAAGCCCACATATCCCTGGCTCATGGCGGAACATACGCACATGGGTGCAGGTGTATAATCAATATAAACACGGCGCAGTTCAGTCATGGCCTTATGAATCATACTTACCTGTGGTCCGTTACTATGAGTAATGGTCAGCTGGTAATCCTCTTCTACCAAATCTGCCAGTGCTTTTGCTGTAACCTTTACTGCATCCCACTGTTCCATGGTAGTATAGCCCAACGCATCATGTCCCAAGGAAACTACTGCTTTTTTACCACACATATTGATACCTCTCTTATCTCAAAAATATATGTAAGTATATCATTTTTAGTATCATTTGTATAGATTTACTTTCTTTCGTTCATTTGATATGTCAAAATACTTATCCTCAATAATGCCATGACTAACAAGCAGTCCATATGTTTTTTCTTGTTCTTTGGTCATTTTCATACCCACGGTAGAATTATTGTCCGTAATAATACAATGGGTGTAGGCAATCATGAAAAAAAGAGGGGAGTCATCCTTGGGGATCATTTCCCATATTTTGTCCTTCGGCATATCTGCTATCATAAACAGGGTTTGAAGATGCCCTTCTTTTGTAAGTACATACCTACCATCCGGCAAAATCACACCGGAGGCATAGTCCACTTTGGTTATATCCATATTCTGAAAAAAATCATCATCTACTATCATATATCCCCTACCAAATGTTCCCTTTTATATACGAAATATGTAATCGTCTGGTTTTTTCTGCTTTATTTCATTCGCAATGATCCAAGACAACTCATCAAAGCGCCTGTCATGATAAAAAAATCTGAAATATTAAAAACAGTATTGGCTAAATGCTTCCACTTTACTTGAAAGCTGACATAGTCCACCACATAGTTTTGCTTTAGTCTGTCATAAGTATTGCTGAAAGCACCACCTAAGACTGCTGCCAGTCCAAGCTGTAAAAGCCCATTGCCTTTCTGTCCGAAACTAAGTAAAAAGAGAATAAAAATCAGTCCTGTCATCAGCAGGGATACAAACATTACAACCTTGGGATACTTTTCTCCCAAATTCCAAAAAGCACCTTTGTTATGATATTTTTGTATGTATACCCGCCCCTTCCAAAAGGACCGGGGCAGGTTTTTATCATTCTCAATTTTTTTCTTAATCAAATAATCCAAGGCAAAAATAGTTAAAATCAAAAAAATGCAGATTATCATCATCTGTTTCTACTCCTTATCCGAACACTTTACACCCTTGCCATAACATCAAAAACGCCTGTAACATTGAGCCTGCCATACCCCCAATTGCGATTGGGATATTCTAAGTCAGAGCTACGTGTGGCACCTCTGATAAAATAACTTTTTAATTCCGGGTTCGTTATTAACAGATTGTTTTGCTGCACAACTGCCCATTGTAAAAACTGAGCCACTCCACCTGCAGTGATAGCAGCTGCCAGGCTGGAACCGGTTCTTCTCCCAAGCGCAGTTGAAATACCCACCCCAGGAGCTGCAAAATCCGGTTTTATCATACCATTTCGTAAAAATCCTCTACCGGAATTGACATAAAAACTATTGTTCACATCATTATAGGTGGAAACTGTAATGGCACCCTCTGCAATGCCAGGATCTGTTAAGGTTATATAGGGACTAGAATTCAAAAAAAATGTATTGCTTTTCAAAAACTGAGTAATAGGAAGCCACATATTAAATACCCCATTCCCTTCATCGGGCTGATTAAAAACCCTGATGGTCCAGACTCCCGGCGTAGGTGCTTCAAAACGGAAAATAATAAGCTCTTCTCCGGTTGCAGCTTCTACCAGTATACTTTGAATGGTAATTACCGTCTTTTCATAGACGAAGGTATATCTCTGACCGCTCCCAACACCCAACTTGAATCTTGGTATCGTTTCCCCTCCCGGAGTTTTGACGGAAGCATCAAAAATATTGGGAACATTGCCCCACATTTCGACTAAAAAGCCTCCTTCTCCCTCTCCTACCCGGATTTCCACATCCCGGTACCCATTTACACCTTCAGGCACACTTCCACTGAAATGATGAGCTGCATTGCCCTCGTTTCCACCACAAATCACAACACTCCGATTTCTGTTAATGGCAATGTCATTGAGGTAACGAGCCAATGGGGAGCCCAATACATGATTTCCAGTGTTGGTTCCCATTCCGATACAGATCACTACCGGTTTCTGCATGGTACGTGCAAAGGATTCTGCAAACTTCACGCCCAGCATAATGTCGGCTCCCCCATAAGCGGGAACCCCTTCCGGGATAAAATAAAAATCACGCAGGTACTTCTTTGCCTGTCTCAATTTTATTACTACAATATCTGCCTCAGGAGCTGCACCCCAAAAAGTATAGCCCCCATCCAGAATACTGCCTGCAGCCACACTTGCCATGGCTGTTCCATGTCCATCTTCATCGGTGGAGGGAACAACTGCATATGGGTTTTTTGCCTGCAACGCTTTATTAATATCATCCCTGGTAAATAAAGATCCATAGTTGTAACCATCGGGAGGAGTTCCTGTTTGTATCGTTTGATCCCAAATTGTCAATAACCTGGTATTACCGGCACTATTCAAAAACATTGGTTCTGCATAGCGGATGCCTGTGTCTATAAAAGCCATGACAACTCCTCTTCCAGTCAGGGAAAGGGGAGGGCGCTGGGTCCTAATAATACCGGAATTTGCAAGACTGATGGGATCAAAGGCTTCCTGCATGAGACCATAAACTCTGGACCCATTATCATATCTGTATAAGGAACTGGTGAATCTGTCTATATAGTTTAAGGGTACATATGCAATACTGAAGCGTTCATTTACAACCGTTAGGCATTCGGCAATAATAGGGTCTTGAATCTCAACAGGCACAGTAAAATCAATAATGAGTTCCCCATAATCCTCAGACAAAATTTTTTCATTACAAGTCATAAAATTCTACACTTTTTTATATTATCCTATGACCTTGCACTATTTTGATGCAGGTCCAATCTAATCATTGGACTTAATCTGCTTTAGTTCGTCAGGATTCACAGCCATATTGCTCCTGATATCTATAACAGGTCCGCCGGTACCTTCAATGTATTCTTGAGTAATAGTAACTCTTCCGATATTGGCATCCTTGGGGATCTCATACATAATGTCCAGCATAAAATCTTCAATAATGGAACGAAGTGCACGTGCTCCTGTTTCCCTCTTCAAAGCCTTCTCTGCAATGGCTTCTAAAGCACCGTCCGTAAAGTCAAGTTTTACTTCGTCTAACTCCAGCAGTTTCTGGTATTGCTTTAGTATGGCATTCTTAGGTTCTTTTAATATCTTTACAAGCATTTCTTTGGAGAGCCCCTCCAAAGTGAAAATAATCGGTAATCGACCAATAAACTCCGGTATCATGCCAAACTTTTTTATATCTTCCACTGCCACCCTGGAAATCAGATTCTTCTCTTTATCAAAGTGATCCTTAAGCTGTGCATTAAAACCGATGGAGCTTGTCTTTGTGAGTCTTTCCTTAATCATCTCTTCCAGATCAGGGAAAGCACCGCCACAGATAAAAAGAATGTTTCTGGTATTAATGGTTGCCAAAGGAACCATGGCATTTTTGCTGTTGGCACCTACGGGAACTTCAACCTCAGCGCCTTCTAACAGCTTCAGCATTCCCTGCTGTACGGACTCGCCGCTTACATCTCTGGAGGTTGTATTTTTCTTCTTGGCAATCTTATCGATCTCATCAATAAAAATAATACCACGTTCTGCCTTTTCAACATCATTATCCGATGCTGCAAGCAATTTGGATACAACGCTTTCAATATCATCGCCAATGTATCCTGCTTCTGTTAATGAGGTGGCATCTGTAATGGCAAGAGGCACATCTAAAAGTCTGGCCAATGTTTTTACAAGATATGTTTTACCGCATCCGGTGGGCCCAATCATCAGCATATTAGACTTTTCGATTTGGATATCATCCATACTGTCTGTTGCCACACGTTTATAGTGGTTATATACCGCTACTGAAATTACTTTTTTCGCATGCTCCTGACCTACCACATATTCATCAAGGCTGGCCTTGATTTTATGGGGTGCAGGAATATCATGAATATTCAAAATCGGTTTGGTATCTTCCTTCGTCTTCTTCTTTTTCAGTCTCTGTTTATTGGGAATCCCGCCTTCTCCTTGTAATTCTGCAATATTTACAAAACTGATATTGGGAAATCCCTGCTTGGAAAATTGATTTAAATCCTGTTGGAAGTTGGGATTGTTTAACATCCCCTGGTAGTCAAACTGGCTGACAGTGTCCATGGTCTTGTGCATGCAATCACTGCACACAGAAATATTATTGGGCATTTTAAACATCTTTCCGGCTTTGCTTTCCGGTCTTCTGCAAATAAAACAAACGTCCTCATATTCTTTTTCCTGCTTGTCCTCTTCCTGATGACCATTCTGATCTATATTCCCAGAATCGTCTGATATAAGAATCTGCTTCTCATCGTCTGAATTTATCTCTTTTTTATCATCTATGACATCATCATTTTTGTTCTTATTATCTGACATTCTTTTTCTCCTGTACCTGTATTTATGCATTAAATTCTGATAAAAACATTATATCCAATACCCACTTGTTATACAAGTGAAGTTTTTCTAAAAAGAAAATAACCCAGATGCTGTTTTTCCTGCATCCGGGTTCGTGTTTTTTATTAATTTTTTATGAATTATCAGATGGTTTGCTGCCTAAAATAATCTGTAGTACAACCTCCTCATATTCCCCATTCTGGTTTCTCATAACAGTGATATCCACTGTTTCACCAGCCTGGTAATACTTCAGAGTTTCACGCAGTTCTTCAGCTGTAGAAAGTCTGGTTCCATCCAACTTGGTAATAATATCACCACGAAGCATGCCTCCCTTGGCTGCAGGAGTTTCCTCCTCTATCTGGTAAACAAAAACACCTTCCGGCATACCATAAATCTGTGCTACATCCGAAGTCACGGACTGAGGTATAATACCCAAGTAACCGCTTTCTTCGTCTGATACCTTGGTTTTGGTTTCCTTGGTCATCAGCTCTTCCAGGATAGGCTGTGCTGCTGAAATGGGAATTGCATATCCAATTCCTTCAATCACAGTACCACCAATTTTATTGGAGTTAATGCCAATCACTTCACCATTCATATTGAGCAATGCACCTCCTGAGTTACCGGGATTGATTGCTGCATCTGTCTGAATAAAGGTGCCTTTAGTGCCATCTTCCAAATCTACTTCACGGTTCAGGGCACTGACCCATCCACCGGTTACAGACTGTCCATATCCTAATGCATTACCTATTGCAATGACAGGTTCTCCCAATTTCAAGCTGTCGGAATCCCCTAAGTTGGCAATGGCTATTTCACTTATGGTTTCTTCACTCATTTCTGATAAAGGAACTGCTATCACAGCCAGATCCATATCGGGGTCGGTACCCTTTATCACCGCATCTACTTCTGTACCATCATCAAAATGAACTGTCAGGGTCATGGCATCAGCCACAACATGATAATTGGTTGCAATGAGTAATTCTGTATCATTTTCACCAACGATGATGCCGGAACCGCTTGCATTCTGTTCCTGCTCCATTACCTGCCCAAAATAGGAAACTCTTTCTACATAATGATTCATGATGGAAACCATGGATGGCATTACTTTCTCAACCACATCTGAAACATCCGATGTAACAGAGGTCACATTGGTGGTGTTGATCACACCGGACTCTGTGCTGCCATTCCTAATATTGGTGGTTTGACTCACCTCTTTCACTTTTTCCTGGCTCGCTGCTTCCCACTGATCAAAGATTCCTGTGCTTTCACCTACGGCATAAACTCCAACTCCTGCACAAAGTCCAAAGCACAGTCCTAGGCTGGCACATGCAATCATCTTTCTGAAAAAGCCACTTGATTTTTTACTTTTTTCCTTGGATGCTTTCCCTTTTTGAGGCTGCTCAAACTGCGGAACCTGAGGAGCGCTTTGGGAAGTCTGATAGTACCCTCCGTTAATTGAATCGTTGTTCTCATTCTCGTACATCACAATTACCTCCTCTTGCATATAATCTGAGTGATTAACCCTGTATAGAAACAGGAAAATCATTGTTGTCATCTGATGGACTCAGTATATTCAACAATTGTGTCTTTTTTGTGATGAAACTATGATGATTATGTTAAATACTATTCTACCGTAACAGACTTAGCCACAAGTTTGACAACCTGCTAAGTCGTCATTTTTGCCAATATGCGGGACTCAGGGTACATTTTTTAATCAAAAACATAGGAAGTAGTTTATAGTGCTTGCCTAAGAAGTACCCCAGATAGCGACAAAAACACTGAAAGATATATCCCACAATCAAATGCCTGTAATGGTTTTTCCACAAATACTGCATTGTTTTTTTTACCATCTTTTTGCCCTCTTTTTCAGAAGGAACCCCACTGAAAATTTCGGGATGATCCGCCTGTGATACTCCTAGGTCAAAATTACGTTTTAATTGTTGACCACAGGTGTAATTATGGGAATGAATCACTCTTGCATTTGCTGTATAAGCTATGGCATTTCCTGCTTTTATGGCACCCGCAGCATAAATCATGTCTTCATTAAAAATGGTATGTCTGATAAAACCACCCAAATTATCATATGTGCTTCTCTTATAAGCTGCACAGACATTGGAGCAAAAATACGTCTTAATACCCAGCTCTTCTAAATCTTCTAGTGTTTTTTTTCGAGATTCATTAGGATAGTTAAACTTTCGGGTATATTTTTCAATTACATTACAATCTGAAGTCGGTAGCTGCCTGGCATATGCTACTACAGTTTGTTCGTCTGCAAGTGCCTTAAGAAGATTTTCTATCAAAAACTGGTCTGCCGGTAACGCATCCTGTGTCATCATCACAAAAACATCCGCCTGTGACATTGTCACTGCCAGATGTCTGGTCTTACCATGATCGAACTCTCGCTTTTCTATATGAAAAACTGATACAAATTTTCCATATTTCTGTGGAAACATTGTACCATATCCCAGTTGTTCAAAGTATTTTTCTTCTGTATTTATCAAAATAACCCGATTCGGTCTGACTGATTGCTTTGCAAGACGTTCTATCAGGGTATTAAGTTCTTTCTGTGGCTTATAAAGCGGTATAATCACATCAACCATTTGCATTTTCATAATAACCTCAAAAGGAGCCGTAAAGCGGCTCCTTTTTCATATTTTGTATTTAGTCAATATTGGTATATTGTGATACAAAATTATGAAT
>DATERV010000062.1:0-2015 GCA_035271185.1 Lachnospiraceae bacterium | reverse complement strand
TCTGAATATTGCACACCCACCGTATCTCTGCGTAATAAATAATCTGGTGTTTGGAAGATGTCTTTCATAAAATCATCTAGGTACCTTGTATCAATCCATGTGGCTCCAATTCGCACTTCAATTTCCGCAGCATCCAATTCTTTTGGTTGTACCTGTTCTAAAGATTTCACATTCGTGATATATTCTGGGTGTTTTTCTACCATGCTTTTAACTACCATTAATTTATCCCTTACATTTCCACTAAGGTACTCATCTGCTGCTTCCCAAAGCTGCGTCAACGGATTTTTAAAAATAACACCTGCTAATTCCTGTACCACTTCCCCTTCTGTTATATTTGCAAGTTCTGCCATAAATCCTACATCTACTTTTGCCTTCTCGCCAAGGGATACGGCTAAAGCTTCACTTGCGGTATCTACACTCGTAACAACCTCTGCCTTTTTAATCGTACGCTTGGAAAACATATCTGCTTTTCCCTTGAAGTTGCTTTCATCATCAAGTTTTTCCAAGGAACAAAGTAAACAGTAACTTGAATCCTGACTGAATGCCCTTTTATTAGTTTGTGAATTAATAAGCCCATGTTTTTCAGAAAAAGCGTCATAGCTTTGATTTAATTCTGTCTGTTTTGCACTAATTACTGCATCGGGATACTCCTCCAATTGCATATTGATAAGTTCCTGTGTGCAGTCTCTTATTTCCACCATCCCTTTTATACGCTGTTCCATGTTGTCTGATAATTCAGCCGGTTTCATAATGGAATTTTCTCGGTAATATACTTTATCATCTACCACGGTGTAGCTATAATTTTTTACATTAAGATCTGCAGGAATGGATGCCGATGCAAGTTCATCTTCTAATTCTTCTAGTTCTATCGTATCAATCGATCCATCCATTCTTGAAATGGCATCAGCGAGCTGTTCTGCAAATGGCCTCTCTGTATTGGCAATACAAGTAGATTCCATACCATAAGGACCCGATACCATTTCCATTTTTCCTACTATCATTTCTGGATGGTCTACGAAGTATTGATTCATTGTAATACCATCTTCATTTACATTCAGATGCACCCAATCCGGTTCCACATCTATCAATCGATCACGCTTCTTAAAGAATAAAATATCAGAAGTAACTTCTGTCCCTGCATTTTCCTTAAATGCAGTATTGGGAAGTCTAACTGCTCCTAACAATTCTGCTCGCTGTGCTAAGTATTTACGAACTTCTGGACTCTTTTTATCCATGGTTCCCTTACTGGTAACAAATGCAACAACTCCACCTGGTCTTACCTTATCAAGGGTCTTTGCGAAGAAATAATCATGAATCAAAAAGTTATTTTTATCATAGGCTTTATCAGCCACCTTATACTGACCAAATGGTACATTTCCCACCGCCACATCAAAGAAGTCTTTAGGGTAATCTGTTTTTTCATAACCACTGATTTTTACATCCGCATTAGGATAAAGCTGCTTCGCAATGCGTCCTGTTATTCCATCTAATTCCACACCATATAATTTGCTTTCTTGCATTTTCTCTGGTAACATTCCAAAGAAATTACCGATTCCCATGGCTGGCTCTAATATATTACCTTTTTCAAAGCCCATATTATCAAGTGCTGTATAAATACCACGAATAATCGTCGGACTTGTGTAATGCGCATTTAAAGTGCTTTCCCTAGCGGATGCATATTCTTCTGGCGATAACAATGCTTTTAATTCCTGATATTCATTCGCCCAATTTGACTTGGTATCATCAAATGCATCCGAAAGACCACCCCATCCAACATACTTCGACAATACCTGCTGTTCTTCTGGTGTTGCAATACGTGATTCTGCTTCTATAGTTTCCACTGTTTTAATTGCAGTTACATTACTACGGAATTTTTCTTTTGCACTACCAACACCCAATGCATCATCGGTAATCTGAAAGTTCTTCGCTCCTGCCTTGTCAATTTTAAGACCTGATGGTTCTGGTGGATTTTGTACCGTTTGTGCTATGTTCGGTGCAAATACTTCTTCATCCAC
>DATERV010000061.1:0-3889 GCA_035271185.1 Lachnospiraceae bacterium | reverse complement strand
ATCATTAGAAAATCAACCTTTGTTCTGCAGTATCCATGCCCCATTCCATCCTCTGAGCCGAAGTGCCATCTGGAGCATCGTATCTACAACAATAGCTTCAACAGTTGATCCGAACGGTCGCAAAAGAGGATCTCACGCCATACGGTCAAGCATGGCAAGTGGTCTCATCGCTGACGATGTTCCCTATCCAATCGTCCAGAAAATACTTGGGCATACCGATCCAAACGCAACAAAAAGATATTATGACAAGAGATTATTTATGGTAAGTAAACTAGCGAATCACTGTATTTATGCGGCAATCCGCCAGTTTTTCTTTCCATAATAATTCTCATTTTGCGGCCTATTTTATAAAGCCTTTAAGCCAATCCATTAATTCTGCATCTTCTGTCCATTCCTTTTCTTTCTTTTCTGGAATTACTTTCTGATTCTCCATTTTAGCCAAAGCATCTCGTTTCATCTTTACGCTGGCTTTTGAATAAACCTCAGTTACCTTCAAATCGGTATGTCCTAGAAAATCTCTGATAAAAATTGGATTCACATTTGCTTCTGTAAGGTGCATAGCCTTTGTATGTCTTAGCCTATGAGGTGAAATATCATTTATTTCACACACCTCAGCATACTTTTTAAGGATATATGCTATCCCTTGGCGTGTAAGCTTTTTATCCTGAGAATTAAAAAATAATGGATGATTATGACTGAGAACACTATTCAACTTTTGCTCTTGTAAATACTGTTGAATTATTAAAACGGTTTTATCCATTAATGGTACGCTTCTTGTTTTTCTGCCTTTTCCAGTAAGTTTTACTTGTGCCGGAGAATCGGTACGAATATCTCCGACCTTTAAATCTGCAAGTTCCTGCACACGTGCTCCACTATCATACAGTAAGCATAGCAGTGCCTGATCACGTCTTCCCTTTCGTGTTGATGTGTTAGGAGCATTAAGTAATTCTTTTGTTTTGTTTTCATTTAAGAACCCAATAACTCGTTTCTCCGCTTTCTTAAATGGAATGCCTATCACCTGGTGGCACTGAAACATATACTCAGGTGCCTTCTTCTGCATATATTGAAATAACGAATGAATTGCGGCAAGGCGTTGATTTCTTGTATTGATACAGTTACCTTTCTCTGTTTCAAGCCAATTTAAAAATTCTGTTATGGTATCAACTGTTAAATCATTCACTTTTACATTATTACTTTTTATTCCTTTTATATTTGCCATAAAATTAAGCAGTTGAACATATGTATCCCTATATGATGAGATTGTATTTTTGCTCTGATTGTGTATGACAGGAAGCTCATTTAACAGAAAATCACTCAATAACTGTGGGAAATCATTAGTCATCTTCATATTCTGTTTTCACCTCCAAATCTGGCATGATTTTTCCATAAATCTGATTGATCTGTTCGACCAACTCCGGAAATGCTTCTGCAGTTAACTTAAGGTATTTCCCAGTTTCTGATAAAGTAGAGTGACCCATATAAGTCATTAAAAGAGGTAGTGCTACCTCATGTTGAATTCCATTATGAAACATATTACTCATGCTATGCACACAGAAAGTGTGGCGTAGATTATGAAGATGAGGCCCACCATATTTTCTTCCACCTGATGTTATTCCACACTCAAATAGTATGTCATGAAAATAGTGATTCACCGCTGTTTTTTCATAATGACCTGTTCCACGATTACTTTTAAAAAAATAATCGTTGTTGTTGAATACTGGATGTATGTTATTACGATACCATTTTAAATATTCTAATACTGAATCTGAAAAAGGAACCTCTCTGTCTTTATTGTTTTTAGCATTTTTTACATGAAGAACTCTATCCTTGAAATCAACATCCTTTATGGTCAGACCAAGGGTTTCGGAAATACGTAAACCACATCCATATTGAACTCTTAGAATGGTTGGGTAAAAGATATGACTTTTGCTTGCATGTGGTCTTATATGATCAGCAACGCAAAAAATATCATGGATTTCTTCATATGTAAAAATGTATGGTTTGAAATTCTCGTATTGTCTTGTTACAATTGAGAAGTCAAGCATATAAGCAGGGACATCGTGTCTTATCATGTAGTCTGCCAAAACACGGATAAGAGCAACTCGATTTTCCTGCGTTGCCTGATGCCAGTTAGGATCTTTCTTAACGAATTCCATACACAATTCTTCTGATAATCCATTCGTACAATCAAAGGATTTACTCATTTCATCCAATACACGAAGCAGTCGTTCCTGCTCTCCATATTTAAAACCAAGACTTCTTTTTTCTTCCAGTAAACCTTTTAAGTATACAGCCAGTAATCCTGTGAATTCTTTATTCTTTGACATACGCTTCAACCTCCACTTCAAGTGCACATTTCTTTAGGCCTTCAATATCAACCTTAAGGTAGTGCTTTGCTACCTGCGGATCTGAATGTCCTAGAATGTCTGAAATCATTGTTACACCAACGTTGTTTTGAAGTAGATTTGTTGCTAGCGAATGTCTGAGTGAATGCCATCCAGTTCGTTTACCTTCTTCTTTTGGAATGCCCGCACGTTTTAGTGCTTTATTGAAATTATGCCACAGGGTACTGCTGAAAGGCTTTCCTGTATAAGGTGCATTGTGGACTACAAATATATTTTCATATTCCGTTATAGGTCTTCCATTCTTTAAATAATCAATGATAGCCCAGCCAACATCATTCGGAAGTGGCAGAGCAAGTGGCTCTCTTGTTTTATTCTGAATGATAGTGATTTCTTTATTGTTCCAATCAAAATCCGTAAGCTTAAGATTTGTGATATCTCCAATCCTCATCCCAAGTCTTGCACCAATAAGCATCATGGCATAATCACGTTTCCCAACAGGATTTGTTGTATCAATTGCACTAACCAAGGATTCTATCTGTTCTTCCGACCATACTGTAGGTAACTTTGTATGGACCCTCTGTGGAGCATGGGGAAGATAGTATTCAATAGGATAATCAACATATTCGTTTAAATAGGCATATTTAAAATATAGACGAAGTGCTGAAATTCTCCAGGCTATTGTCACAGGTGCTAACCCCACTAGCGATTTAATATATCTTGATATAAGTTCAGCAGAAACACCATCTAAGCTATGAACACTGGCTGTATCTAAAAACAATACAAATTCTGTAACTGCTATTTTAATGTGTCTGATATATTTCTGAGTGGCACCATATTCAACTTTAAATTTTATAAAGTTCTCAGTCACCTTCTTAAATGAAACGGGCCAAATTATCTCTCCATGAAAATCATGTCTACGGAATAAAATTCCAAAATTGTAGTATTCAGCTAGTGAACGTATTACGCGGAAGTAATACATTTCATTTTTAGAGTGTTCTCCAGAGGTCACAAAACCTCCAAGTTGATTAAATTTCTTCACAAGAAAATCTGTACCAATGGATTGTGAATAATCACAATCACCTGCGTATTCCGCAAATTCTAGGAATACTTTTCTGTATCTGCGCATGGAATCTTCGGAATAACCTAATTCGATTAACTTGTTTTCCAATTCTGTACACAGATCTTTTACTTTGATTTGTCTCATCATAGCAAATCGCTCCTTTATCTGATTAGTAGAGCCTAAGCCCTCCAATCACAGTATCGATTATTATGACAAGTAAATCTACATAAAATCCTTTATTTGCAAGGATACAAGCTTGTTACTTTCCATAAGTACTTGCTTTCCATAATAAAAATTATGACAAGCTTGTCATAATTTTTACTTACATCTACTGGATTTTGAAGTAGAGCTTGTAAGTCCTCTTGATATGATGGATGAAAAACTAGGTAAATCCAAGGAGGTGCAATAATGCCTGAAATTCAGGATATCCTCCTACAATACGGTTCTGAATATCAAAAAAAACATTTTCTAAATCGTGTACAGC
>DATERV010000060.1:0-31403 GCA_035271185.1 Lachnospiraceae bacterium | reverse complement strand
AGGAATAAACCGATGGAGGAAAAAAGGCTGGACAGGTCGTTCTTTGTTACAGATGCCCTGGAGTTGTCAAGGAATCTGATAGGGAAGATTATGGTACACAAAACACCTTATGGTATTGTTCGTGGAATCATTACAGAGACGGAAGCCTATATGGGTGTGAATGATAAGGGCTCCCATACCTATGGCGGAAAGCGGACCGACAGAACAGAACCCATGTTTCACATAGGTGGAACTTCCTATGTATATCTCATCTACGGTATGTATTCCTGTGTGAACGTGACAGCCGGTGTGGTAGATATCCCCATGGCATCATTGATTCGAATGGTTATCCCTTTTGATGAGGAATCCAAACGAATCATGACCCAGCTTCGAATGGACAAACTGAGAAAAAAACATACACAGAAAAAGGCAGAGCCAAGTGCAGAACCAAGTGAGAAACAAAGTGCAGAAAAGAGTTTGGAAAGGCAGGTTCTCTCTGTAGAGAAGCATCTGGCAGACGGCCCGGGTAAATTGTGCATCGCAATGCATATTACCAAAGCTGACAACAATATGGATCTGTCAACAGATCCTGACTTTTATCTGACGGAAGGAATTACAGTGGATCCTTCACGTATCCAGACCGGAAAAAGAATTGGAATTGATTATGCTGAGGAAGCAGCAGATTATTTGTGGAGGTTTACGCTTACATGAGCCTGCGTTTTGTATTTGGAGGATCGGGTGCAGGAAAAAGTACCCGGATTTATACGGAAATTTTAATGAGAGCAGCCAAAGAGCCGGAACGCAATTTCTTGATTATTGTACCGGATCAGTTTACCATGCAGACACAAAAGGAACTGGTGACGCATCCGGCCAATCAAAGCCACGGTATCATGAATATTGACGTGCTTAGCTTTGGAAGACTTTCGCACCGCATATTTGAAGAAGTTGGAAAGAGGGATATTCCTGTACTGGATGATACAGGAAAGAGTCTTGTACTTCGGAAAGTAGCCGGAGGTCTGAAAAACCAGCTCCCTTACCTGGGCTCTAATCTGGATAAACAGGGTTATATCCATGAAGTGAAAAGTGCCATCTCTGAATTTATGCAATATGGGATTGGCGTGGCAGATATGGAAAAATTGCTGGATTACGCAAAAAACAGAGGTGCTCTTTTTTATAAACTGAAAGATCTGCAGGTTTTGTATGCAGGCTTCACACAGTTTATACACGATAAATATATTACCACAGAAGAAACGCTGGATCTTCTTAGGGAAGCATGTAAACATTCCAACATTGTGAAGAACAGTGTTATCGTGTTTGATGGGTTTACCGGTTTTACGCCTATTCAGAACAGTGTCATTGGACAGCTCATGGAGTTGGCAGAAGAAGTGATTATGACCATTACTCTGGATATAGCGGAAGATCCTTTTGTCCTGGATGGGGAACAGAAGCTTTTTCATTTAAGTAAGAAGACTGTTTCAGACATGATGAAACTGGCCAGAGAAGCCGGGATACCGCGTGGAGAAGATGTTGTGGTAGATTACAAGGGAGTAAACCGCTTTACCAATAATCCTACCCTTGGTCATTTGGAGAGGGCATTATTTCGTTATCCGGTAAAAGTTTATGAAGGTGAAGTAATTGGAAACATCCATTTGATGGAGACCTCCTGCATTCGGGAAGAAGTGCGCCAAACGGGTATCAAAATGCTGAAACTGATACAGGATAGAGGATATAAATTTCGGGATATGGCTGTTGTGGCAGGCGACCTGGAGGTTTATGCAGAACAGATTCAGACAGAGTTTGCACTTCTGGGAATACCGTGCTTTGTTGACAGAACCAGAGGGATTGTGCTGAACCCTCTCATTGAATACATAAAGAGCAGTTTTGAAGTAATCATCAGAGACTTTTCCTATGCCACTGTATTCCAATATTTGCGTAGTGGTATAACCGGTTTTACACCACAGGAGATAGACCTGTTAGAAAATTACTGCATTCAGACAGGAATTCGGGGCAAAAAGAGATGGACAAGTCAGTTTACTCGTAAAACAGCCCAGATGAAGGATGATGTAGAGAAGCTGGCTGTTTTGGAGAAAATGAGACAGCGTCTGATACAGGAATTAGAGCCACTTCTGACAATCAAAGAAAAAACGGCCACTGCTTATGTGGAAGCACTGTATACATTTCTGACCACCAACAAAGCAGCAGAAAAAATGGCAGCTTATGAGAAGATGTTCCAAGAAAAACAGGAAAATGTAAGAGAGAAAGAATATGCACAGGTTTACCGCCTGGTAATGGAACTCTTGGAGCAGATCATGGGTTTACTCGAAGATGAAACCATGGAGCTCAAAGAATTTAAAGATATTTTGGAAGCTGGATTTTCAGAAATCGAAGTAGGTTCCATTCCTCAGAACGTGGACAGGGTACTGGTGGGAGATATGGAGAGAACCCGACTTAAGGAAGTGAAGATTCTGTTTTTTGTGGGATTGAATGACGGCAATATTCCCAAAAGTGGCGGCATGGGAGGCATCATTTCTGATATTGACAGAGAATTCTTACGACAGTCAGAATTGGAGCTGGCACCATCTCCCAGACAACAGATGTATATACAGAGATTGTATCTTTACCTAAATATGACCAAACCGGCAAAAGAATTGCACTTGTCCTTCTCCAGAGTAAATGCGGAGGGAAAAGCGCTTCGCCCTGCATATCTTGTTGATGTCATGAAACAGATTTTCCCGGCACTGGAAATCTCCCATCCGGAGCTTAATCCTGCTTTGGAACAGGTCATGACACCTGCTGAAGGCCTACCCTTTTTAGCTGCCTCTTTACGGGAATATGCCCA
Source organism: Lachnospiraceae bacterium (assembly GCA_035271185.1). Classification (GTDB taxonomy): domain Bacteria; phylum Bacillota; class Clostridia; order Lachnospirales; family Lachnospiraceae; genus Acetatifactor. The sequence continues at coordinate 28,585 of DATERV010000060.1, read as the reverse complement.
AAATGGAGAGAAGGAAGAGGAAGTCAACCGGAATCTGTATACCCTATATCAGGCATATCGGGGTGAAATAAAATATGAACCTGTGCTAAATCTTCTAACAGAAGCTGCTTTTTACCGTTACGAACAGGGGAAACTTGCCAGAGTGGTGGCACAGGCATTATATGGACAGATTTTACGGAACAGCGTGAGTCGTCTGCAGATTTTTGCCTCCTGTGCATACAGACATTTTTTACAATATGGGATTGGTTTACAGGAACGGGAAGAGTTTGACTTTGAAACTGTGGATATGGGTAATGTATTTCATGGTGTTCTGGAAGGCTTCTCCCATAAGCTGGAGGAAAGTAAGTATACTTGGTTTGATTTTCCCGAGAGCTTTGCAAAAGAAACCGTTGAAGAAGTACTCTCCCTCTGTGCAGCAGAGTATGGAGATACCGTGTTATATAGTAATGCCCGGAATGAATATGCTGTGAAGCGAATGCAAAGAATTCTCACCAGAACGGTGAAGACATTACAGTATCAGCTGAAGAAAGGGAGTTTTAAGCCTGAAAAATATGAACTGTCTTTCTCCTCCATTTCAGATCTGGACAGCCTGAATATTGCACTTTCCGAAGAAGAGAAGATGCAGCTTAAAGGTAGAATTGACCGCGTGGACACTTGTGAAAATGGGGAATATCTGTTTGTTAAGGTAGTGGACTATAAATCGGATAATAAGAAGTTTGATCTGGCAGCATTGTATTATGGATTACAGTTGCAGCTGGTAGTTTATCTGAATGCAGCCATGGATATGGAAAAGAAACTGAACCCTGAAAAAACAGTAGTGCCGGCTGCTATGCTGTATTATCATGTAGCGGATCCTGCTGTGGAAGTACAGACGGATATGACTCCGGAGGAAATCAATTCCGTTATCGTATCGGAGTTAAGAACCAACGGTGTGGTTAACAGTAATCTAGAAATAGTAAAGAGACTGGATGGAGAGACCCAGAAGGCATCAGACGTCATTCCCATAGAGTTTAAAAAAGACGGTGACCTGACGGCGAAATCTTCAGTCATGTCTTCGGAAGAATTAGAGGAAATTTCCCGTTATGTAAGCAGAAAAATCAAGCAGCTGGGTACGGAAATTCTAGAGGGTGATATTAGGCTGAACCCTTATGAAAAAGGGAATCAGCAGGCCTGTACCTATTGTGCGTATAGAAAAGTGTGTGGGTTTGATTTGAATATGCCCGGTTGTGAGTATCGGACGCTAAAGGCACTGAATGACGATGATGTCATAACAGCCATTGTAAGTGAAAACAGAAAGGATGAGGAGTGATATGGAATTTACACCTGAACAGAAACAGGCAATTAAATTACATAATTGTAATATTCTCGTCTCAGCGGCGGCCGGTTCCGGTAAAACTGCTGTCCTTTCTGAAAGAATTGTACAGATGGTATGCAGGGAGGAGAATCCCATTGATATTGACCGCATACTAGTAGTAACCTTCACCAATGCAGCAGCTGCAGAAATGAGGGAGAGAATTAGCCAGGCCATTCTAAAAAGGTTGAATGAGGATGGCAGCAATGAAAACCTGCAGCGTCAGTCTGCCCTTTTGCACAATGCACAGATTACTACCATTGACAGTTTTTGTCTTTTTGTATTACGCAACAACTTTCAGGATATTGGACTTGACCCTGCCTTCCGTGTAGCGGACGAAGGGGAACTAGAGTTGATGAAGCAGGACATGCTGGCAGAACTTTTAGAGGAGCGGTTTCAAGCCGGAGAAGAGGATTTTTATCATTGTGTGGAATACTTCTGTCCTGCGGGGAAGGAAAGTGTGCTGGAACAACAAATACTAGATTTGTATGGCTATGCAATGAGCTATCCTTTTCCAGAGGATTGGCTTACAGAAAGAAAGCAGGATTACCACCTTTCTTCCGTAGAGCAACTGGAGCAATCTGGTTGGGGAAAGTATCTTTTGAAACATATACAAAACACTCTGGAATCCTGTCTGGAACAGATGAATGAAGTGGTTTCCCTTTGTGAACAGGCAGATGGACCCTATATGTATGGAGAGGTTGTAGAAAAAGAACGTGATTTGATTCAAAAACTTTGCAGTTTGACTTCCCTGACGGAAATGGCAGTGAAATTACCGGCTATGGAGTTTTCTAGACTTCCCGGTAAGAAAGATGATTCCGTTAATGCGAATAAAAAAGAAAAGGCAAAAAAAATCAGAGATGGCATAAAAGACATCATAAATAAAATGAATGTAGCCTATTTTTCTGTTCCATTAGAGACTACCATCCGTCAAGCAGCAGATTGTGAAAAAGCAATCGGTACACTGATTGATTTGTGCCTGGAATTTAAACAAAAGCTGGATGAAAAAAAGCGGGATAAAAAGCTTCTTGATTTTTCTGATATGGAGCATCTGGCACTTCAAGTATTGCTACAAAAGCATGAGGATGGCAGGATTGTAGCTACTAAAACAGCGCAAGAGTACAGGGATTACTTTGAAGAAGTATTGATTGATGAGTATCAGGACAGTAATCTGGTACAGGAATATCTCCTAAAGGCTGTTTCCAAAGAAGAAAACGGAAACTATAATCGGTTTATGGTGGGTGATGTAAAGCAGAGTATTTACAAATTTCGTTTGGCTCGTCCCGAATTGTTTTTGGAGAAGTACAAAAACTATTCCCTACAGGAAGGGAGCAAGCGGCGCATTGACCTGCATCAAAACTTCAGAAGCAGAAAGGAAGTAGTGGATTCCGTAAATGTGGTGTTTTCCGGTATTATGACTGAAAAACTGGGTGGAATCATTTATGATGATGCAGCAGCTCTTTATCCGGGAGCAGAGTACCCTGAATCTGAAGGTTGTGAAAGCGAACTGATCCTGTTTGAAAAACCGGACAAGGAGTCTGAATACAATGTTAAGCAGGTTGAGGCCATGGGCATTGCAAACCGTATCCGGGAGCTGAAAAACTCTTTTCAGGTAACAGATAAGGCAACTGGAATGCTAAGACCGGTGAAATACAGGGACATGGTTATTCTTTTACGTTCTGGCAGTGGTTGGGACGATGAATTCAAGTCAGTATTTGAAAAAGAAGGTATTCCGGCTTATGTAACAGGCAAAACCGGGTATTTTTCTACCAAGGAAATACAGGATGTGTTGCAGTTTTTGCGTGTTTTGGACAACCCAATGCAGGATATTGCATTATTTGGTGTGATGAAATCAGTATTTGGTGGTTTCACGGAAGAAGAAGTGGCTATGATAAAAAGTGCTTCAGAAAATCAGTATGAGAATCTTTACAACTGCCTGGAACAGGCTGCCAAGTTAGAAGGAACATATGAAACAGAAGAGAGAGCCATTTCACAAGTGAAATCTGGTCGTATGGAGGAGAGTCTAGGGAAGAAGTGCACCCTCTTTTTAGATCAGCTTGCCAGATACAGAAGTTATACCTCATATATGCCCATCCTGGAACTTTTACAGAAGTTAATGGGTGAGTTTCATTACATGGCGTATGTGTCTGCTTTACCTGCAGGAAGCAAGCGACTGGCTAACGTGGAAATGCTTCTTACAAAGGCTGCTACATTTGAAAAGAACAGTTATTATGGGCTATATCATTTCATTCGTTATATGGAAAAACTAGAGAAGTATAGCGTGGATTACGGAGAAGCCAATACACTGGATGAAAATGCAGATGTAGTCAGGATTATGAGTATTCACAAAAGCAAGGGATTGGAATTCCCGGTGGCATTTGTAGCAGGATTATCCAAAAGATTCAATATTCAGGATACAACACAGGCACTGATTGTAGATATGGACATGGGTATCGGTGTGGATTATGTCAATTCCGACATGCGTATCAGGAACAAAACACTGCGAAAAAACGTGCTGGCTACGAAGATTAAATTGGAGAATTTGGCAGAAGAAATCAGGGTTTTATATGTTGCTATGACCCGCGCCAGAGAAAAGTTGATTATGACAGCAACGTCACAACTCACAGAAGATCAATTGGATGAATTGAAAATGCAAAAATTATGCGGTACCAGAAGCGAACTAACCTATGGTGCCTTAGCAGGAGCCTCCGGTTACCTGGATCTTTTATTACCTGTGTTTCCTAATATCATATGTAAATCTCTTGATGAAATGGCAATGGAAGATATCAGGGAAAGTGTGTCTCAGACCGGCCGACTGGAAAACCTACTACAGTCTGAGAGCTGGACAGACAGCAAAAGCCTTGAGGTCTTGACAAGACGCTTTACTTACCTGTATTCCCACAAGAATCTGGAAAAACTTTATACCAAGACTACGGTATCAGAACTGAAGAAAGCTGCCATGGAAGGAGCCTTGGAAGAACCGGCCAAGGAACTGTTTACGGGGCAGGAGATTACACCCTATATTCCTGTTTTCATGCGTGAAAAAGAAGAAGTGTCAGGAACCACAAGAGGTAGTGCCATGCACAGGGTAATGGAACTGTTGGATTTTACTAAGAAGTATGACAATATACAGGAGTTAAATGAGAAGATAAAGGCATTTCAGGTACAGGGACGTCTTTCCACTGAATTTGCTGAGGCGGTAAGGCTGGATAAAATAGATACATTTCTACAATCTCCCCTTGCTGACAGAATGCGCAAAGCCGCTTTACAAAACAAGCTATATAGGGAACAGCCATTTGTGTATGGAATCAGTGCAAACAGGCTTTCAAATGCAGAGAATGAATTCCCTGAAGAAGAAACCGTTCTCATTCAGGGAATTGTGGATGCTTTTTTCTATGAAGAGGATGGAATCATACTCTTGGACTACAAAACAGATGTGATTCAATCCCCACAGGAACTGGAAAATAGATATAAAGTACAACTGGATTATTATGAAGAGGCGTTGACTGGATTGACGGGCAGACCGGTGAAGGAAAAAATACTATATTCCTTCTATTTAGGGTGCCAGATAGCATGTGAATAGAGCTATTTTTCAGCAGCCATTACCTGCAGTCTTTTAAACATCTTTGAGACAGCTGGTATCTTTATAATCAGGATGGTAATAACGCCTTCTATCAGGATATAACTGTAATTGTAGATGACCGGGTACAGAAATGCCAGGCTTTGTGGAAAGTTTTCAGGCATATAGTCCATCCAGTATAAATAACCACCTATGGCGTGGAACATCCCACGAATCAGAATGGAGATAAAATATCCCAGGATGAACTTATCTTTCTTTTTATAGAAGAAACCGGTAATACCAAGTGCTGTAAATGCAAAGAAGTAATCACAGCAGACTTGTATGGGAGAGAGCATAAAGCTTGAACCAGTTTGGAAAAACTGCAGGATACTGTAAGCGAAGGCAGAAAGGATACCTGCCTTGATTCCATAAAAATATCCGATAATACACACGCAGAACATGGAAAATGCAGTGGCGGATCCACCATAGGGCATTTCTACCTTGATGAAAGAAAGAACAAAACCCAAAGCAATGCTGACACCACAAATAGCCAGGCGTTTGGGCGAAAATCTACCGCTTTTTTGTTTCCGATTCACAATCACTGCAGACAAAATAAATGCAGCCAGTAATACCACAATAAGTATGTAGTAACTTGTAGTACCTAATGAATAATAACCATCTTCCTGTTGAATAAAAATAGACATAAAAAACCTCCTTGACAATAAGCAAAGAGGGCACAATAGAAATTATATCTAACTGATGCAGATACAATATCATGCTTCCTTCCGCCGGTATTATCCGGTTCAAGTAGTGAGGGTTAGAATAAAATTCAATCTCAGCTCTGTGCTCCCCTAGCAGTTATGGTATAAATTTCTTATAACTATATAGGCATTGATTTGATTTGTCAATCTCTTTTGAAAAGGTATGGACTTGTGGAAGAGGAATCTGTTATGATAGGTGATGTCTATCTACCAAAGCAATAAAGGAGTAAGGAATTTGTTACATTTCGTGAAAAATTGGTTAAACCAAAATAAACAATACATAAGAAAAACTGTTACGGTTGCATGGCCGGCAGTATTGGAGTCATTTTTTGTTGCTATTGTAGGAATTGTGGATTCGATGATGGTTAGCAATCTGGGAGAATATGCAGTTGCTGCTGTAGGACTTACCATCCAGCCCAAATTTATCGGTCTGGCTATGTTTATAGCCACTAATGTGGCTGTTTCTTCGCTGGCGGCAAGAAGAAAAGGACAGGGTGACCAGGAGGGAGCAGGTAAAATTCTTTTAGCAGCTGTCCTTTTCACAGTTTTAGCTGGTGTTATGGTCAGTATTCTCTGTGTGGTGTTTGCAAATCCAATTATTACATTTTCCGGTTCTGAAGCTGATACGCACGAAAGTGCAGTACTGTATTTTAGAATCATTATGGGTGGCATGCTATTTAGTATTATTTCTCTGGTTATCAACGCAGCGCAGAGGGGCAGCGGGAATACCAGAATAGCCATGACCTCCAACCTGACTTCCAATCTGGTAAATATATGTCTGAACTATCTTTTGATAGAGGGGCACTTTGGTTTTCCGGCTTTAGGTATAAAAGGGGCTGCCATTGCTACAGTGATTGGTACCATAGTTGCCTGTATCATGAGTATTGCTTCGTTGTTTCATAAAAAGAGCTTTGTGAATATATCTTTTATGATTCAGAATAAACTGCGTCCATCCTTGGAAGCCTTCAAACAGATTTTCTCTTTGGCATCCAATGTTTTTGTGGAACAGATCTTTTTGAGAATCGGATTTATGTCCGTCTCTATTATGGCTGCCAAGCTTGGCACCAGAGCTTTTGCCGTGCAACAGGTAGGGTCGAGTATTATGTCTTTATCCTTCTCCTTTGGGGATGGCATGCAGGTGGCTGCAGTCACTTTGATTGGACAGAGCCTTGGACAGAAGAATCCAGCACTTGCCAAAAAGTATGGTGCTATCTGTCAGAGAATCGGGAACTTAATCTCGGTTATTCTTTCTGTGGTCTATCTGCTTTGCGGTGAATGGTTCTATCGGATGTTCTTTACAGAGCAGGAATCAATTCATATGGGCGTAAGTATAATGCAGGTTATGGTCATCATTGTATTAATGCAGGTTTCTCAGGTGATTTATATGGGTTGCCTCAGAGGTGCCGGTGATGTGCGGTTTACCACCATGGCTTCCATTATCAGTGTTACCATTATCAGACCTGTGATGTCCTATGTATTTGCTTATGGTCTGGGATTGGGTCTCGTTGGAATATGGTTTGGAGTGGTGTGTGATCAGATCGCCAGGTTGATATTGACTCAGTGGCGTTTCCGTTCCGGAAAATGGACCCAGATAAAGATATAGAGCACAAAAAAGCGCCCTGAAAGGACGCTTTTGAGTCATGCTTGAGCAATGTTGTTACAAAAATATTACATCAAAATTTTTATTGTGGTTTGACTGATTAGCAGCCTAAACCTAACATTTTACAAAGTCTTTTGTATAAATCTGCATAATTGTAATTAAAACACATAGGTATTTTCCTCCTTGTTTGTTTTATAGTAATATGGGTCTGACTGATTAGCAGCCTAAACCTAACATTTTACAAAGTCTTCTATATAAATCTGCACAATTGAAATTAAAACACATAGGTTTTTTTCCTCCTTATTTGTTTTAGTAGTTATCTAACCTACAAATGAATTGTAACAATTTCGTAACAATCACTCAATAGGAGATAATTGGAAAGGCATGTGATAAACGACTGCCCCCCTGACTGATTAGCAGCCTAAACCTAACATTTTACAAAGTTTTTTGTATAAATCTGCACAATTAAAATTAAAACACATAGGTTTTTTCCTCCTTGTTTGTTTTAGTAGTCATCTAACTTACAAATGAATTGTAACAATTTCGTAACAATTAAACAATAGGAGATAGTTGGAAAGGAATGCGATGAACGATTATGTATTGTTTGATCTGGATGGAACACTAACAGATCCCAAAGTAGGTATTACCACCTGTGTACAGTATGCACTGGCTTCTTTTGGTATAGAGGAGCCGAACTTGGACAAGCTTACACCCTTTATAGGGCCCTCTCTTAAAGAAAGTTTTATGGATTTTTATGATTTTGATGAAGAGAAAGCGGAAGCTGCCATTGAGAAATACAGAGAACGTTTTACGGACACCGGAATTTTTGAAAATGAAATATATCCCGGTATTCTAGAAATGATCAGGAAACTGAAAGGCAATCACAAAAAGCTGGCTGTGGCTTCCAGTAAGCCCACTGTATTTGTAGAAAGAATTTTGGAGCATTTTGAAATCAAGAGGTATTTTGATGTTATTGTAGGTAGTGAACTGGATGGTACCCGAGTAGATAAGGCTGAAGTAGTAAGAGAAGCATTGAACAGACTATATGGGGATTCTGAAACAGATGTGGATCAGAAGAGGAAAGCCACTGTTATGGTAGGTGACAGAAAGTTTGATGTAGCAGGTGCTAAAGCTGAGGGAATCAAAAGTGTTGCGGTTACTTACGGATATGGACCGATGGACGAACTAAGAATTGCAAAACCGGATTATATCGTTCGTAGTGTGGAAGAGTTGGAAAAGATTCTGTTAAGTGGAGGTGAAAAACCCGTTGTAAAAAAGGCACCTCCTATGAATAAGTTATGGTATATTATTTTTCCAGCACTGATGTTTTATTTTGTGAGAGAGCTTGGTTCTTATGCCGGAATGTTTGCTGTTAGCTGGCTGGCAAATGCTTTGCCTAAGAATCTGGCTGAGAAGCTTGTTTATTGGGACGAAGCCGGTGAAAAGCTGATGGGAGCAACCGGGACCGGTACTGCTGTGATGCTTTTGATTGCATTTCTGATTACAGGATATATTACCTGGAAGTTTTTTGCAAAGGCAGATATAGGGAAGGCAGAGGAAGAGTTAAAATCAAGTCATGCGCACTTGAAATCTCCTTTGGACTATATCTGTATGGTAATAGGAACTCTGGGTGCAGCATTGGGGCTGAACTATTTATTTGAGTTAGTGGGCATTACCGCTGCTTCTGAAGTATATCAGGATATAGCCAGTGTGCAATATGCAACACCGATTTACCTTGGTCTCATTTTATATGGAATTCTGGTTCCTCTTGTAGAGGAATTGGTGTTCCGAGGGGTGGTTTATAACAGAGCTAAAAAGAGTATGAAATATACCACCGCTATCCTTCTTTCTGCTGCATGTTTTGGCATTTATCACCAGAATGCGGTACAGGGATTTTATGGATTTTTGATGGGTTGCCTGATTGCTTACCTTTATGAAAGATTCGGTCACTTTTATGTGGCTGTGATTGTGCATGCCATCAGCAATATGGTTGTGTACCTGATGACTTATGTGGCAGCAGGTTTTAACCTGAAACCTAACTGGCTGGTATGCATTCTATTATTGGTAATGACAGCAGTCTGTATCTTCTTTATTTCCAGGCCTACGGTAAAATTATCCTTGGAAGAACAGCATAAAACAACCTCCAAATAGTGTATCTACTTTACACAAATTTGGAGGTTAATATTTGAGAATTACAGTAACTGTAATCCCTTCTCTTCAGCCAGTTTCATGAATTCTTCCGGCCATAAAGAACACTGTACTTCACCGATATGAGCTTTTCTTAAGAAGAACATGCAAATTCGGGACTGTCCGATACCACCACCAATGGTATAGGGAAGTTTTCCTTCTATGATAGCTTTCTGGAAGGGTAATCCTGCACGATCCTCACAGTTCGATTTCTTTAACTGTTCTTTTAAAGATGTTTCATCAACACGGATCCCCATGGAAGATAACTCAAGTGCAATATCCAGCACAGGATAGTAAACAACAATATCAGCATTGAGTGCCCAGTCATCATAATCCGGAGCACGGCCGTCATGAGGCTCTCCGTATTCCAATATGTCACCGATCTGCATAATACATACGGCACCCTTGGCTTTGGCAATATAGTATTCTCTCTCCTTGGGGGTATAGTCTGGGAACATGTCAGCTAACTCTTGGGAGGTAATGAAAAATATATCATGAGGGAGGATTTCTTCTATGTAATCATATTGGATGGATAAGTACTTTTCGGTTTTTCTTAAAACAGTATAGACATGTCGTACTGCATCCTTTAATGTATCCAGTGTTCTGTCTTCTTTTTCTATTACTTTTTCCCAATCCCATTGATCCACATAGATAGAATGAATATTATCGACAAACTCGTCACGCCTTATGGCACTCATGTCAGTGTAAAGACCTTCTCCGACATGAAAGCCGTATTTCTTTAATGCATATCTTTTCCACTTCGCCAGGGACTGCACGATTTCAACTTCTCTGCCATTCTGTTCCTTAATGTCAAAAGTGACAGGACGTTCAATACCATTCAAATTGTCATTCAGACCAGAAGTTGGGTCTACAAAAAGGGGTGCTGACACACGTAACAGGTGTAGTCTTTCAGCCAACAAAGTCTGAAAAAAATCTTTTACAGTTTTGATGGCAATCTGGGTATCATAGAGACTTAACTCTGACTGATATTCTTTAGGCAATTTATTTTGACTCATTTTAGTTCTCCATTTCTTATTCACATAACTTTGTACCTATTCTATTTAACCGCTTTTTAACGTTGTTTGCAAGAGGTTTTTCAATAATATATGTGGAATGGATACAATTCAATCATACAATTTTACAGTACCAATAGAAATAGGATAGTTTACCCTGATGGGTGGAAGTTTATTATTGAGATGTGGCAAAGGATGCATTATAATATGATTAGTATCGATCAATATTAGAAAATGGATTGATTGACAGAACAGGAGAAATTATGAAACAAAAGTCGCTTAAGAACATGATACTATCAGCTATGTTTATTGCAATCGGACTGGTACTTCCCTTCTTTACCGGACAAATTCCTCAAGTAGGAAACATGCTGCTTCCCATGCACTTCCCCGTATTTTTATGTGGTTTGATTTGTGGTTGGCAGTACGGGTTGATTGTTGGATTTATTCTGCCAATTTTACGGTATTTCATTTTTGGAATGCCTATCCTGTTCCCGATTGGAATATCCATGGCCTTTGAACTGGCAACCTATGGTCTGGTAGCTGGCGCTGTTTATGGATTATCTAGATGGAAGTGTATGATATCACTTTACAAGGCATTGATTCTAGCCATGATTTCAGGCCGTGTAGTCTGGGGAATCGTGCGTATCTGCCTATTAGGTTTAACACAGGAAGCATTTACATGGAAAATGTTTATGGCGGGCGCTCTTTTCAATGCGATTCCTGGTATTATTCTGCAGTTTGTACTGATTCCTGCCATTATGATTGCATTGGATAAAACTGGGATGGTTCATTTTTCCAATCATAAAAAGTTGAAAGGGGAAACCGTGAAGGTTTCAGACCATAAGGAAACAAAAAAGTGACAGTAGAAGCAAATATGACATTCCGGTTGAATCAGGTACTGGAAGCAATTAATAAGAAACAACAAGAGAAAGAATATCTGCTGGTGGCCATAGATGGCAGGTGCGCAGCAGGAAAGACCACTATGGCATCATATTTGGCAAAGAAACTCTCCTGTAATTGTATTCATATGGACGATTTCTTTTTGCAACCTATGCAACGTACCCCGAAGAGATTGGATGAGCCGGGTGGAAATGTGGACTATGAACGTTTCCTGGAAGAAGTGCTTCTTCCTTTAAGCTTAAGAAAATCATTCTCTTTTAGACCTTTTCAATGTAAAACCATGGAATTTGGGGAGCCGATTTCTGTAGAGCTTAATTCCATTACTATTATAGAAGGTTCCTATGCCTGTCATCCCCAACTGATAGAGTATTACGATCTGCGTATTTTCCTATCAGTGGATCAGACAGAACAATTAAGGCGGATTGAAAAAAGGAATGGTATGAAGGCTGCTTTAATGTTTTTCCAAAAATGGATTCCATTAGAAGAAAAATATATAAAAGCGTTTCAGGTCCCTGACCATTGTGATATGGCTCTCTAGAAAAGAACATTTGTTCTGAAATATACTTGCCTTACAGTTATGTTTATGGTAGTATAAAGAGAACAAATGTTCGTGACGGAGGGAAGCTGAAACTGTGGAATATCTGATTTCAAATGAAATGTCTGTTATGGATAAGCTTGGAGTTTTAAGCGATGCCGCTAAATATGATGTTGCCTGTACTTCCAGTGGCGTGGAGAGAAATGGCAACGGCAAAGACCTGGGAAACTGTGTTGCCGGAGGCATCTGCCATAGCTTTAGTGCTGATGGAAGGTGTATTTCACTTCTGAAGATTCTTTTTACAAACGAATGTATCTATGATTGTAAATATTGTCTCAATCGCAAATCCAATGATATTGAACGAGCTACCTTTACCCCCGAGGAAGTGTGTGAATTAACTATGCAGTTCTATCGGAGAAACTATATAGAAGGTCTATTTCTGAGTTCCGGAATTATTCAAAGTCCCAATTATACCATGGAGCTGATTTATCGGACGATTTATCTATTACGTAACCGGTATCGGTTCAATGGGTATGTGCATGTAAAAGCCATACCGGGTGCAGACGCCAGGTTAATACAGCTTACCGGATTTCTTGTTGACAGAATGAGCGTTAATCTGGAATTGCCCACCGCGGAAGGACTGAAAAATCTGGCACCCAATAAACATAGAAAATTGATCCTGTCCCCTATGCGCCAGATTCAAAATGGGATAAAGGAAAGTAAAAATGAACTGGTGGTGTACAGGAATGCACCTAAGTTTGTAAGTGGTGGACAATCCACCCAGATGATTATCGGTGCAACCCCGGAGAATGATTACCAGATTCTTAATGTAGCGGAAAGTCTTTATGACAAATTTGATCTAAAGAGAGTGTTCTATTCTGCGTTTGTGAAGGTAAATGAGGATAAAGCCCTGCCTGCCCTTCCCGGAGGACCGCCCTTATTAAGAGAGCACAGGCTTTATCAGGCAGACTGGCTGTTACGGTTTTATGGATTTAAAGCCAGTGAGTTATTAAGTATAGAAAGACCATTCTTTAACGTGATGCTGGATCCCAAGGAGGATTGGGCGGTCCGAAACTTAGACCAGTTCCCTGTGGAGATAAACCGCGCTTCCTATGAGATGATACTCAGGGTACCGGGTGTAGGAGTAAAGAGTGCAATGCGTATTGTCAATGCTAGAAGGACAGCCAATCTGGATTTTACATCCCTTAAAAAAATCGGTGTCGTGTTGAAAAGAGCTCTTTATTTTATTACCTGTAATGGGAAGATGATGTATCCCACCAAGCTGGATGAAGATTATATTGTTCGCAACCTGACTGCAGATGCCAAAGAAAAACAGTATTTCTCCAGAGACGGGCTGACCTACAGACAAATTTCCCTGTTTGATGATGGTAGTTTTGATGCTCAGCCTACAATCGTTGATAGTGGGAAAGTTCTATTGGGACAATTATAAACAGAAGTTGAAGTGAGGGAGTAGTATGGTTATGGAAGGTGATCTCCAGAATTTAGTTTTGAAATGTGAAGATAGTCTGGAAGGCATATTTACCGGTATATATGAGGCATATGCACTACGGGTTCCATTGGATACGGTCATGATTGAAACGGGAAACCAGGATAATCTTAGGCTATTTACAACCTACCAGACGATTCAGCCGGATAGTAATAAAGCCACCAAGGTGGTCCTTACTCTTCAGGAGAGATTGGGCGAGGAGGATTATCATACCTTGTGTATGGCACTGTCTTCTCCGGCACCAGATAAGGCCCAGGCAGTTTTTCGGACGGTGGCATGGGGACTTAAGGAAAAGAAATGCAGAAGTATCATGGAGCATCTGACAGACGATCATATCAGAAGAGTGCTGGAATTGAGCAGAGGTGCCGGTAATGAACTGCAACATTTGAAAGGATTTTTAAGGTTTCAGGAGCTGGAAAATGATATTTTGTTTTCTACGATTCATCCGGCTAACGATCTTCTACCATTACTTGCCCTACATTTCGCAGACAGGCTACCCAAAGAGGATTTTGTAATATTGGATGCAGGCAGGAAATTATACGTGGTTCATCCCTCAGGGAAGGAATGGTTTATGATGAAAGATAACCTGGGAGAGGCTAATCTATCTGAAATTCCCATTACTGCCGAAGAAGAATACTATCAGGAACTTTTTAGGCATTTTTGCCATAGTATTAGTATTGAAGCAAGAGAAAACCTGAAACTACAAAGGAATATGCTTCCTATACATTTTCGGAAATATATGGTAGAGTTTACAAAATCATAATAAGCAGGGATGATTTGGAATAATGTGGGATAAATCGTCATTTTATGACACATTTTTGTGTAAAAAAGCAATTTACATTTGTTCTAAAACGAGTATAATCGTATTAGCGTAAGAGCAGAATAGCTAGTAAATAAGCTTATTTTGAAAGACAGTGTAGTTTTGTGCTTTTTTCTTGAAAGGATGGCAACGTGATATGATACGTAAAATCAGATTAACTCCAAATGAGGTTCAGCATTTTGTAACTGCTGCATCCCAATGTGATTTTGACATTGATATTGCTTATAATAGATGTGTGATTGATGCAAAATCATTTCTTGGCGTATATGGGCTTGATTTTTCGAAACCCTTGACTGTTACTTACAGTGGTTTCAATAGAGATTTTGAAGAATTATTAAAGTCACATGCAATAGCGTGCTAACAAGTCATAGATACTGAGTAAATATCGTAAATTGACTCCCTGTATTAGATAGAGTACTATCTTTATAGGGAGTTTTTTTCATAGTATAGTTTTATATTTGAATCATTGGTTTACACGACAGGCACGCTCCCGCTACACGAAAAACGTAGCAGTACTAAGTTTTTTGAGTACCTATTCGTGTAAAGCAATGATTCATCTATAAACTCCCTATAAAGAAAGGGTAACGGAAGATGATGGAAATCAAGATATCGGTTAGAAACCTGGTGGAATTCATATTACGAAGTGGAAGCATAGATAACCGGCATGCTCAAGCGACTGCGGATAATGCCATGCAGGAGGGAAGCCGGATTCACCGTATGATTCAAAAACGTATGGGAGATGAATACAAGTCCGAGGTGTTCATGCATTATGAGTATGATACAGAGAAATATCAATTGATTGTGGAGGGACGTGCCGATGGTGTCATAACAGAGGATACCGGAACAACAATCGATGAGATTAAGACCACTTACAGAGATGTTTCATTAATGAAGGAGCCCTATGGGGTTCATGTTGCACAGGCAAAAGTATATGCAGCAATTTATGGCATTCAGAATGAGCTTGGCAGAATAAAAGTCAGAATGACCTATTGTAATGTGGAAACAGAGGAACTGAAGTACTTTGAGGAGGAATATACCATTGATGAGTTGAAACAATGGTTTGATAATCTGTTACTACAATATAGAAAATGGGCTGATTATGAATGTGAATGGAAACAGATCAGGCAAGCGTCCATAGAAAAACTTACTTTCCCGTTCCCCTATAGAGACGGACAGAAAGAATTGGCCTCTTATGTTTATCAAACCATCTATCATAAGAAGAAACTATTTATTGAAGCGCCTACAGGTGTAGGAAAGACATTATCCACAGTATTTCCTGCCATAAAAGCGATGGGAAATGGTATGGGTGACAAGTTATTCTATTTTACAGCCAAAACAATCACTAGGACTGTTGCAGACAGCACCTTCAGTCTATTACGAGAGCAGGGACTAAATTTTAAGAGCATTATTCTGACGGCAAAAGAAAAAATCTGCTTTATGGAGGAAACTGAGTGTAACCCGGATTACTGCCCTTATGCTAATGGCCATTATGACCGGATCAATAACGCAGTATATGACTTGATACGTCATTCACATAATTTTAACCGGGAAATAATCGAGGAATACGCCCGTAAGCATCATGTATGTCCATTTGAGTTCTGTCTTGATATGAGCTTGTTCGCAGATGCAGTTATTGGAGATTATAACTATGTGTTTGATCCCCATGTATATTTAAAGCGCTTTTTTGGAGACAGTGTACAGGGAGATTATATTTTTCTAGTTGATGAAGCTCATAATCTCTTGGAACGTGGCCGTGATATGTACAGTGCAGTGCTAGTTAAGGAAGATTTTCTGAAATTGAAAAGAAATATTGCGGAGGCAGATGGGGAAGGCAATATTGCGGGGTTAAAGGATACTCCTTCCAGCAGATTAAAGGAATATGGTCCCAAAATAATTCGTCAGTTAGAAAAATGCAATAGGGAATTATTACTCTTAAAAAGAGAATGTGAAGATTGCATGATATGGGAAACTATTGAATCTTTCATTCAGGTATTGATTCGTCTGCAGGATTCAATGGACAAGTATTTAGAGGAGAATGATGACAATCCGGTCAGAAATGATATTTTGGACTTTTATTTTGAGGTATCACACTTCCTGGCAATCAATGAAAGGGTAGATGACAACTATGTAATGTACTCCGAAACAGGTTCTGACGGTAGCTTTCTTGTTAAGTTATTCTGTGTCAACCCATCTGTCAACTTGCAGGAATGCATGGCCAGAGGCAGAAGTACGATTCTGTTTTCTGCTACACTGTTACCCATTCAGTACTATAAAAAACTATTGGGCGGAACGAAAGAGGATTACGAGGTATACGCTAACTCGGTATTTAATCCTGAAAAAAGAGCGCTTTATATCAGTAGTGATGTAACCAGTAAGTATACCAGGCGTTCTTTGGAGGAGTTTCAGAATATCGCAGGTTATATCCACGAAATCATTCAGAATCGTCATGGTAACTATATGGTGTTCTTCCCCTCCCACAGTTTTCTTTCCAGTGTATATGAGTGTTACTGTGACTTGTATTTAGATGCACAGACGGAATGTATCATCCAGGATGAGTATATGAATGAGGAAGCCAGGGAAGCATTCTTAAATCGTTTTACTAAAAATGAGGATATAGATACCATGCTTGCAGAGAAAATATCCATGGATATTGAAACAGAAGAAGATACTCAGGAAAGAAACCTGATTGGATTTTGTGTCATGGGAGGTATTTTTGGAGAAGGTATTGATCTAAAGCATGACAGTCTGATTGGTGTCATCGTAGTAGGTACCGGTATTCCCCAGGTATGTAATGAACGTGAGATATTAAAGCAATACTTTGATGCAGGTGGAGAGAGCGGTTTTGATTATGCATATCGTTATCCCGGTATGAACAAGGTCCTCCAGGCTGCAGGTCGTGTGATTCGTACCTCTGATGATATCGGAGTGATTGCTTTACTGGATGAGCGCTTTTTACAAAATACCTATCAGCGGCTTTTTCCCAGAGAATGGGAAAACTTTGAGGTTGTCACTCAAAATACCATAGCAAAACGTGTAGAGTATTTCTGGAATTCATGGTTGACATAAAGTGATATAATTGATATATAAGTTAACATAAAAACTGTAGTTGTTTACACATTATGTAACTGGAAGAAAATCCCAAAATCATACAAATGTTCGCAATATGACAGAAAAAATTGCAAGATTGACGCCTAAATCAGGCTCAAATGACACGTGTGACTATGTGGATAACTATGTGGAAATTGTGGATTTCATATTTTATACGCTACGAAGTTTCGACATGGAGTTCATTTTTTTGACATAGGGTGACTTGCAATACAAATTGCAAAAATACTGAATCGGTCAATCCTGTTATGTGAAGTGCTTGGACATTATTAAGTGCTATGAACATTCTTAGGTGCTATGGACAGAATAGGCTATATTATATATAATATGGTTCTGATATAATTTACAGGATTTATCAGCTGGAGGGCAACATAAGTGTGCAGAGGAACAGTTACTTTAGATGCTAAAAGAGTAAAAGGAAAGAAATGAAGCAGATCAAGTTTATTTTAACGTATATTAAGAGACATAAATGGCAGTATTTTGCCGCCATATTGATTCTGTTGGGGTAGATTTTTTAAATCTATTCATACCCAAACTGACGGGGATGATTACGGATGGTTTAGCATCCCATACCATGGGGATGGAGGATGTAGGTTACATAATCCTACGCATATTGGCGGTAGGGGTAATGCTGACTATAGGCAGATTTTTATGGAGATATTTTTTATTTGGTGCTTCCCGGTATATCCAGTTTGAAATACGGAATGACATGTTCAAGCATTTGGAATCCATGTCCGTGGAATATTACAATGAACACAAGACCGGTGATCTTATGTCTCGGTTTACCAATGATCTCAATGCTGTTCGTATGGCTATTGGGCCTGCAGTGCTTTGCGCCTTTGATGCTACTGTTCTGGCAATTATGGTGATTGGACAGATGATGTATTATGTGAATGTGAAACTGACCCTACTTGCTATTATTCCCATGTTTTTCATAGCAGCCGGAGAACTATATTATGGGCGGATGATGGAGAAACGTTTTCAGGAAAAGCAGGAAGCGGTATCTGATCTTACCGATCAGGTACAGGAGAGCTTTTCCGGTGTCCGTGTCATCAAAGCATTTGTACAGGAGAGAGCAGAACGAACCGCATTTGCGAAGGCCAATCAATTGGCCATGGATAAGAACCTGAGCGTGATCAGACTGCAGACAGTGGTTATGCCTCTTTTGGATGTGGTGATTGGTATCAGTAGCCTGTTGACCCTTTTATATGGTGGGTATTTGGCACTAATTGGTGAGATCACCCTGGGACGGTTTGTGGCATTTAACCAGTATATCGGCATGCTTGTATGGCCTATGCTGGCGGCAGGAGAGAGCATCACTATGTTTTCTCAGGGGTTCGCATCCATTAAGAGAATTCAGGAAGTTCTAAATGAGAAACCGGAAATTACTGACCCAAGTGTTGTTGTAGAAAAAGATGTCAAAATAGCAGAAGCTGGTAAGGTGCACGGAGATATCAAAGATGAGCAGAATGGGTTAACAGGAGAGGTTACCTTGAATCATCTGACATTTGTCCACCATGGGCATATGGAACCCACCCTACAGGACCTTTGTCTTCATGTGCCGGCAGGAACCACACTTGCTATAGTGGGACGTACGGGAAATGGAAAGTCCACACTGGTTAATCTGCTTTTACATCTCTATAGTATAGAACAGGGCATGATCAGCATGGATGACCGTGACATCAATACCATTCCCTTAAAGGAGTTGCGGGAAAATATAGCTTATGTACCACAGGACAATTTCCTGTTTTCAGATTCCTTAAAAAGAAATATTGCATTTGGAATAGAACAAAAAAAGGAAGAAGTGGATATGGAGGCTGTAGAACGAGCGGCCAGAGCAGCCTGTGTCCATGATAATATTATTGCATTTCCTGATGGATATGAAACCATAGTGGGAGAACGGGGGGTTACCCTTTCCGGCGGACAGAAACAAAGAAGCTCCATTGCAAGGGCACTTTTGAAAGATGCTCCTATTCTAATTTTGGATGATGCATTATCAGCGGTAGATACTGATACCGAAAAACAGATTTTGGAGAATCTTAGGCAGAATAGAAAGGGAAAGACCAACATTCTCATAGCACACCGTATTTCCACTGTTCAGAAGGCGGATATGATTATTGTATTGGAAAATGGAACTATAGTAGAAAGAGGAAATCATTCAGAGCTTATTGGACAGAATGGAGTTTACCGGGAAATGTTTGAAAGACAGCAGTTAGAGGAGGGAACGTTATGAAAAGATTACTCTCCTACTTAAAACCTCATACATTACCCATGGTGTTTGTCACAATCATTGTGATTCTGATCACTATTTTAGAATTATATAAGCCTATCGTGATTGGTAACGCCATAGACCGGTATATAGAAGGCTATAACATTCCCTATGTGGAAGTTTCTGAAGGTATGGACGGAGCCGTCTTTTATCAGGGAGTCTGGCTCATAAAATCAGAATATCCGGCAACTTCCTATTATCAGATCTTTCTATATGATAATAGGTATTACATGCTAAGTCATCTTGATGCAAAAGAATGCAGTAAGGTTCAGACGGGAGACAACAAACAACTAGAGGAATATACTCACCGGGCAGAACCACTTACCAGACAGGAATTAAAGGAACTTCGAAAAACAGATTTTACAGGAATAGTACAGGCTACTGCAATGTACTTTTCAGTACTGCTTCTCATTTTTGTGTTTAATATGATGCAGACCTGGATATTACAGAAAACAGGTCAGAATATTATTTACAAAATGAGGGATGAGGTTTTCACTCATATCCATAGTCTTTCTTTAGGCTTCTTAAATACCACGCCTGTAGGAAAGCTTGTGACAAGGGTTGCAAATGATACGGAAGCAATCAATGAACTTTTCACAAATGTACTGGTGAAGCTGTTTAAGAACAGCATAAAGATCATAGGTTTTGCAGTTGTTATGTTGTCTATCAATCCCAAACTGACACTGTATGCATTCCTCATGCTTCCTATAGTAGCAGTACTTACTTTTTGGTTCCGCCATTTGTCCAGACAGGCATATCGTTTTACCCGAAACAAGATTACAGAGATGAATACCTTCCTGTCCGAGAATCTATCAGGTATGAAGCTGATTCAGATTTTTGCCCGGGAAAGAGAAAAATACAAAGAGTTTGAAGGTCAGAGTTATGGCTTATTCCGCGCCGGCTTCAGGGAAGTTATGATTTTTTCCATCTTCCGGCCAATCATATTTATGTTATCTGTTATTGCACTGGTTATCATCATTGGGAATGGGAGCGCCCAGGTGCTAGGCGGGGTCATATCCATGGGTACTTTTTATATTTTTATTCATTATATTAGCTCCTTTTTTGACCCTATTCAGGAATTGGCAGAGCAGTTTGGCACCTTGCAGTCCTCTCTTGCCTCTGCAGAGAAAGTATTTCAGATACTGGATGAGAAACCTCAGATTATGAGCCCTGCAAATCCTAAGATTGTAAACATTTCAGGGAGAATAGAATTTAAACAAGTATGGTTTGCCTATGAAAATGATGACTATATTCTGAAGGATGTCAGCTTTGTGATTGAACAGGGAGAAAAAGTGGCTTTTGTAGGAGCAACCGGTGCCGGAAAGACTTCTATCCTAAACCTCATTGGCAGGTATTATGATATTCAAAAGGGTGAAATTCTCATAGATGGTGTCAATATCCGTGATATTGATCTGCATGTGCTAAGAGGTGC
The DNA here is from genome assembly GCA_035271185.1 of Lachnospiraceae bacterium. GTDB lineage: Bacteria > Bacillota > Clostridia > Lachnospirales > Lachnospiraceae > Acetatifactor. Next base: position 7,546 of record DATERV010000060.1, on the reverse strand, counting down.
CATAGGGCAGGTGCAGCAGGACGTATTTCTGTTTACAGGTGATATTAAGGGAAATATTTCGCTAAGGAATGAGAATATAACCTTCGACAAAATAAAGGCTGCTGCTGAATATGTGAATGCAGATTCCTTTATAGAAAAGCTGCCCCAGGGGTATGATGAGCCGGTAACAGAGAGGGGCTCCACCCTATCAGCGGGACAAAGACAACTCCTTTCTTTTGCAAGGACTTTGGCATACAATCCCGCCATATTGGTTTTGGACGAAGCTACAGCTAATATAGATACGGAGACAGAAGGTCTCATTACGGTGGCTTTGGAAAAACTGATGGCAGGCAGAACTACCATTATGGTGGCACATAGACTCTCCACCATACAGCATGCAGATAAAATTATGGTGATGAGTCAGGGAGAAATTATGGAATCCGGAAACCATCAGGAACTGCTTTCCGAGGATGGTATTTACAGAAATCTTTATGAACTGCAATTGGTATCAGAATAGATAAAGGGGAGTACATGAAAACAAAAAAGGAACGTAGTATAGTCATTATTTATCTGGTTCTTTATCTGGTAGCAGCATTGACAGTTGCTTTGCATCAGCCCTTACGTGACACTTTTCCATCCTTATGTAACCCACCGGATGAACATTCCCGTTATATGGTACCACTTTATATCTGCCAGCACGGCAGTCTGCCAGCCGGTTTTGAAGAGGAGTTGTTTAGTGAGGGTTGCCGCTGGACCTATGGATTTTATACACTGCTTCCCTATATGATACAGGGATATGCCATGCGTTTTGTGAATCTTTTTACCAATTCAGCACTGGTGCTGCTATACACTGCACGCCTTGTGAATGTGTTATTTGGCTTCCTTACTGCGTGGATGACTTTACTGATTGGAAAGAAATTGTTTGCATCGGACAGGATACGATGGCTGTTTTGTTTCCTTGTAACCTTTCTTCCTCAGAGCCTGTTTTTGCATACCTATGTGAATCCGGATTCCCTTTGTCTGCTTTCAGCTGCACTTATGGTGTATGGCATGATATGCGGCTTGAGAGAGGGATTTACTTGGAAGCCTTGTGTATTCCTAACAGTGGGAATTATTTTATGTGCTCTTTCCTACTATAATGCTTATGGATTTATTATTAGCAGTATACTGGTATTTACTGCCGGATTTTTGCATAAAAAAGAAGGTAGATGGCAGTTTTTGTGGAAGCAGTTTTTGGGAAAGGGTGCTATGATTGCTGCCCTGGTGCTTTTATGTATCAGTTGGTCCTTTATCAGAAATTATCTGCTTTATGATGGTGATTTCATTGGCCTTACCACCAAAGAAAACTTTATTAAGTCCTTTGGAATTATCAGGGAAAGTTACGCAAGTCAGGGGAAATCCCTGCTTTCTATGCTGGCAGGAACCACTTTTTTTCCCAAAATGGCAGTGAGTTTTATAGCCAATTATGGTTCTAATACCATCTATACCTGGTGGATGGTGTATGTTTTCTATCTGCTTTTATTTGCAACAGGTATTTTTGGCATGATTTTCTGTAAGGAGAAGATATCTGATGAAAAAAGCAGTAGTAGGAAGTTTTTTCAGATCAACTTATTATTCTGCATCGTAATGCCGTTCTTTCTTACCGTTCGTTACTCCTATACAGTGGATTATCAGCCACAGGGAAGATATCTGATGCCTGCACTGATTCCACTGATGTATTTTATCTGCCACGGGCTGGAGAAATTGCCTGTCTGGAACAAAATTACCGAAAGACAAAAAAGTGTGATTCATATTGTGATAGTAGCAGGAATCGTGTTGTCACTTCTGATTACTGTTTTTGTTACTGCTCTGCCTGTTTATCTGGAGAATTCTGTTTTGTAGAATTCTCCGTTCTTTTTAAAGAAATTATAAAGATTTTCTAAATGCTATTGACATCCCAATATTATATGGAATATATTATAGTCACAGAATCATATTATACAACGTATAGTATTATATAACCAAACAATATTGTTGAGAATCATAGCTTAAAAAGTCAAGTAGTTCAGAACAAGGAGGAATTAAAATGGTATTTAACACGGGTGCAGCGTTGCTTGATGCAATCGTCCTGGCAGTTGTGTCTAAAGAACCGGATGGAACATACGGGTATAGAATCACCCAAGATGTTCGACAGGTAATCGGATTATCAGAATCGACCCTTTATCCGGTACTTAGAAGATTGCAGAAGGATGAATGTATGATCGTATATGATCAGGAATGTGCAGGACGTAACAGACGTTACTACAAGATAACAGAAAAAGGTATGTCACAGTTAATGATGTATGTAAATGAATGGAGGTTGTATTCCGGCAAAATATCCGGGATATTAGAGGGAGGGGTTAAATATGAATAAAGCAGAGTTTATGGCAGAATTAGAACGTCTGCTTCAGGGAATTCCGGATAACGAAAGAACGGAAGCATTGAATTACTATGAAGAGTACTTCAACGATGCTGGTGTGGAAAATGAGCAGTTGGTGATAGCAGAACTGGAATCCCCAAAGACGGTTGCAGATAATATTAAGGATGATTTACGGGCCAATATGGACGCTACACCGGGAAACAACAATAACAGTGCTTATCAGAGCGGTACCTCTTATCAGGGAAGCACAGTGTATCAGGGTAATACATTTTATCAGAATGGTGCGGTTCCCACAAAGAAAGAGGAAGGATTGCCAACCTGGGCAATTGTATTAATCGTAATTGGATGCGTGATCTGCTCACCTGCAATCCTTGGTGCAGTAGGTACCATCTTTGGAGTACTGGCAGCCATCTTCTTTGGATTATTAGGTATTATCATCGGTTTTGGTGCCAGCGGTCTGGGAATGATCGTATCTGGTATCCTGTTGATCTTTGTAGGATTTGCGAAACTGTTCGTAGGGCCATTTGCAGGTCTTTTACTGGTAGGCAGCGGACTTCTGATTCTTGCACTGGGTATTTTGTTTGTGATGTTTACCATCTGGCTTTGCGGATATGCATTACCTGCTTTATGCCGTGGTATTGTATGGTTATGTAAAAAACCTTTTGAAAAAAAAGGGGAGGTAAAATAATATGAAAAAATTTATGAAAGTTTGCGGTATCATTGTAGGAGTCATACTGGTAATAGGAATTATTTTACTGACAATCGGGGGTTTTAACGGTGGATTCAGAGCCATAAAAAGTATGGTTACCAATGGCGAACTGAGTATTGGTAGCCATGAATTATTCAAATGGGATAAGGATTGGGTATGGAATGAAGACTGGGATACTTACGATTTAGACGAGAGAAGCGTATTTAGTTCTGCATTTGGTATCATTTACGATCAAGCTGCGTATGAAACCAGTTACAATGCAAGTGATATCAGTAAACTGAAAATGGAACTGGGAGGATGTAAGGTTGTAATTGAAGTTTCACCTGATGCAGACTATCACGTGATAGCAAACAAAATCAGCTCATTTCAGACCTATGTCAGTGACGGTACCTTATTTGTCAGAGGACTAAAGACAGGTAAATGGGTGAACTGGGATGTGTCCACCGGTATGACGGTTACAGTCCAGATTCCTCAGTATACCAGATTTACCAGTGCTGATCTTGCGCTGGGTGCAGGCATATTTGAAATTGAAGATCTGAGTGCAGATGACTGTGAGGTTGAGATTGGTGCCGGGCAGATAAGTGTGGGTACATTACAGGTATCCACCCTAAAGTGTCAGATTGGAGCAGGACGGATGCTCATATATGATGCTGAAACTACAGGTGACACGCAGCTTGAAGTTGGTGCCGGTGAACTGGTTTTCAAAGGTAGTATACCGGGTGATTTAAAGGCTCAATGCGGCATGGGTAATATGCAGATTACCGTTGTGGACAGCACAGAAGACGACCATAATTACAAAATGGAATGTATGGCAGGTAACTTAAGTGCAGGTAGTAATACAGTAATAGGTCTGGCTGTTGATCATGATATTGATAATGGTTCAGATAGTACTTATGACTTAACCTGTGCTATGGGAAATCTGGAAATTGAGTTTGAGTAATAAAAGGAGTTTAAAAATTCTAGTATTTATGCGGGATTCAAGGTCTTACTGAATGAATGTTCAGTAGGACCTTTCTTTTTTGCGGTTATGTATTCATGAATATTTGTAATAATATGGAATTTATTAAACCAGAATGGTATAATAAATTTCAGTATTTGGCTCACTATGCAGCGAAAGGAGAACGAAAATGTACTTAAGAGATAAATCAATCAAAATCTTGATGATGAAAAATTTTCCTTTGGCATTTTTAGGTATATTTAATCTTGTATTGTCTGTTTACGTAATGCTTTCATTGATAGCGACATACCACGACCAGATGGAGGTTATTTTGTATGCAAGGGCGACCCCGGATTGTATTTTCTCATTTATGTTGGGTATTATCTTTTTGAGTATTGCAGTTGTATCAAAGCGGATGATTGAAGATGCCAATTTCTATTCGAGTTATTTTGAAGCTGATCTAGATGGCTACATAGAATATGGTGATTTAGCGGAAGTCATGGGAAAAAAGGAGTTTTTTGTGAAATGGCAAATGCATTTCTTTCGCAAAGTCTACATGAAGAATTACGAATTGAAAGTGATAGATAGGAAAGAACAAATCGTTTTAGAGAGTAAGATTTGTACATGTAATTGTAAAAACTGTGGAGCATTAATTGAGAAAAGAATTTACTTTACCGGTAGCTGTCCGTATTGTGGAAGTTCGGACTTGTTTGCAAATGTTTTGACAGATAATCGCTTTTATAGTATTTCGAATACCTTGTCTGAGGGTGAGAAAAAACCACAATATTATTCAGCCAATAATCTTTATATAAAAAAAATACTATTCTTAATCTTTTTTGCTATAGGGGCTTGCGTAATAGCAATCGTTTCTTTGATGTGCTTGTCCAATTTTGCAAACTACAATAATGAAGCGTATTTGAAAGAAGTATTGCTGTCAGGGACTGGTCCTTCATCCTTTGCATTAATAAAGGAAGATATAATGGACCTTATTATTTTTGGGGCCATAGTTGCTTTGGCCTTTATTCCTGTGGTTTACAACAACTACAAAAAAATACGATATATTTTTACAACAGACATTTGTTCAAAATTCTTTTCTAAGTGTAAAAAGCCATTTGTAGATCCTTATAAATTGCCGGCTGTCAAAGACAGAAGAAACGTATTCAAATACGTAAGAGGTGCAATTCGTAGGCGCTATCTTTTACATTGCACTTTCGAAAAGCATGATGGCTTATTGCTGGTTGCTCTTGCAAAGAAAATAGTGAAGGATGAATGTCCATCTTGTGGAGGAGCTATTGTCGGTGCAATTGATGAACATTATAAATGCAGATACTGTGGCAATATAATTATGGACGTAGTTAGAAGAAAGTAACTTTAGCCAGTTTGAATAAGATATTTTAGGTTCCTTTCAAAACAGACGCCTTCATTAATTGGGATATCGCAGGCAGCAGAGTCTTCTGTACAAATCCGTACGAACTCTGCTGCTTTTTTTACAGAGTCCGAAAACGGAATTTGATTCAGAGCATCTGCTGCGATTATGGAAGCAAACAAATCTCCTGTACCCGGACGGGATGGGCCTCCTGCCTTGGTGGTGCAAATGACTGGCTCTCTTCCTGCCTGCCATATATAGTTGTGATAATAACCATTCTCATAAAGACCTGTCACCACTATTTTTGCAGGACCCAAAGCATGTAATTTTTCCGTCATGGAAGCTAAGAAAGAAAGATTGGGCATTTTGTCAGGGAAAGGTGTGTCTGTCAGAAAGCAGGCTTCCGTGAGGTTGGGTGTCAGGATATCCGCATAGGGAAGCAAAGTTTTGATGGCAGAAGAATAATCTAAAGTGACTGAGGAATATAGTTTGCCATGATCGCCCATTACCGGATCCAAAATAAAGAGTGACTGATGGTCTTTCTTTTGCTTTTCTATATAGACGGCGTGAATATCTGCTTGTTTGCCATTTCCCAGAAAACCACAGAGAATGCCATCAAAAGAAAAATGTAGTTTATCCCAGCAGGAGAGATAATCCTGTATATGGGGAGTATAATCATCCTTGTGCCAGAAGGGGTAAGCTAAGTGGTTGGAGAATATAGCTGTAGGAATGGGGCAAGCCTGAATCCCTAAAACGCTGACTACAGGAAGGGCCACTGCCAGAGAACAGCGGCCATAACCTGTGAGATCACTAATCAGTGCCATTTTTTTTACTCTGTTTGTCGAATCAATCATATCCTTACCTCTTTGGTGCTGTTGTGAGAAGTCCTGCTTTTTTTAATGCCGGCCTTAATGCCAGGTAAAAAATGGAGGCAGCAACTACAGCCACAATAGCATTTACCAGGGATGTTACAGCCGAAAGCTTTGCTAGTGCCAGGGAAAGATCCTGGGGTATTCCCAACAGGTAGGTTTTGTAGAAATAACCAACCAGAGGATCTGCCACTACATTAAATGCCATACCACAGGTTGTGGCTAAAATCGTAATACCGGTAATATATTTTTTATCCGTACTTTTTTCAATCTTAAATATGGAGTGGGCTACAAATCCTACAATGAGTCCAATACATAATTTTAAAAGGAAGGTTTTGGGAGCACTTGTTACATAAGCAGTAGTCAGGTCAGCAATCGTCATTCCAATAGCACCGGAAAGGCCGCCCCAGAAACCGCCTAAGAGGAGTGCTGCCAGAACACAGAATACATTTCCAAGATGAAAAGCTGTTTTTTCAGTACCTACGGGGATATCAATCTTAAAGAAAGCAAACCCGATATAGCACAGAGCAGCTAATAGCCCTGCCTGGGCAAGCTTAGTCAAATCGACCTTGGCCGATTCGGACTGTTTTCTGATTAATTTTACAATACCCAAAATAGAAATCATGATACTTAAGAATAACAAGGTGAGGGAATAGGAATAAGGCTTTTCTAAGTACAGTTTCTCATTACTTAACCCACTTTTCTTTTCACTTAACACAGTAAGCTTGTTATTCAGTGATTCTTTTGTATTCAAATCTTCATCGGAAGTGGTATCCTTTTCATTCAGACTGACAATAGCAGCTTCTGTATCGCCAATTTCCGTTTTAAGGGTATTGATTTGTTCTCCGTATTCCTTAGCTTGTGCATAGGAAGTAGAATAGGTCCTAATGCAGAGGAAAATACTTAAGGCTAATAAGGCAATGCCCACAACAAGTATAACAGGATTTTTTTTCATAATCAGTCTCCTTACTTCTGCGTATATGTACGCATGCAATCCAATTCATCATAAGTGGTTCAACATTACACGTATGATATTTATTATACACAAAAGTGGCATTGCCTAAAGTGCCAATTTGCAATTTATATACCATGCCAGTCAGAAATATCTAGTCGACATACCAAAGATAAATGATTGACAAATTCGTTAGCTAGCGTAAAATTTTATTCGGATTAAATGGAAAATAAAAAACAAGAGAACACCACTTTGTGATAAAGTATTTAGCGACTAAACCAATACAAACAAAGGATAGGTGTTCTCTATGATTAATAGTATAAAATATTTTGAAGA
>DATERV010000059.1:0-4278 GCA_035271185.1 Lachnospiraceae bacterium | reverse complement strand
GTCTGGGAAGTTTATCAGAACAGAGAATGGAAAGGGGACACGCATTTCTGCTGATTTCGAGAAAGAACTCTTTTCTCTTTATCCAGAGATTTCAGTGGAAGAAGGAATGCGTAGAGCTGGTCTTGATCCAATTGATATCGGGTATCAGCGTATTCAGAAGATAAAAAAGCAATTCGAGTCACGTGTGAAAAAGATGTATGAAGCGAATTCGTTAAAGAAAGATGATGGATTCATGGAATCACCAGAATTAGAAGAACCTTCATCTGTAATGGAAGCTGACAAACATCCCTATGTCCGAACTGTAGATGGAGTTACGATTACACTTCGGGAAGCTTTTTACAATGAAGCATACCTGCTGGCACCGCTTCCACTGGATGAACTTATGGAGATGTATGAACTTGAACCATCCTGGTTCAGTGACCGGAACAAGATGCTGATACATTCGAAGCTGTATCGGTGGAATGTTACGGAGGATAAGGTGAAAGATAACACACAGAAACTGTTGGATATACAGAAGCGAAGGACGCAGGCAATGAACCGACTGATAGCGGTGAACTTTCATGAAATAGGAAAACAGCAGTCTGAGCTGGAAATCGATAAGCGAAGACATCTGTGCAGATGGATACAGAGCCTGCCACGGGATCCATGGGGCTTTTATACACAGAAACGAATCCTTAAACTGATGGGGATTGCAAAGAGTACTTATCATGAACTATTGAATAATGAACACTATGGATGCAGTGCAAAGAGAAAGGCAGATCAGGATGAGAAAGATATCCTACTGATCCGGGAGGTGTTAGATTATAAGGCATTTGAAAAAGGAATTCGTCAGGTGTATATGATGATGCCGAAAATCACAGGGGAAAGATTCAGCATACACAGGATCCGCCGTCTGATGAATAAGTATGGAATCAGAACGACCATACGAAGACCAAGTAAGAATCGTAAGGCAATGAAGGAACTGATCAAGCGGAACCGGAAAGCAAATCTTCTGCTCCGGCGCTTTAAACTTCACCGACCCAATGAAGTCAGACTGACTGATGTAACGTATCTGGACTATGGGGATAAAAAACGAGCATACGGTTCCGCTTCCATAGATCCAGTTACAGGGAGGCTTGTGTGTTTTATAATCAGTGAGAACAATGATTTGCAGCTGGCATTGGATACCCTTAAGGCGCTGGATGCATATCCTGCATCAAGCGGTGCAATCATTCATTCTGATCAGGGAATCTTATACATGACAGATGATTTTCAGAATGCAGTAAAAGAAAAGGAATTTATCCAGTCCATGTCCAGACGAGGAAACTGCTGGGATAATTCGCCACAGGAATCATTCTTTGGACACTTTAAGGACGAGAGCCATTATAGAGAATGCCAGACATTGAAGGAATTAAAGGAAAAAGTCAGGGAATATAGTGTATACTATAATAAGGAACGCAGGATGTGGGACAGGAACCGAATGACACCGGAAGAATTCGAAGCCTATCTTTTGGCAATGGATGAGAAAGAATTCAAGGATTATCTGGTAGCTGAGGAAGAACGATACCTGATAATGAAAGAAAAATCAGCAGCGAGAGCCGTACAGAGTGCAAAAGAATACAAAGAAGCAATCAAAGATAAACAGGAGGAATTACAAAGTGAAGCTTGTGGACAATAAAAAGAAATATAAATATGCAAATGGAACAGACAGACCGGATGATAAGATCATCCCATTTCTGGATAATGAGTTCGTGACAGGATTTCATGAAGACAGACTCTACTATTCCAAGGATTTCGATGTGGCAATGTACAAGAAGATCAAGGAAGAAGGAACGACTTATGTACAGGCATACAATGCCCTGGGTTTTGATACAAAGGTGCTGGGGGAAGACCGTGCCAATGCAGCTGGAAAGCGTGTCATGGAAAAGGCAAGAAACCATAAACTCTTTACCATAGATGAGACCAGCTATGACGGATCCGTTCCAATGGAACAGATCGGAAATCTTACTCCGGAGGAAGAACGTGCATATCTGAAAGCACGGAATCATTACCTGGAAGAAATGCTTCTGACGCAAAAAAAAATGCAATCCGAATTGGAGGAGTTCTTTACCTGATTGAAGAGCAGGAGTATTACGCAGACCGGTTTGTGATGGTGGATTCTTTCATACAGAAGCAGAAAGCAGAGGAAAAGGGGTATCATACAACTCAGTGCCTGAAAATGTTTGGAGTATCAGATTCTGGGTACTATGCGTGGCACAGACGTAAAGAGGATCGTTCCGGGAAAAAGGAAATGAAAAAATCAGAACGAGACAACATCAAAGAAAAAATACGCCAGATCATCATAGCCCGCAATGGAGTTATTCCGGGGAAAAGGACCTTTCGTGTAGAGCTTTTCAGAAGGTTCGCAATGACAGTGAATACAAAACGGATTGCAGCCATCATGAAGGAAATGAATCTTGTGGCACAGATGCCGCATAAGGATGCATACAAGCATCAGGCTTCCCACAATCATGTGTGTGCAGCACCAGCGAATGTAGTAAATCAGGATTTTTTTATCGGACCAAGACGTGTAATTCTTACCGATATTACATACCTTTACTATGGAGAACATCGCAGGACTTTTTATCTGTGTGTGTTCCGGGATGCTTATACAAGGGAGAATCTCGGCTGGAACATCAGTACTTCCATGAACGTAAATCTTGTAAGAGGTGCATATGATGCGATGATGGGAGCACATGCAGATGAACTGAAGGAGGTACTTAAGGAAGATGCAGTGTACGTGCATTCTGACCAGGGTTGTCAGTACCTTTCAGCCTCTTTCACGCAACTATTGAAGAATGAAGGATTTGTCCAGTCCGTGTCAGCAAGAGGAAATTCACAGGATAATGCACCAATGGAAAGCTTTTTTGGAAGGCTAAAGACAGCAATACTAGATATGGTGGCGCTCTGCATGGATTATGAATCAGCTAGGAAACTGGTGGATGGATATCTCCACGCTTACAACAGTGAGCATTACCAGTATGATCTTGCTGGGCTTACACCAGTGGAATTCCATCAGTATGCAACAACCGGTATTTATCCGCTGGACAGCTATTTCGGAGTTCCGGCATCAGCCATGATGACTGGTGGGGACTTTGGGAAGGTGAGGAGAAGATATGCAGATGAAGAGGCTGAGAAGCGTAGGAAAGCGCCTACAAAAAAGCGGGAAGAAAGAGGTATGATCGATCCGGAGAAGATCATAAGACGGGATCAGAGAATGCTGATTTCGGTTATAGACAGATGGAATGATAAGAAGGATGTGGCAGTATCCCAGATATCCAGGATGCAGACGATTCTAGAGATGGCAAAAAAAGCACTTGGATTTATCAGAGAACTGACTACAGAAAAGCGAGAGGAACTTAAGAATCCGCTTGCATGGAGAAACTACGAAGAATTAAGCTATGTGTTTTCCATGAATGAGTTATTTTAATAATGGAATAATAAAAAGGATTTTCAGATGGCTGTAAGAATTGTATAATGAAGATGGCTGTACTGGGGCAGGCAAGGCCTTGGAATTTCGACATCGAGTATTCCTCACCTCCTGACGTACAGTTTTTTTGATGTAAAAACCAGGTTCATTCTGGTCTTTTTGTCGTGTCTCCTACCATTAATAGACGGATAGATAAGTCAGCGACTGTCTATTCAAAGTCTATTCTGTCTATTCTTACTCTACACTGTCTTTAGAAAGTCTGTACTGTCTCTTATTTATCCAGTACTGTCTACTAAAAGGCCACTACTGTTCATTCAAAATCCATTCCTGTCAATATGAATTCCACCACACCCTTTTTTCTGTCAAAAAAAAGTCCTTGACTTTTGAACCGGTTTATACATAGGATTGGTATATTTAAAATAAAAAAATATAAATATGGACAAAATGTCGGAATTGATATAAAATATAAATACATAACACGTATAATTTATTAGTGGAGTGGATAAAATATATAACATGATAAATTCCATGGTGTCGATATGAGAGAAGGAGTTGGCAAATATGAATGAGAAGTATATGGTACGAATAATTAAGAGTGAGTTAGAAAATTTTAAAAACGTACAATATGGCGAAATTAAGTATATGAATTATCGTAATGTCGAGCGAGATGCAAAAATAGAAAATCATGATATTGTTGGAATTTATGGACAAAATGGTTCTGGCAAAACAGCAATGATTGAAGCATTAGATATATTGAAATTTGTCTTGCGTGGAGATGAAGTGAAATTTTCAAATTATGAAGGTCTTTTAAGTACTGGACAGACAACAAA
>DATERV010000058.1:0-16686 GCA_035271185.1 Lachnospiraceae bacterium | reverse complement strand
AGACAGATATACTACTAGAGGAGTAATACAATGAAGAAAAAAATTTCAATTCTTATCTGCGCTTCTGTAATTGCAGCTTCGCTCACTGCTTGTTCAGGTGGTGATAGCACAAACACAGTAGCCTCAACTACAACAGCTACCGAAACTACAGTTGAAACAACAACTGAAACTACAGTTGAAGCTACAACCGAAACAACAACCGAAGCTACAGTTGAAACAACAACCGAAGCTACAGCTGAAACAACAACTGAAACAACAACTGAAGCTACAGCTGAAACAACAGCTGAAACTACAACTGATACAACTGTAGCAGAGTAGGAACGGTTTTATAGGACACAAAAAGAGAGCTTTTCTTTGGAAAGCTCTTTTTTCATGCGAAATTACCGAAAAATGAAAAAACAGCATAGCCGCTCATCGCGACTATGCTGAATTCCTCAAGGACTTCATATCCCTAAGCTGCCCATTTTAAATGTAGTGGGGAGCTTTTATACTAATTATATTTTATTATATTTTGGCCAATGATTGTAATGCATGTTCCGCAATAATAGCAGAATAGTGTTCTTCCAGATAAGAGAGGCTGGCCGGAATGCTCTTTCTAGGAGATCCGTATTCAGACAAAATGTTACAGATACGGTTAAATTCTTTTGGCGTATGCCCACTGCCGGAAATGACAAGCAGGTAAAGCCCTTCAGATTCATCTTTGTATAAGGAGTTCTCACCTTGATAATGATTACCAAGCATTGCGGCGAGACCTGTTAATCCATGCAACGAATTGAATACAAAAATTCTTGTCAGGTTGGAAGTTTCGGTATTTTCACCATCTGCCTTTGCAGGTGTTTTCTGTTTATCTACAGCGGGCTGCTTTAAAGTGCCAGCAGCAGCTTTGCGATTATCATGCAGCTTTTTGAACAAATCGAGAACGTCATCGTCACTTTCATTATTGTCATCTATACTCTCATCCGATTCATCCTCTTCGTCATGGACAGAAGGAGCAAATTTGGAAAAACGAGTGTCTAATTCTTCCGGATCCTCAACCTTGGTAATGATTAAGACAATACATTCGGAATTAAGAGGAATTGCTTCTATCATCAGCGGAATATCTTCCGCTTCAAAGCCACATTCGAATGAAGCTTGCTGCATCATGTCACGGAACAGATTTTTTGCTTTCTCAGTGCCATATGCTAGTTCACTGATTTTCAATTCACGGTCAGCTAAATCCTCTCGGGTCAGCGTACAACGAATCTGATTTTCATTCACTTTTTCAATTTTCATGCTATCACATCCTTACTATTAAGATACTGCATTTTTGTTGGTTGGTGACTGAAACTCCAATGAAATCTGATTAAAAGTATCTTATACTTTTCGTCAACTCAAGTCAAGAGTAACAGCCGAGTTTAACATTTTTTAATAAATTATTATAAAATATTAATTTATTCTTGCAAAAGTCTAATAGATTGCATATAATAAACCCAAAGATGTCTCCGACAGTATGCACAGGAAGGAGGCATGACTGTACGTTTTTCTTTTTTCTTTCTATGAATCGGGGTTATCTATTATCATTCTACGCTTTATACTCTAAGCAGATTTCCACATTTAGAAAGTTTTAGCATTTTATTTTGTGAAATTAATTATTCTTGTCCGCATTTGTAGTTACAATAATAGTATGCGGATGTCTTACAGGCTTATGTGTCTGTTTCTGATTTAATTATTTCCAAATTTTTTGCTCGTTTTAATTCAATTTACAGGTTGTTACAACAAATGTGCAGTCGGACATCTTGATTTTCAAAAAAAGGGCAGCGTGATAATGAGATATATCACGGAGCATCTTTCTTATGGGCAAACGCTGTCCTGATAAGTAAGGGAGGGGGAAGCTTGTTTGAAGACAATGAGCGGCGTCTGAAGGAAAAACTGGAAAGTGTGCAACAGGCAGGTGTTTATTTGTACCTGGAGGGGAAACCGGCTACGCCGGAGACCATAGCCAGACAATGTGTATGTGAGGATATGCTATACATGGCTGATTATGTGTTAGACAATGCCGGAAACCTGAAAGAGCTGCGATATGACCGTGTAACAGTCTGGAAGTAAAACAAACAGTGCCTCTGTTACAGACTGCGGCCAATTAATGCCTGAATACCGGACAGCAAATCAAAACGGGAATGCCTCTTGGCTGATGAACTGTCCGGATTCAGGATTAAGAAAAATTTAACCCTTTTTGTCAAAAATTAATAATGACGTAATGTGGAGAGTTTGCTATAATGTTAACCATGATTGGAGGTACCACATTATGAAGAGAGCAATACCTATAATTATTGCCATAGTACTTATTTTGATTATCGGAGGAGTAACCTTTGGTTTTCAGATTATTGAAAAATATTCCTATTCACATGAACAAGCTGATTTATATGAATATTTTCATATTATAGATGAGGAAGACGTACCCATTGTTCTACAGAATGAGATGATTGAATTAAAAGCACTAAAGGTAGATGGTGTCTGCTATTTTGACCTGGCCACGGTGCATACTTATTTCAATGATCGTTTTTATGTAGATCATGTGGAACAGCTTCTTTTATATACTACACCTACTGAGATGATACGCACTGCAATTGGCTCCGGGGAATATCAGGTCAACCAGGAAGAGAAAGATGCTGGCTATAAAATAAGCTTTTCCAGGATAAATGGTGATGATACCATTTATTATGTAGCTGCAGATTTCGTGAAACAATATACTAATTTTTCCTATGAGGTTTTTGATAATCCGAATCACATGCAGGTATATACAAGCTGGGAGGAACAGCAGGTAGCGGATATTTCAAAAGACACTGCAGTCAGACTTCTAGGTGGAGTTAAGAGTGCTGTACTTAAAAACGTAGTAGCATCAGAAAAAGTGTTCATACTGGAAAAAATGGATACCTGGTGTAAAGTTAAAACAGAAGATGCCTTTATCGGATATGTAGAAAACAAATTTTTACAAAATGAAAGAACAGAATCACTAACCCCAGTAACCGATTATGTATTGCCGGAATATGTATCCCTCACAAAGGACGAGAAAATCTGTCTAGGCTGGCATGCAGTCTTTTCACAAGCAGGAAATGATACTTTTGGAGCTGTAACAGCCAGCACAAACGGGCTTACCATTATTGCTCCTACCTGGTTCAGCTTAATGGATAATAGCGGAAATCTACAAAGCTTTGCTTCTTCCTCTTATGTTGAGAAAGCACATAAGATGGGGTTAGAAGTTTGGGGAGTGGTCGATGATTTTAATTATAAAAATAATACCCAGTCTGATATAGATTTATATACAGTCATATCTGCCACAACCACAAGAACCGCATTGATTGATCATATTATGCAGAGTGCTGAAAGTTGTGGGATGGATGGAGTAAATATTGATTTTGAAAATGTGGGAGTAGATGCAGGCGAGCATTTTGTTCAGTTTTTAAGAGAACTATCTATCAGGTGCCGCAAAGAAGGATTGATTCTATCTGTAGATAATTACGTTCCGTATCACTATAATGCATATTATGACTTAGAGGAGCAGGGAGTCGTTTGTGATTATATCATTATTATGGGTTATGATGAACATTGGGCAGGATGTACGGAAGCTGGTTCCGTTGCTTCTATCGGTTATGTAAGATATGGAATGGAAAAAACCTGTGAATATGTACCTTCCAATAAAGTGGTAAATGCGTTGCCCTTCTATACCAGACTGTGGAAAACAGTCGGTACAGAGGTTACCAGTGAAGCTTATCCTATGACTAGTGTAGATTCCGTCTTAGCTACCTATGGAATGGAAAAGATATGGAATGATGAAGCCAGCCAGAATTATGCGGAGGTTACCAGTGGGGATACTTATTATCAAATGTGGGTGGAAGATACAGAATCCATTGGCGTGAAATTAAATGTTATGCAGAAGTACGAACTGGGTGGAATGGCTGCATGGAGACTGGGTTATGAACCGGAAGCAGTATGGGAACTAATTTCTGCCTATTTGGTACAGTAATCAAAGAATATTCAATACCAGTTCCTCATATATTTTCTTAAGATATGAAATTGGAACGGAAATCATATGAAAAGAAAACAATACATGATAATGGGCGTTGCTGCAGGAATGATGTTACTTGCTGCTACGTCCTTATTTATTAGTGAGAGAAGAAGTTCAATTTCAACCACTGTAGCTAAGGTGATGGATGGCCCCTGTGTGGTGATTGACGCAGGTCATGGTGGGAATGATCCGGGTAAAGTAGGAATTAATGGCGCACTTGAAAAAGAATTAAATCTGGAGATAGCCAAACTTGTAAAGAAATATTTGGAAGCAGATGATATTCGCGTGGTCATGACAAGGGAAAATGATGAGGGGTTGTATAATCCACATGTATCCAGTAAAAAAGTGCAGGATATGAAAGAGCGCATTAAAATAATAGAAGAAAATAACCCTTTAGTAACCGTAAGCATTCATCAGAATAGTTATCCGGAAGAATATGTTCATGGTGCACAGGTATTTTACTATACTAACAGTGTAGAGGGAAAAAAACTGGCTGAAAAAATTCAAATCAGGCTGGTAACCGGTGCAGACACAGAGAATAATAGACAGATAAAGGCAAATGATAGTTATTATCTGTTGAAAAAAACAAAAACACCCATTGTGATCGTAGAATGTGGTTTTTTATCAAACAATAAAGAAGCAGAGAAACTTGCTTCAAAAGAATACCAGGGGGAAATAGCATGGGAAATTCACTTGGGTATTATACAGTATTTGAATGAAAAAGAGTAATGTGTTATACTTGTATACGGCTTGGGAATAGCTATTTACCCATGCTGGAAAGGTATGATCAATGAAAACCAAACTCATTACATGCATGGAAGATGACGATAAAAGATGCCTGAAGGAAGCAGGCTCCATTATAAAGGGCGGAGGATTGGTGGCATTCCCAACTGAAACAGTCTATGGGCTCGGAGGAGATGCACTGAATCCGGCATCCTCAAGAAAAATATACGCGGCCAAGGGCAGACCTTCGGATAATCCGTTGATTGTTCATATCTGCAAGTGGGCAGATATCTATAGAATTGTGTCTGATAAGCCGGAGCACAGCAAGATGCTTGAACATGCGAAAATGCTGTCTGATACATTCTGGCCGGGGCCACTTACCATGATTTTGCCCAAATCAGATGCTGTTCCACCGGAGACAACCGGAGGACTGAATACAGTTGCAATCAGATTTCCATCCCATGAGACAGCAAAGGCTCTCATCGAAGAATCAGGTGGTTATATTGCAGCACCAAGTGCCAATACATCTGGCAGGCCCAGTCCCACCCGGGCTAAGTATGTAATGGAAGATATGAATGGGCGTATTGATATGGTTATAGATGGGGGTGAAGTGGGGATTGGTCTGGAATCAACCATTATCGACTTGACTGTGGAGCCCCCCGAAATCTTAAGGCCTGGGTATATTACAAAAAAAATGCTTACTAAGGTATTAGGCAGAGTGGATACGGATGTTACCATTCTCAGTGATAAAAGCGGAAAGGCTCCTAAAGCTCCCGGCATGAAATACCGTCATTATGCACCCAAGGGGGACCTGACAATAGTGTCAGGCATACAGGAAGACGTAATTGCATATATCAACAAGCAGACTCAGCTGGCAAAGAATAAAGGAATTAAGACTGGTGTAATTGCCACTTTAGAGACAATATCCCTTTATCATGCTGATACTGTGAAATGTGCCGGCAGCAGGAAGGATGTGCTTACCATTGCAAAGCATTTGTATAGTATTTTACGTGATTTTGATGATGAGAATGTGGAGGTCATGTTCTCAGAATCTTTTGGTAGTGAAGGAATTGGACAAGCTGTCATGAACCGGTTGCTTAAGGCAGCAGGCCACCATATAATAAATGTAGGTAATTCTGATTCGTTAACTGATTAATTGAATATACCTGTAAAGGCTTTTTAAAAACGTCAGCACTTGATTTTTTATGTGCTAGCATAAAAAATCTTAGTACTGCTACGTTTTTATTAAGCGAGAGCGCGCCTGTCAGGTATTTCAATTAATCTTTAGTAGCTTCAGAATATTCATAAAGATAAGTTAAGGAGGAAATGAAAATGATAGCAATAGGAAGTGACCACGGCGGATTTGATTTGAAACAGGTGGTAATCGAATACTTACAAGAAAAAGGTATTGCATATAAGGATTTTGGATGTATGGATAAAAACTCCTGTGATTATCCTGACTTTGGCAAGGCAGCTGCAAAAGCAGTAGCCTGTGGTGAATGCGAGAAAGGCATTGTGATTTGTACCACGGGGATTGGTATCTCCATTGCAGCGAATAAGGTGGAGGGAGTACGTTGTGCACTTTGCCAGGACAGCTATAGTGCAAAAATGACCAGGCTTCATAATGATGCCAATATGTTGGCATTAGGTGGAGGTATTGTAGGTCCATATCTGGCTCTTGATATTGTTGAAACATTTTTAAATACTAAATTTTCAGGTGAGGATAAACACGTTAGAAGAGTATCCAAACTGGTAGATTAGAGTGTGATAAATTACCAGATGAAGAACTAAAACCGCGTGTATTGTGATTTGGGGGATTATGTGATATAATTTCAAAAATAAGCTGCCAGCCATGCAGCAATGAATACATTAAGATACGTTATGAGAAGACAAGTGGAGGTAGCAGAATGGCAAAAGTAGTAATTATGGATCATCCCCTGATTCAGCATAAAATAGGGTACATCAGAAGAAAGGATACAGGTACTAAGGATTTTAGACAGACGATTGGCGAAATTGCCATGCTAATTTGTTTTGAAGCAACAAGGGACTTGAAACTTTCAGATGTAAATATTGAAACACCTATCTGTGAAACAAAGGCAAAAGAATTACAAGGAAAGAAAATGGCCATTGTTCCTATTCTGAGAGCGGGTTTAGGCATGGTTGATGGTGTGTTAGAATTGATACCTGCAGCTAAAGTAGGCCATATTGGACTGTATCGTGACCCTGAAACATTAGAACCTGTTGAATACTATTGTAAACTTCCTGCTGATAGTGCAGAAAGAGAAGTTTTTGTGGTAGACCCCATGCTTGCTACCGGGGGTTCCAGTGTAGCAGCAATTCAGATGTTGAAAGACAAGGGATGTAAAAATATTCATTTTATGTGTATTATTGCTGCGCCGGAAGGTGTCAAGAAAATGCAGCAGGCACATCCAGATGTAGATATGTTTATTGGCGCATTGGATGAAAAGCTGAATGATCATGGTTATATTGTACCTGGTCTAGGAGATGCCGGCGATAGAATATTCGGTACTAAATAATAGGAGATAACCTATGACGAAAATGTGTAAAAGAGAAGGATATATTAGCTGGGATGAATATTTTATGGGCATTGCCCAGCTATCGGGAATGCGTTCTAAGGATCCAAATACACAGGTGGGGGCCTGTATTGTCAGTACAGATAATAAAATTCTCTCCATGGGTTATAATGGATTTCCTATAGGCTGTTCAGATGATGAGTTTCCCTGGAGCAGAGAAGGGGAGCGGCTAGATACCAAGTATCCCTATGTAACCCATGGGGAGATGAATGCCATTCTCAATTACAGGGGAGGTTCTCTGGAGGGTACCAAGTTGTATGTTTCCTTGTTCCCATGTAATGAATGTACCAAAGCCATTATTCAGGCGGGAATAAAAAAAATTGTATATGATAGCGATAAGTATGCGCTTAGTCCTTCTACCATAGCATCCAAACGTATGCTGGATGCTGCATCAATATGTTACGAACAGTATCAAAGAACAGAAAGAAAAGTAAGCCTTGAGTTATAGCGCTATCCGTTATGAAAGGTGAGGTGAATTTGCATGAAGAAGGCGACCTTTTGTAGGGAAAAGTTTGCATTAGTGGTACTTGCGGCTATACTGATCTGCGACACTCCCTTCATATCATACGCAACGACCACACAACAGAAACTGAATGAAGCACTGAAGGGTCAACAAGAACTACAAGACAGAATCAATGACAATAATGACCAGATGGACGACTTAAAAGATACCCAATCAGACTTAAAAACAGAGCTGAAGGGGTTAAACACACAACTTTCTGAGGTCAGTGCCAATCTGGAAGAATTAGAAAAGAAGGTAGTTGATAAAGAAGCTGAAATCGTGCAGACTACCGCTGAACTGGAACAGGCGAAAGCTACAGAAAGTTGGCAGTATGCCTGTATGGTTCAACGTATTCAATATATGTACGTACAGGGTGAAACAGACTATTTGGATTTGATATTTTCTATTAACAACTTTAGTGAATTCTTATCATATGGCGATTTTTTTTCAGCAATAGCGGATTATGATAGAAATATGCTTATTGAGTACGAAGAGACAAGGAAGCTGGTAGCGGAAGAGGAAGCCAGACTCAAGCAGGAAAAGGTAGAACTAGATAATCTTTATGTAGAAACGGAAGCCGAAAAGAGTAAAGTGGCAGGATTGATCAGCCAGACTTCCAACAATATATCTCAGTATGGCGACCAAATATCCAAGGCTGAGGAAGAAGCACTTGCCTATGAAGCGAAGATGAAGAAGCAGGAGGAAGATATTCAGGCTTTACGAAAAAAGATTGCCGAAGAAATAGCTATGTCACAAGCAGCAGCTAATGCTGCCTGGAGAGATATTTCAGAAGTTACCTTTGCAGACGGTGACAGAACTCTTTTGGCAAATATCATTTATTGTGAAGCAGGAGGCGAACCTTATGCCGGACAACTTGCCGTAGGATCCGTTGTCATTAACAGATTATTAAGTTCCAAGTATCCTGATACTGTTGTTGGCGTTATCTACCAGAAGAGTCAGTTTTCACCGGTAGGCAGTGGAAGGCTGGAATTGGCATTGGCCATGAATAAGGCGACTGCAAACTGCCATAAAGCAGCAGATGAGGCCATGTCAGGTATAACAAATGTAGGAACCTGCCTGTACTTCAGGACTCCTATTGAAGGCTTAACAGGTATCAGTATCGGTGGTCATATATTTTACTAATGACTAATTTATATAAAATGAAGCTGAAACAAATTTGATCACACTCATTTGTTTCAGCTTTTTTATGTCATATAGAATGAGTTTCAACCCCTCAAGCAAGTTTATATGAGGGTATTCAGTTCCGATTGTAATTCTTGGAAACGGCCGGAATAAATCATAGTAAGTAGATCATTTAAACAAACCAAGATAGAACTTAAGGTTTCTGCCGTAATCAGTTTCATATCCAAGGCCTTTGCCAGTTCGTCTAGATCCATTACTCGAATGGAACCATCTGGGAAAATGACCACATCGGCCAAAAGATCTGTTATGGTTAATTCATGGTTTCCATTTTGCTCGTATGCCACAATATCACAATACCAGCAATATAGGGAGCCATCTTCCTTGCAAAACCGACTTACCTTAATTCCTTTTTTTAAGTAATAACAGGAAGCACCCTGGGAAAAAGCACGCTTTGGATGCAGAGTCCGCCATTTAGTTACAATAAGATCCTCTGTCTGCTTTAAAATAATGTCATCTTTTAATGGGATACATTCTTGGGGAATCAAACGTTTGCGATACAGGATACGGATACTCATGCGAAATCCTCCATGGGTGGTTCAATGAAACATTTTTTTCGACAACTAAGGAAAGGGAATAAAGGTTTCTTCTACATAAGAGACATATTAGTAATTATCAAAATACTACACCAGCAGAAGAAGGTAAGTCAAATGCTTCGGATGAAAAAGACTAAAATTATATATAATTACTATACATGAATGGAAAAATTAGTATAATTTATCAACACTTTGTTAAGGCACTTTTTTTGTAGCATACCGTACTTTTTTTGCATATGCTAAAAAAAAGGAAAAGTGAAGAGTTGAACATGGACTACCAGCACAGAATCATGCCTTTTTACATGTCATATACCACACCGTATTTTATGCGGGAGGAAGACAGTGTGCTTAGGGATTTAGAATATCTTCAACTGATGTATCCTGCACAGGCTACAAAGCTACAGAAACGGATTGCCGAAATTCTTGATAGGATGGATTACGAGGGAAGTATGCTCTATGATGAGTATCCGGATAAATGTCAGCTTTACAGACTGACAGATAACATTGTCAGTATTTTGAAAGAGGAAGAGGAAGAAAACTGGAATGGTGAGCATACCAGTCAGGAAAAGTGGGAATGGATAAAAGATATGGTGCAACTTGTACTCTATTATGAGATATACAGGAGAAGACATGGAAGGCGACGAGGTTTCCTAAAATTTTAGTTGTGGTTTTACTATAAAGTCAGTAAAATATAGTCATAGTGCCGTTTAAAGTGATTCGTGTACGGTACTATGACTATTCGAATGTAAGGGTGGATTATGATGGAGCGAAATGCGCAATTAACAGGTATATTAGGTGAAGTGATAAATGAGGATTTTACACAGGCTATTTTGAGCAATCCACTTGATGGTGAGAAAGGGAGTAAAATCAAGATAAGACCTGTCATGATAAAAGATTCCCTCTGTTTTCAGGAATCGATATATAGAGGAACACAGGTATTTCACTCCAACTTCACAGTAGAAGAAATCAAGGATAGAATGTATCAATATATAAGTGAGCAATTTAAACAGGCTGAAATTTCGACACTTATCGACAACGTAACCATACTTACCAGTAAAAAGGGTAAGGTTACAATAAAGAAAAGAAAAATGCAGAGTGGACAAGCTCCTAAGGTTATTAAGCTGGAGCATAACAAAACCAAACATTATGTTTTAGAAGAAGGAAAGCCGGTTGACTTTTTAATAGGATTAGGCGTACAGACAAAAGAAGGTAAAATTGTAAACTCCAAATATGATAAATTTAGGCAGATCAACCGGTATTTGGAGTTTATTGAAGATATCGTGAAACAGTTGCCGGGAGATAGGACAGTAAACATCATAGATTTTGGTTGTGGTAAGTCTTATCTTACCTTTGCCATGTATTACTATTTGCATGTGCAAAGTGGGTATGATGTCCAGGTAACAGGATTGGATTTAAAAGAAGAAGTGATCGATCATTGTAATGAATTAGCAGACAAGTATCATTATGATAATCTTCACTTTGAAAAAGGAGATATTAGTACCTATCATGGTGCAGAATCAGTGGATATGGTGGTAACCCTGCATGCCTGTGATACAGCTACAGATTTTGCTATTGAGAAGGCAATCAAATGGAATGCAAAAGTAATCTTTGTAGTGCCATGTTGCCAACATGAGGTAAATAAGCAGATTGTGTGCCCGGAGCTTTCACAAATATTAAAGTATGGTTTAATAAAGGAAAGAATATCTGCCTTGCTGACAGATGCAGTGAGAGCCAATGTCTTGGAAGAAATGGGATATGATACACAAATACTGGAGTTTATAGATATGGAACATACTCCAAAGAATATCCTGATTCGGGCAGTGAAAAGAGATGGTATGAGAAAGAAAAAAACCGGTATAAAGAGCACTACGGATTTTTTGAATGTGGAAACCACACTGCAGAAACTCTTGAGCAGTAATGGAAATTAGGAGATAAAGTCTAAAATGAAGAAAATAGTCTTAAAAGGTTTGGTGTTCTGCCTGACATTCTGTATCGCAGTCATAGTGATCAGCAAAATAATCAATAAGGGAAACAATGATTTAACTGTTGAAATGCCTGCTGCAACATTCCCAATTATATATATGAGTACCGATGGTGTAGCTTATAACGAATTGCATGGGTACTCTAAGATGATAAATTCTGCTTATATGAGGGATACCATTACTGTTTTGGATGAAGGTAGGACCACTGGATTCAAGATAGATACCTATGGGCAGAAAGTGGAATCCATTCAGTATGAAGTCAGAAGTGTGGATGGAGAGCGTCTCATTGAAAATACATCTGTAGCCGATTATTACCAGAATACGGATGTTATCTCCGGACAAATCACGGTGAAGGACTTGATTGAACAGAATGCAGAATATGAAATGATCATTATTTTGCGTACAGAAGCCCAAAATGAAATTCGCTATTACACTAGGATTATATGGACGACGGAGTATCACTTGACCGAGAAGCTTGCATTTGCTATTTCATTTCATAACAAAACCTTCGATAAGAAGGAAGTACAGGAACTTTCCAAATATATGGAATCCAATTCTAGTGAGAATAACAGTACTCTGCATAAGGTGAATATTCATTCTAGTCTGGATCAGTTATCATGGGGAAATCTTCATGTTGTTCAAGAATCCGAACCTTCCTTTAACGTAACAGAACTGGGTTACCAGACGGCCAGCATCAAAGTTGATTATCTAGTTTCCTATCATGATATGAATGGGAAAAAATACTTTTATGTAGAGGAGTACTTTCGATTACGATATACAACTGACAGGATCTATATGCTAGATTATGATAGAGTAATGAACAGCCTTATAGATTGTAGGGATAAAATATATGTGAATGATAAGATAATGCTGGGTGTAGCTGATGAAAATCTACCTATTGTGGAAAGTAGGGATGGCAATGTGTTTGCTTTTGTATTGCAAAACAGTCTTTATACCTATAATATCACAACCAATAAGATGTCTGTGGTGTTCTCGTATTATTATAACAATAACATGGATACAAGAACCCTCTATAACCAACATGATATTCAAATCATGAATATTGATGAAGGCGGCAATCTGCAATTTGTAGTATACGGCTATATGAATAGAGGCTGGCATGAAGGTGAAGTGGGAATACAGGTTTATAATTATGACAGTACAATGAATACAATTGAAGAAGCTTTATATATTCCATACGATAAAACTTATCAGGTTTTGAAAGTTGAGTTGGAAAACCTGCTTTATCTGAATCCGGACAACCATATATTTTTATCTTTGGAAGATGCCATCTATGATATTGATCTGACACAGAAGACATATAGCAGTATGATTGAGGTATTTTATGATGACAGTATCCAGGTATCGGAAAGTCATAAAATGCTGGTTTGGCAAAGTGGCGGGGAATTATATAATGCAACACAATTGGAACTCATGGATTTGGTAAGTTCGGACAGGATTACAATAGAGGCAAAGGAGGATGAATACATTATGCCTCTAGGATTTATGGAAGAAGACTTGATATACGGAATTGCAAAAAGAACGGATGTGATGACAGATTATGCCGGTAGGACCTTCTTTCCTATGTATGCAGTCTACATCAGAAATGCAAAGGGGGACATATTAAAGTCTTATGAGCAGTCGGGGATCTATGTAACGGATTGTGTCATGCAGAAGAATCAGATTACCATGGGGCGTATGATCAAGAATGAGACAGGTAATTTTCAGGAAACATCGCCTGACCAGATTATGAACAGTAGTGAACAAGTGATAGGTAAGAATACAATAAAAGCTGTGGTAACAGAAAATTACGGCAACTTTATACAGATTGCTGTAAAAAAAGAAATCAATGCTAAAACAGTGCAGATTCGAAATCCCAAGGAGGTCCTATACGAAGGGGGAAGAGACCTTAGCTTAACAGAAAATGTTGCGGTAGAAAAGTACTATGTATTTGGATTGGAAGGAATGATAGGGATTTATCGGGATCCGGCCAAGGCTGTACAGTTAGCAGAGCAGGTTAGTGGTGTGGTAATCAGCCCAAAGGGAGATTATGTATGGATCAAAGGCAATCGTGTTACAAGGAATCAGATTATGGCCATTGAGGGAGCGAGTGTAACAGAAGAGAAGCCCAGTCTGGCAGTGTGCCTAGATACCATATTGAAGTATGAAGGGATTGTTAGTAATACGGAATACCTTTTAGCAAATGGAGAAGGAGTAGTAAGTATTCTGTCATCCAATATTGAGGATGCAAAGATATTAGATCTGACCGGCTGTTCACTGGATGCTGTTTTATACTATGTGAATCAGGATATACCCATTTTAGCAGCTTTGCAAGATGGTAACGCGGTATTGATTATTGGATTTAATCAGTATAATATTGTGTTGATGGATCCGGTTAAGGGGACCATTTATAAAGTGGGAATAAATGACGCTACGGAATGGTTTAAAGATAATGGAAATTGCTTTGTAACATATATAAAGTAGCGACTAAAAGAGTACAGATTATGATAAATGGCGGCATAAGAGAGTAAATATTGGAATTGCAACCTATGGTTTCCCTCCCAAAAGTAATTTGAAAGCCAAAATAGGTAGCGCAACCCCCACTTTTTACTTATACTGTAGGTAGAGAGGAGCTAGGAAATGAATATAGAAATTGCAAATAGACTGGTTAATCTGAGGAAACAGAACAATTTATCCCAGGAAGCTTTGGCAGAGAAGCTGGGTATCAGCAGGCAGGCTGTTAGTAAATGGGAACGAGCTGAAGCATCACCAGATACAGACAATCTAATTTTACTATCAAGATTATATGGGGTATCATTAGATCAGTTATTACAAACAGTAGATGAAATCCCCGCGGCTGAACCTGAAGAAAGTGATTCGGAAGAAACAAAAGAGAAAGAAGCAGAGTCAAAGGATACTTCCGGGGAGAACACCTCAACAAATAATGAATATACCAATCAGAAGGGTGACAATACTTTTGTTCATATTGGAAAAGATGGGATTCATGTTTTGGACGGAGAAGAGCAGGTTCATATAAACTGGAAGGGAGTCCATGTCAACGATAAGAACGGTGATAGTGTTAAGGTAGGCTGGGATGGTATTCATATCAAGGAAGATGGACAGGATGTATTTTGGAAAGAAGAGAAAAAAGATTATCGTTTTGAACCTAAGCTTCGTTTTCCAGTTGGGATGATCATTGTAGTTGTTTATCTGGTATTTGGTATTGCATATCATGCTTGGCATCCGGGCTGGCTTCTATTGTTACTGATACCCATTTTCGAATCCCTGATTACAGCCATACAAAAAAGAAATGCCAATCGCTTTGCTTATCCAATCGTTGCAATTTTGTTTTTTCTTGCGTACGGTATATTTACAGGTGATTGGATTGGCTGGGTAGCTTTACTGACCATACCCATCTACTATTCGCTGGTTTCCTATATAAAGTCCTTAATCCGCCATAGAAAATGGCGTAAACAAAAGCAGGCTGCCAGCTTGCATTATACAGAATTGGAGGATGAATAGTATGATACATATGATGGATATTTTTGATTCTATTAGTTTAAAGAGTGACAGGAAAATCGCATTGGATGGAATCAGAACACTCTGGGTCAAGACCTCTTCTCAGGACATTTGTTTTTATAAAGGGAATCAGGAACTGGAAGTAAAAGAATACCTGAGTAATCGGACTGAACCTGCCAGGGAAGAAAAAAAAGGTGATGCATTTTGTCTGGACTTAAGTTTATTACAGTTACAATTAATCGGTAGCATAGGAGCCGAAAGAATAGAACTTTATGTGCCTGAAAATTTTGTCGGACAGATTTATGCAGAGTCCGCTAGCGGGGATATTTCCCTAGATGGACAGTGGAATCTTGAGAATATACAGATGGTGTCTGCCAGTGGTGATATTCGCTCAGGAAGACTGAGTGCCCAACATTTCCTGATAAAGAGTAAGAGTGGTGATATTACCATTGAAGAAGCAAATGGGGATCGGCAGTTCTCATCAGTAAGTGGAGATGTGGAAATTGGCTGTGGAGATGGAGATACCAAAGCAGACACAACCAGCGGAGATTTACAGATAGAACATATAAGCGGTGCGGCTGTTTTAAAGACAGTAAGTGGAGATTTAAAAGTGAGCTTTCAAAAAGTAGCAGGCGATACCATGCTGAGTAGTGTAAGTGGTGATATTCATGTGAGAACAGAGCACAAATGCGAATTCGGACTGGAAGTCAGTACAAAGAGCGGGGATATCATTGTGCAGCCACAGCAAATCAGGTTTGTTAACCAGCAGAATCACCATGTCACAGCCCTGGTAGGCTGTGACAATGAGAAACAAATAGAGACCTCTCTTTCTGTTTCTACTGTGAGTGGTGATATTGTAGTATCAAATTGATGCTTATGTAGTTTTAAAAATACGGGCAGCATATTTTTGAAGGGTAAAAAGAAGTGTCATCCCAAGAATACCACAGGATATGATTTCTCCTGCCCCGACTGTAACGACAAGATACCACCAGGCATCTGTAAGCCCATATCCATAGGGAGAAGACAGTATAAAAGGAATCAAAATAGTATTTGCAAGAATGGTTGGTAGAGGTACCAGCCATTTTTTGTTACGTAAAGCATAAGCGCCTAATACACCGATTAGGGAGGCAAAACTACCTACTAAAATGTCCAAGAGGCAGGCACCTGTTAACAGGTTGCTAAGTAAGCACCCAATATAGATACCTGGTATAGCAGCTGGGGTAAAGAAGGGAAGAATAGCCAGGGCTTCTGAAAGACGAATTTGAATGGGACCTGAAGCTAATCCAAAGGCATTGACAAGAAATGTCAGTACCACATAGAGAGCTGCAATCATAGCAGCCTGAGTAAGAAATAGAACTTTTTTGTGTTTCATATTGTTCTCCTTTAGTTTTGTTTACCGTCAGGAAGGTTACGAACTGACGTTATGTTGGTGGCTGCAAGTGTCTGTTTGTAAGAACTTCAGCAATGAATACTATAAACCAATAAAAGCGAAAATGCAAGTACTACATTGCACCATCTAAACTAAGAACACCATCTAAAAGAGATTGACAAAAGTACATATATTTGTTTTAATGGAACATAACAG
>DATERV010000057.1:0-23029 GCA_035271185.1 Lachnospiraceae bacterium | reverse complement strand
ATTTTACATATTGTTCTTTGGTTACTATAATGAGTGATGAAAAAGGTGATTGCAATAAAATACTAAATAAAGAAAGGATTTATCAATGAAAAAAATTGACCGAAGGCTCCTTTGGGAGTTATTTTGTACCGTATTTACCATAAGCGCCTGTACCTTTGGCGGAGGTTTCGTGATTGTTTCCCTAATGAAGAAAAAAGTAGTAGAAGAGAAAAAATGGCTGGAAGAAGATGAAATGCTGGATATCACAGCTATTGCACAGTCCTCCCCCGGACCCATTCCAGTTAATGCCTCTGTTATTTTAGGGTATAGACTACACGGGGTTTTAGGTTCCCTGATTGCTGTATTGGGAACCATTCTCCCTCCTATGATCTTACTCTCTGTCATCGCAATCTTTTATGACCAATTCAAAAGCAACACCACTATTAATACAGCGCTTGCTGTGATGCGTGCAGGTGTGGCTGCTGTGATCTGTGATGTTGTCATCAATCTTGCTAAAAATGTTATTTCCACAAAAAAGGCTCTTTACATTGGCTTAATCATCATCACCTTTATTATGGGATATTTTCTCAAAGTAAGTGCAATGATCATAATCCTCTGCTGTCTTGCAACTGGTTTTGGCTGCGTCATCTGGGAGCAGATACAAAATAGAAAGGAGATAACAAAATGAGTACACTTTTTGAATTATTGTTAGGCTTCCTACAGGTTGGACTTTTTAGTGTAGGAGGCGGTTATGCAGCTATTCCCTTAATACAAAACCAGATTGTGGATGCCTTCCACTTAATGACAATGGAAGAATTTGCAGATCTGATCACCATTGCAGAAATGACCCCCGGTCCCATCTCCATTAACTCTGCCACCTTCGTTGGCATGCGTGTGGCAGGTATTCCCGGAGCAATACTCTGTACCTTTGGCTGTATTCTGTTTCCCTTTATTATCTGTCTTATTCTTGCCCATTATTACTATAAATACCGCAACTTCTCGGGAGTGCAAACCGTGCTTTCCTGCCTGCGTCCTGCTGTTGTCTCTCTGATTTCCTGTGCAGGATTATCCATTCTCACGCTGGCAGTTTTCAAAAGCGGTACAATTGATTTTACTTTGGGCAACATCAATTACGTGGAAACTTTATTGTTTCTTGTCTCTCTGTTCCTTCTTCGCAAATACAAGCTGGGAGCCATTAAGATAATATTAGGATCGGGTGTGGTGGGCACACTGATGTACCTGTTAATCCCCGGACTCCTGTAAGCCTATTGTCTTGCACCATCCTTAAACTCTACTGTTTTACATCCTCCAAGCTCTTATAACCATACAAATGTACGCTGTTTTCAATGGTCAGTGCTGCCAGATTCTTTTCCGAACTGGCAAGCTCTGCCACAAAGCGTCCATACAACTCCAGCATTTTATCTGAATAGGTACTGATTTCCCCACGAAGATACGTCTCATAAGAGGTATCATAGGTACTGTCCTCCCTGGTATGGATGGTACGTGCATTTTCTGCCAGATGAGGATATTTTTTTGCAAACTCTTCCATAAAGCTTACTTGAATCTGCACAATGGCTTCAATAATCTGTTTCTTTTCCTTGGAAATAGCGGGAAACCTGTCTGCTATTTTGGCATATTCTAAGGGTGCCGTACTTTCCATCATCCTGCCATATTTCTCTTCAATCATATTATGGCCTTTTTCATACTCTGTTTGAAAGTCATAAAGATACTGTAATAGCATGGTTCTGTTCCAGGTCATATACTGGCTCTTACGCATTCTGGAAAAAGTATACCAGTCATTCTGACAGCTTGCCCTGCCCCCTTCATTCCTAACCTTGTCAAAAGCATCATATTCGGTTTCTGCTATGGCTTCCACCAGCTCCTCATCAGATTTTTCGCAGAGTGCTGATTTTCTGAATAGTTCTGTGGTATGGTAGTCCAGATAATTCTCTCTGATACTGATAAAATTTCTCTCATAAAGCAGATTACAAAGATTTTCAGCTAGTTTTTCCACAAGCATTACCTGCTGTTTCTCATCCTTGCAAATAATGATTTTCTGAATTAAGTCTGCTTTTTCAGCATATTCGGATTTTTCTAAAATACCACGATACAGCCACTTTTCGTGAGGCGGATATTCCCGATTCGCATAATACATCAGTTTCATGGCATGACGCAGACCTTCTGTTAACGACAATGCTGCCGCTACCTGATCCTTCCTTTCTGCCATTCGCCTGAAATTGTACTGAGCTCCCTGGGAAAATTTTGCACAGGCTTCTGCCAGCTTCAGATAACGCATCCTCTCCGGAAAACCGGCTTTTAATTGTTGCCTTATGGCAGAAAAGGTACCTTCTCCATCAGCAAATACCTCCCCATTCACAGCAGCAGCCAGGGCTTCATCCGGGATTTCTGCCAGGTCCAGTTCCACTTTCCATACCATATCACCTATTCTTTTATAATTGTTTTCCCCTAAGAGTCTTCTGTAAAATCCATCAATTGTATGCAAACCCATTCTGTCTTTACCCTGAGGTGTTTCTCTCCTTGTATAGCCCATGAATTCTTTAGGCAGTCTATCATAAGCCTCCTGTAACTGTACCCCTATGGCTTTAAAAACCTCATCTGATACCCACATACAAAATCCCGGTCCCCAATCATGGTCCCTGGAAATATCATCATCGTATCCAAAACAGTCGGAGCCTTCTCCAACAAGCCCTACAGCAATTTTACCCTCATATTCCGGAAAATCCTTATGTATCATGGGTTTTCCGTATGTTTCATAGTATGCGTGACATAAGTAAAGTCCGTCACACCCGGTTTTCCCTCCTGCTGCACTTCTACAGGCAGTGAGGTTTGCCAACAATCTTCGGTAATAATCATTCTCGCCCAAAGAAGCCTTGATACAGGCCATGGCTTGCGTAAAACAATCTGCTGCCTTTAAAAACTCTGCTTTTTTATATAGATAAGTACCCTGAGAGGATAAGGCAGCTGCGTAATGAGCATCCCTCACTCCCTGTTCTTCAAATAATCGGATAGCTTCCGTAAAATACCATTTGGCTTCTTCCTCTTCCTCAATTTGCAGACAAGCTGCTGCCAGATTGGAATAAGTCACTGCTTCTTCAAAAGCAGTATCCTTATTCTGCTTAACAATGGTCAGTGCCTTTAGCAGATAGTCTCTGGCACTTCTAAAGTCACCCATCTCCTGATAAAGCAGACTGATATTATTATTGAGGCTGGCAAAAAGCATATCCTCCTTAGGTACCAGTCCAGGGTATAAAGAAAGAACCTCCTTGTAAAGCTCTAGAGAATCCTCTAATTTTCCACCTGCCCTGTACGCATTTGCTATATTCAGCAAAGTAGTGGCGTATGGTCTTGTACCAGCAAGATCCATGTGTTGCATAAGTGCAAGCGCTTCTTCTGCATAGGCATAGGAATCTAAAGCTTGACTGGTTTCTCTTTTCAATCCAATGATTTCATTGTAAAAAATCAACAAGGCATTCTGATCCTGTTCCTCTTTGGCCTTTTGAATAGAGTCCTCTAGTAGTTTTTGCGCTTCATAGCCATTGTTCTGCCTAAATAATAAATCCAGCTTTTTAATGATTTTTTCTGTCTGCATTTTCTTGATACCTTTCCGCATATTCCAAAAATTTCTTTATGGCATCATTCATATGCTTGTCTTTATGAGTTGCCAACTTAATGGTCCTTCTGCCGTCTAAATCCTTCACATCCAATACACAAAGTTTTCCTTCCTTTACTTCCTTATTTACCACCAAGGAGGATAAAAGAGAAATACCTTGCCCTGCCATCACTGCCAGCTTAATGGTATGCACATTGGTACAGGACCATTTGATTCTGGGATAAATACCTTTCTCCTGTAAAAGACGGGTCAATACATTTCTGATATGAGACCCATGCTCCCTAGTTATAATATCCCACTCTGCCAGTTGCTTTGCTTCGATGGCTTTCTTTCCTGCAAGTGGATTATCTGGTGCAGCTACTACCTGCATGCAGTCATTATAGAAAGGAAAAAGAAGCAGCTCCGTACCAGCAGTCTGTCCTTCAATCAGCCCCGCATCCAGCTCCCCCTTCCTAATTTTATTTTCAATATATTCCGTATTATTTACTGTCACTTCCAGCCGGATATTGGGATATTGTTTTTCAAAATCAGTAACAAAGGGTACTAAAAGCTCCTCCCCTACAGAAACAGTAGCTCCAATCCGAAGCACAGGCTTCTTATGGGATGTCGCCATATCCTTATTCAATGTATCATACTGTTGTAACAGGATTCGGCTGTGACGATATAGCCTTTCCCCTTCCGGTGTTAGAATTAACTGTCTTTTATACCGTTCAAAAAGTCTGACCTGATAACTTTTTTCCAGTTCTCTGATAGCCTGGCTCACACCAGGCTGAGACATAAACAGGCTTTCTGCTGCACGGTGCATATTTCCACATTCCACAACTGCTAAAAATATCTGAATATGTCTGATTGTCATACCTTTCTCAGTCCTTTCGGATAATGGTTCTTCACAATACTTAAGCTTTACTTTACTATATTTTGAGGTGTTTTACAATAAAAGCTACCTTATGATAAAAAGTTTTCAAACATATTTTCACAAAATAGGTAAAAATGGTATAATGGACAAAACATCTTGGGAGGTACCCTTTATGAAAAAAAGACAGGTACTGATAATACAACTTTCCTTATCTTTCCTATTACTGATAGGATTGCTTTTATTTGCTTTCCTTTATCCTAACACAGGTAACTACGAAACAATAATAGGGAAAAGTGACCTAAACAATATTAACGAATCTGTTTCCCCTGAACAGACAGAAACACCTCCCTTTGTTTTACCATCTGAAGAAACAGAGGAAGCTTTTCAAGACTATGATATTACCCTTATGTCAGTGGGGGATGACCTCCTTCATATGGGTGTGATAAATACTGGAAAACAAATTAACGGTACCTATGATTATTCTTTTTTGTTTGATGGAATTTCAGACTTTTTAAGTTGTGCAGACATTAAGATGATCAATCAGGAGACCATTTTAGGAGGCAACCAGTTAGGATTCTCTGGTTATCCCGCCTTCAACTCTCCAACAGAAGTGGGGGATGCCATAGCTTTAGCAGGATTCAATGTAGTACTGCAGGCTTCCAATCATTCTGCCGATCAAAAACTGGAGGGGCTTAAAAACTGTGCAGTTTTCTGGGAGACCTACCCTGAAATACTTCTCGCCGGTATTCAGGAAAGCACGGAAGAATCCGAAGAAATTCCTGTGCTTACCATAAAGGATGTGAAATTTGCTGTTTTGAATTATACATATGGACCCAATATGGAAACTCTTCCGTCTTCCATAGAAGGACATTTAAATATTTTATGCAATTATAATGATAACAACCTTTTGGATTTTACCACGATCAATCCTAAGGTACTAGAGGACATTTCATACGCAGAAACCATAGCCGATGTGGTAATTGTCTGTCCCCACTGGGGCACTGAATATGTGAGCAAACCTTCTTCCTATCAGGAGAAATTTGCAGGACAGATGACAGAAGCCGGAGCAGACTTAATCATTGGTACCCATCCCCATGTTGTACAACCTGTTCAATGGGTTTCATCTGAAAACGGAAACCGAGCATTGTGTTTTTACTCCTTGGGAAATTACGTATCCACTCAAAAAAAAGGTCTAAGCATGCTGGGAGCCATGGCTTGGGTTACATTTCATGTAACAGAAGACGGTGTCACAATCTCAGACGAAAATACAGGCGTGATTCCTATGGTCTGTCAGTATACCAGTGGTCCTGTTCGCTTTGAGAAAGTTTATGCTTTGGAGGATTATACCGAAGAACTGGCAGCCTCACATGGTATTCATTCCTACGGAGGAGTCAATCTGACACTCACTGATTTGCAGGAGTGGAGCAGTGAAATATTAGGCGATTGGGTGCTTCCTAAAGCCCAAGTACTTAATCAATCACATTCCGTACCCCAATAATGGTACTGTAATCTGCCTGATTGATTATAACGCCCTTACGGGAGTTGGCCGCATGAATTATCTGCCCATCCCCAATATAAAGTGCCACATGGGTACAACTCTTACCATTGGAGGAATAACAGATAATATCACCAGGCTGTATTTCACTCATATCGATGCTTCTTCCTGCATCGGAATACTGTCCGGATGGAGTCCTGCTGATGGAATACCCGAAGTCCGCATACACAAAACAGGTAAAGCCGGAGCAGTCTGTACCACCTGATAAGTTCTTGCCCCCATGAATATACACATTTCCTAAATACTGCTTGGCATACTCTACAATTGCCTGTCTCAATTCTTCATTGGAAGTATAGGTCGTTTCCGGCAACGTAAAGGTCATGGTATTTTCCGGTACATCCTGTTCTGATACATTTTCTCGCGCCTGCAATGCCTGTTTCATAGCAAGTTGTGCCTTCTCTTCTTCTATGGATATGGCATAGGAAAACTCTTCTGATACAGTCACATATTCTGCTGCAATATACCCTTCTGTGTCACCGGTATATTGTACCCTCAGCCAATCTCCACAATCTTCTAAAACCTGTACCTTTTCCCCACAGTCTATATAGCCGATTCTCTTTGCATCTGTGACAGGTTCTTTTCTCACATTCAACCGGTCAGCATTGACACTGGCAAACCGCTTCACATAAGCATCTATTACTGCCTGGGCAGCTTCCCCATAGATAAAATATTCTGACTTGATATAGCCCTTTACGCTACCGGATACCACGTAAAACCATTCGTCTTGATCGCCTGCTATCAAAAGAATCTGGGCTACTGCTCCATCATAAATCTTACCCACAATCTCACTGTCTGTATTTGGTTCTGTTCGCACATTTACATAATCGCTAACATCAGCTAATGCAAGATTGTCATACTCATTATCATCCTGAGCGGTATTTTCCGAAACAGAATTGGAAGATACAGAAAAAAAAGAAGCATCATTTCCTGATACTATGCCCTGTATCGTTCCATCCTCTGCCTCGCTGTTTAACAGCCTACTTTCATAAAACAGGCTATTCATAAGCACACCGGACTGACAAAGCAGACAGTCTGACATGGTCTGGCTGATTGCTCTCTCCTCCGGTGTACTTTTACTTACCTGTACATTTTGATGATTGCCTGCTTCTGACAATAGAAGAAACAGGAACCCTAATATAATAATCGTACTGAAAAATCGTTTTCTCATATTAAAACCTTTGTACTTTTCTACATCTGCATTTTATTTTAGTAAAGTACATTATACGTTTTTTTAGGAAAAGCGTCAATTATTGCAATATAGTTTTAAGAAATGTGATTTTGATCGGCTATATTCTGAATCAAATGCTGCATTTCCTGCTTAGACTGCACATTCTTGGCTTTATCTATGACCTGCTCCTTTTCACTTTCATTCATACCTGCAAATTCTGACATTGCTTTTTCATTCATGGAAAGGCCAAGACCTAAGCCCAAAGGGATTTCGTTGTTGTATTCCTTCATCTTTTCACCTCGCTTATTATTCTAACAATTTGGTTATTGCTTTTAGATTAATAGATTTACACAAAGGGAGCGCTCTCGCTTAATAAAAACGTAGCAGTCCAAAGAAGTTCCTTCTCTAGATTGTTTCGCACGCTGTGCAAAACAATCTAGTACTGACGTTTTTAAAAATCCCTTTGTGCAAATATATTAATCTTGACACAACACAAACATCTGATATAACTTAGGATGTTACGTAATAAACAGACTTACCACCACTTGAAGAGCTTGCCGAGCCAGTATACGAGACCTAGCAACCAGCTGGTAAAAATACCATATAGGATGACTGGGCCCGCAATCGTAAAGATTTTACAACCCACGCCAAAGACCCAGCCTTCCTTTTTGAACTCAATGGCTGGTGCTGCTACGGAGTTGGCAAAACCGGTAATGGGAACTAAGGCTCCTGCACCGCCAAACTTGGTGATACGGGGATAAATGTTAAGTCCTGTCAGTAACACACTTAAAAGGATGAGGCTTAAGGTACACCAGCTGGCTGCAATTTCCTTATCCATATTGACTACATCGGTACAGTAATTTAGAATTCCCTGTCCAATCACACAGATTATGCCGCCTACCAAAAACGCTTTCAACATCTGTAACCAGATATTATGAGTGGGCGTCATTTTTTTTACATATTTTTCATATTGTTGTTGTTTTTGTTGATCCATATTCTCTCCAATCATGAAAGATAAAGTAATTAGAAAACAGTATGTGAAATTTGCCAGATTTTATACAGGCATTCCCTATATATGAGTTGTTTCATACCTGCTGTACCCGTTAATGGGGTACCACATCGTGAATTTGAAGTATATAATATAAAATGGAACCCGCAAACTTGCCTGCTGCAATGGCACATACTGCAACTCCCAGCCCATGTCTAAAGGACACCCTTCTGGCTAATATAGGAATACTGTCAAGCATTTCTGCAATCGCCAGAGCAAGACACCCGATAAACATACCTGCTGCCAATCCAAACAAGACTACGATAATTGTTCCACCAATGGTTATTACCTGATCTGGTACCCCAAGGTTTTTCAACATATCTCCAAAATGAAAGTATCTCTCAAAAATACTTAGTACGCAGCCCACTATGGTTCCGGCTATTACCATATCTTCATAGAGAAGGACCTTTTTACTGGTATGCGTTTTGCCAGCAAAACGAGGTATGATTCCTACTGCCACAAGTACTGTAAATACTCCTGCTGAAGCTACTGAGCCAAAGCTAAATCCGGAAACAATTAAAAGAAGATATTTCAGGCTAAGTAACATCTATGGTATTACCCTCTCTTTCTGCTGTATTTACCAGAGAATCATTCACATCCTTTTCGTACTTTCTCATCTCCACTTCAATAGGAGTAGGATCCTTGGTGATTCTTCTGCGCCCTATATGATTAAAGAATACAATAATGCCCAGAGAAAGCCCTGCTGAATATGCCACTTCCAGTGCAGATAGTCCTTCAGGCTCACTTCCTATTACGATCCGGTGTATCTGCTCAAAAACATTGGATATGCCTATGTCGTTATGATATGCCATTATGGTAAAAGCAGTACCAAAAAAACTGATCACTGCTACCAGCACAATCTTTATCCCCTGTTTCCATCCCTTGTGCTTATCTACCTGAATCAGTTCTAAAACTACCTCTGTCTCCCCCAGGTTTTCCACTGTAACCCCAGGGCAGGTTTGCTGTATTAACTCTATAATTTTCAAAATACTGATCACACAGCGTTTGTCATCCCTCTTTTTGTATTCTTGATCTTTTCCTTTCGTAAATTTGTGAATTTTAATACTCTTTATTTTAGCTGCCACCAGATTGTCCGCGCACAGTACACTTCCCGCATCCTTAAAAAAAATATCTTCTGATGTACTTTCCACATTTCTATCCATTTTGATATAGCAGATGGTTTCTGACATACATTTATCCTTTCTGAAAAGAAAAGCACCATGCTCTTTTCATAGAGAATCATTCATTTCCCTAATGCTAATTTATTGTTACCTTTTATCTTCGCATTATGCATTTTCAGGGAAATGCTCCATAACTTGCAAATCAGGCAAAATTGTACTAAACTGAAACTACTACTTTTTGAAAGGACATAAAATATGTTAACGCCAAAAAAAATTTCGGACTCCTTAACAGAACAACTCCATATATTGATTTATCACGATATCAATGGAGTTGGCCGTCTTTTTGGGGGGCAGCTGTTAAAATGGATAGATGAAGTAGCAGGTGCTACTGCCAGACGACACTGTGGCCAGAATGTTACCACTGCTGCAATAGATAATTTACAGTTTAAAGAAGGTGTATTCCTAAATGATATGATCGTACTGATTGGAAGAGTCACCTATGTGGGACATACCTCCATGGAAGTCCGTGTTGACACTTACAGAGAAAATCCGGATGGATATCGCCATCCCATTAACCGTGCTTATTTTGTTATGGTTGCTATGGGGGAAGATGAGAAGCCTTCAGAGGTGCCTCCGCTGATTATTGAAGATCCTGCCGAACAGATGGAATGGGAAAATGCCAAAAAACGTCGTGACTTGAGACAACTGCGAAGAAAGGAAGGCTTCTAGCCTTCCTTTCAGTTTGTAGACAAAGAGGCGCAAGGATTCCAATCCTAGTGCCATTTGGCTATAAGTAGCAATACACTGCCGTTTATGCCGTTGGGGTTTTGGCTCGACGACGGTAGGATTGAATCTTTTGTAAGTTTGTACCGTTCGGCTTATACTATAACGACGGTAGGATTAGTAGTTAGGTGTGTTTATGCCGTTCAATTTTTGATTCCAATACGGTAGGATTGAATCCTTTGTAAGTTTGTACTGTTCGGCTTATACTATAACGACGGTAGGATTAGTAGTTAGGTGTGTTTATGCCGTTCAATTTTTGATTCCAATACGGTAGGATTGAATCCTTAGTAAGTTTATACCGTTCGGCATATGCCGTAACGACGGTAAGGCGGTACGAATAGTTGTTATAAAATTGAACCCTTTCATCCAAGCTTAATTGCAGATAATGTCTTCAGTCTGAAAGGAAGGCTTCTAGCCTTCCTTTTCTTCAACCACTATTGCCAGCATAACTGCATCATGAAATTCCCTGCCAAAAGGATAATGATGTAAAACGCCTTCCTTTATAAATCCGTTTTTTTCTAGGACATGTATGGAGGGGTCGTTTTCCACTCGTACAAACCCTTGAATTCAATTCTACTATCCTCTCAGTTTATGGTTATGCTCGTTTTACCGGCATATAAACATATCCTGTACTGTGCTCTTCATTATCAAAAATTTCAATTTCCTGAGCTCCATTATCAGCCATTACGAATCCATGATTAGGCATCAAAAAGTTTCTAATATATGCAAACAATTCCCATAATTGGCATTTTTCTTTTGCAACAAGATGTGATATATGCGTATCCGGATAAGCCCTTATGTATAAAGATGCCGGATTTACAAAAACATCAATCCCCTCTGGCTGATTACTGCTTGTTGTCTCTCTGGCAAAACCATATCCTCTTATCTCTTCCTCGCGCCAGAAATTAATACTTACATGGGTATCGCTGTTTGGAAACACGCCCTCAAAAACCATATCATAAACATGGCTTTCATCCTCTCTTGGATAAGTATCGACACAGGACAGAAACTCATTTATATTAGTAAAATCTTTCGCATAAAAAAACTTACCCGCATATATAATTTCTTGTTTTTCTACTACTTCAAACACAGCATCTCCAATATGAATAACCTCCACAACCTTTTCCTTGTTCTCCTCTTTATCCTCAAGAAGCGTATCCGCAGAAACATGCAACAGTTTTGCAAGCATTTTCAGATTATACACATCGGGAAGACATTCACCTGTCTCCCATTTTGATACTGCCTGATCAGATACACCCAGCAATGTAGCAACATCACTTTGGGTTTTATTCTTTTCTTTTCTGATTGTTTTTAACCTTGTCCCAAAATTGTCCAACATATTAGTACCCCTTTCCTCTCTGTCATTCTATACAAAGTATAACATTTTCACGTACATGATGTAAATTACACGTTTCTATGGGAAAGGATATAAAAAACAACCTGTGGTTGATTCTGGTGTAAGGACTTATACAAATAGGTATTTATGTATATGAAGGCCTATGGAACATGATCAGAAAAAAACTATTGAAAAGGGTCTGTCACACTATCTTAGTGCGACAGACCCTTTATATACAGTTACCATTCTTTGAAACTGATATTTAAGTCTACATTTCCTTTGATACCATCAATGGTACCTTTATCCGTATACTGCCAGATAGCATATTCATAGGGGAAATACAAATCTGTATTGTAATAAGCAAACCATTTATCTACATCTTCAAAGGAAGCCATGTCAATCAGTACAGCCCACATTTCCATGTTGGAATAAATCATAGGAGTATAACCAGCTTCCTTGATCTTATCAATAAAGATTCTGGCCATCCTGGTCCTATCTTCTACCGTCAGCTGATTCATTCGTCCCTCGGCAGCACTGGTTTTTTCCACGTCATATACGATTGGGTATGTAACTGAATATCCGTCGATTGCCTCTAAAACAGTTTGTGCTTCTCCTAAGGCTTCTTCATCTGTGATTGCCTGGGAAAAGAAGTACACCCCTACCTGAATGCCAGCCTCGGTAGCACCTTTTAAGTTGCTTTCATACTTTTCGTCAAGAACT
The DNA here is from genome assembly GCA_035271185.1 of Lachnospiraceae bacterium. Classification (GTDB taxonomy): domain Bacteria; phylum Bacillota; class Clostridia; order Lachnospirales; family Lachnospiraceae; genus Acetatifactor. The sequence continues at coordinate 10,832 of DATERV010000057.1, read as the reverse complement.
ACCTTTCCTTCCTGACCATATCCTCTCACTCCAACCCTGATAAATGCATATTCTACGCCTGCTTCAGCCACTTTTTTCCAGTCAATATCTCCCTGATATTTAGAAACATCTATCCCCTTATGGGAGGTTACCTCACCATCTATTACATATTGCATTTCTCCACTTTCCAGTACTTGAATATTCTCCTGCAATAGATTGTGGTGCTTTAAGTCATCCCTGATCGGTATAAAGTGAAACCGACTATTGCTGACTACCACGATATTATCCGGATACAATGGACGCAATGTTTCCACTACTGAATTTCCATCTTTCAGATTATTCTCTATCTGAGAAAGAATATCCGCCGATACCTGAGTTCGGGTTGCGGTTTCTGCCGTTTCAATGGCCTCAGCCAGCATAAGATCTATTTCCTCCTGGGAGTAGGTTACAACTTCGGCGTTGGCCATAGCCTCCATTGCTTCAGTCTTCTCTCTATTCTTCTTTTGTATTCGGTCATATACCAGGAGTGCCGCTGTTACCACCACCGTCATGGCGAGCAGACAACTGAATATGGTTATAACATAAAAAACAATTTCCTTTTTCTTTCGTTTCATAGTTTTCCTCTTCCATCCTTCGAAATCCGCCAACATTACCCTTTCACTATATAGTAAGATAGAATATCTGTGAAGTACCAAAAAGCGGAATTCAGAATATCTTAAGATATTCAGACCATGATCTCTTCCCGCATATGGAGCAATATCTTCTTCTCCAGCCGACTAACCTGGACCTGACTGATTCCCATCTTCCGAGCCACTTCAGATTGGGTTTTATCTTGAAAATATCTCAGTTGAATCAATTCTCTCTCTTTTTCCTGAAGTGAGTCAAGAAGCTGCTTTAGCAACATGCGGTTTAGCAAATCCTCCTTTTCATAATCCTGTGAAGCATGGTATCCCTGTATTTGTGTAGTGCCCTCCGCTTGTCCTATATTGCCACAAGCCACCTTGTCTACCAGATATATTTCACTGCCATCTGCCTGATACACAGATTTATAAATAGATTCCACCTCAGCACCTGCCTCCATGGCAAGGGAAATATCCTCTACACTCAAGGCTGCTTCTTCTGCTATTTCACATAAAGTAGGCTCTCTTCCCAGTCTTCCTGTAAGCCTTTCTGCAGCCATCTTGACTCGTAATCCATTTTCCTTTAATGTCCTGCTTACCTTGATCATACCATCATCCCGTATGAACCGCTTGATTTCCCCCATAATCATGGGTACTGCATAGGTAGAAAATTTTACATCAAAAGACAAATCAAACTTATCAATGGCTTTCATCAGACCAATGGTGCCAATCTGAAACAGATCTTCCGTTTCATAGCCCCTGCCTATAAATCTTTTCACAATATGATGAACCAATCCCAAATTGCTTTCTATCAGTACTTTTCTCGCTTCTTTATCTCCAGCCTGTGATTTTTCGATTAATACTGATATTTCTTCCATTCTGCCGGTCATTCCCCCCTGTGGATCCAGGCGCCGCACTGCAGTTTCTTCTGCATGCGCACAATGGTCCCTTGAAGCGGTTTACTCTCCACCTCTAAGTCATCCATAAAAGCTTCCATAAAAGCAAACCCCATACCTGATCTCTCTAATTCTGGTTTCGTGGTATAAAGTGGTTCCATTGCCTTGTCTAGATCTTCTATTCCAACGCCTTTGTCTTCTATCTCAATATGTAAAATGCCACGTTCTATCTTGCAGTGTACATAAACCTTCCCTTCCTTGATTTTGCAGTAGACAGGTCTGGTTTCTCCATGCCTGCCATATCCGTAAACATTCTCATAACCATGAATAATGGCGTTGGTGACTGCTTCAGAAACCGCAGTTTTAATATCAGATAACTCCTCTAAGGTTGGATTGAGCGGTGTAATGAACGCTGCTACTGCCACTCGTGCAAAGCTTTCATTATTAGATATGGCATCGAATTCCAGTGACATTTCGTTTTTCATGAATTCCCTTTCCCCTGAAGCAACTGGTTCCTTTTCTTTAATTTCAATCATTTTTGGTTTATTCTCCTATTCCATAATCTCAATTATTTTATGCAATCCTGACATGTGCAGAATTCTTTTTATCTGCCGATCTGCATGAATGGCAAAAACCTTACCGCCAAAGCAAGATATTTTCTTATACCTGCCCATAATGATACCGATACCGGAAGAATCCATAAATTTGGTATCTTCAAAATCAAATACTACATTTTGTACCTGTTCCTTTAAAATATATTTGTCAGCATTCTCACAAATGTAAGCAGACTTATGATGATCTACTTCTTCCGGAAGTTTGACACAGAGATAATTGTCAATTACCTTAAAATCCTCCATTTTCTCTCTCACACTCTCTCCTTTCGACAATTTTTTAAATTAAAAAGAACCTATAGTTTCCTATAAGCTCTCTTTTGTATCTCTCTCTATTCTTCAGTATCATTTACTTAGCCGGCACTTAAGTCATTTATATAGTTCTGTGCCCTTCTTGCTCTTTCAGTATTAGGGAAAAGTTCTATTACCTTCTGGTAAGTAGCTATGGCTTCTGTCTTCTGCTCATTACGTCTGTAAGCATTACCCAGGGTAAACAAAGCATCTCCATTTGTTGCATCATAGCTGACTGCCTTCGTAAGTTCATCAATTGCCTGTGGAAAATTATTGTCTTTATATGCACTATTCCCACTGGCATAATAGGTTCGAGATAACTCAGGACCTATCTGCTGTAATAACGTATTATATAAAAGTTGGAAGGCATCTGAAGTCTTGGTTAAATCCACATTCATTGCCAAGGCATCCAGATATGCTGCTGTAGCCTTTGCGTCTTTGGTATTAAGATACTCACTTGCCCCTTCCAAGAGACTGTCAATTGTCTGTAATGTTCCATCAGTTCCCACATAGGCATCCAGTTGGTCATGTAATGTCTGATTATCTGCGGTTAGGTTATCAATCTCCTGCTGTATGGTGTTGATGGTTGCTGTCTTCACATCCAGTTGTTCCCCAATTTCTTTCACCTGCACCTGGGCATTTGCACGCTCTTTAGAAACAGCTGCCGGTAAAATCAGAAAAAACATGGATGCCACTCCCAAGATCAATCCAATTCCTACATTAAAAAGCGTACCTAATCCGGAATTTTTGGGTTCCTTTACATTCAGAGGCTGTATGATTATTTCGTTATCACTCTGATAACGGATACTTTCATCATTTTTCTGTTTGCCGACTGCCTTCACTGCCACTGTTTCATCAGTCACCAGCATAGTCCCCACTTCTTTTAGGTAGCGAAGCGTCTGGCCATTATTTACGTCTATCTTACAACATTTATCCAATTCTCGTTTGGCTTTATCCCACTGTTCACTATCTATATACAATAGTGCTAAAAGCTGATGAGCGCGTATAAACTTGGGACATAATGACAAGACCTTCTTTAACTGAATGATAGCCAAATCCTTATTGTTTTGCACGCAGTAAGCCAAAGCCTGATTATACTTCTTAATGGTCTGATTAATGGTATCCAGTCCGGAAGCATTGTTCTGAATCATACCAATATAGTCATCTGCTATGTTCTTCTCCGAACGAAGATTCTTGCTTATGACCCATTCACTCAGCGCTGCAACCACCTCTCCTATTTCAAAATACAGAAGGCCAAGCAGGTTTCTGGCGTCAACATTATTCTTATTAAATCTCAAACTCTGCCGTAAACTTGTCACTGCACCGGTCAAATCTCTAATCCCGGCTTTCTCCAGTCCTTCATTGTAGTACATGTTGGACACTCTCATAATTTTCTTGTATAGAGAAACATCTGCACCACAGGCGGTACAGAAATCATATTCTGACAAACGGCAGCCACAGTTATAACACTTCATGCCACCTACCCCTCTATTCTTCTGTTTTGGTTTCCTTTAGCATCTTTACCAAAATATCAGCCATATCCGTCATATCCTGATTATAAATAGCTTCTTCCGCATCCTCTACTTCAAGGCTTGGATGAAATTTTTTTAATTCTTCTTCAAAATTAATCATAATAGCTCCTTAATCTCTCCAACCAAATACAGGGAACCTGCAATATACAATCGTTTATTATGAAGTCTTGTACCGGTTTCTGCATCAAAAGCTTCCTTAACAGAATGGTAAGATATCATATCCTTCCCCCAATATTGTCTGAATGCTTTTTCCAGACTCTCTTCATTAAGAGCTCTGGCACTTTTTAACTGCACAACAGAAATATCAGTAAAAAGACCACTTAAAACAATTGCCTGTATCATTGCTTCATATGCTTTGTTCTGTACCACTCCAAACAGCAACTTCCTTGGCAACAGACAGCCATCTTGCGACACTGTTTCCAAAAATGCTCGGATACCATCCCCATTATGTGCACCATCCACATAAACATTGGGTAGTATTTCTTCCATACGGCCTGCCCAGAACGCTGATGCAATCCCTGTCTGCATAACCTCTGGTGTAAGCTTCTCTTTACCAAGCAGCACTTCCAATGTTCTTAGCGCCAGACTGGCATTTTCCATCTGATACCTAGCTATCGTATGTAAACGTAGCCTAACACTATCATAATAAAGGGAACGGTAAGAAAAATCAATGGTTTTATTACTAAAATTTATGAACGTGTAGTCTCTTTTCGACACAGAAAATGCAGGAATTATCAGTCTGTCTGCATATTCTGACAAAATGTAGGTAACATCTTCATCTGTTTCCCAATATACTACTTTGGCACCAGCGTGCATAATTCCGGCTTTTTCTCCGGCAATTTTAACAATTGTATCTCCCAGGCATTCTGTATGATCCAGTCCCATATGGGTAATAACTGATATTTCTTTACAGGAGATGGAATTGGTAGCATCCAGTCTTCCACCCAGGCCTGTTTCCAATACACAGTAATCCGTATTCGCTTTTTGAAACAGAATCATAGCAATAAAGAATAAGAATTCGAAAAAGGTAGGATGATATCCTTTCTCATTTTCCAGCTCATTCCATGGAAGCATATCGTATATATACAGAAAAGATTGAAGGAACTCACTTTCGGCAATCATTCTGCCATTGATTACAAATCGTTCTCTAATATCTGCAAGATGAGGAGAAGTAAACTGACTATAGCTATATCCGGCGGTCTTTAGCAAAGAGCATAAATAGGCACATACAGATCCCTTTCCATTTGTACCGGCTACATGTATAATCTTCATATTCTTTTCCGGATTCCCCAGTCTCCTCAAGAAATCCTTTGTATCCTCCATGGTATTTGTTGAGGAAAATCGGGGAAGAGTGCATACATAATCCATTGCCTGTTCATAAGAATCGATTTTTTGTTTTACCACCACAATCACCTATTGTTGAAGTTGCTCCAGGCGTAATCTTACCTGTTCTAACATACGAGCATAGTTTGTAAGCTTCTCCCTTTCTTCTGTTACCTTCTGTTCCGGTGCCTTAGAAAGGAATCTTTCATTCTTAAGCATGCCATCGGCTCTGGCAATCTCTCCCGCAAGCCTCTGCTCTTCTTTTTTCAAACGTTCTATTTCTTGATTGATATCCACCAATTCTGCAAATGGAATGTATAAGGTAGCGCCCGGTATTACTACTGAAACTGCATCTGACGAAATTCCTTCTTTATCAAACTGAACAAATACCTCGGAAGCATAAGCCAGGGAAGCAAAGAACAAAACACCCTCCGTAAAAGCATCACTTACAGCAGTATCCTGACTGACTACATAAACACTGGCCTTTCTGCTGGGAGCAACATTCATTTCCGTACGAATGTTTCTGATTGCTCTCACTGCTTCTTTGATGATTTCAATATCCTTCTCTTCTTTTACATAAGAGCGGCTTTCCTGATAGACTGGCCAGGATGAAATCATAATGGATTCTTCTGCAGACTGCAGGGTGCAGAAAACTTCTTCAGTAATAAATGGCATATATGGATGTAACAGCTTTAGGGCATCGATCAAAACAGCCTTCAACGTATACAATGCCGCATTCTGACTTACTGCATCATCCGAATTATAGAGTCTGGGTTTTACCATTTCAATATACCAGTCACAGAATTCATCCCAGATAAAATCACATACCTTCTGTACGGCAATGCCTAATTCGAAGTTTTCCATGTTGTCAGTTACTTCTTTGATCAGACTGTTCAGTTTTGATAAAATCCAACGATCAACCGGTTGGAATTCTTCTTTTGCAGGTTCTGTTACCTTCTTTCCATCCATATTCATCATAATGAAACGGGAAGCATTCCATACCTTATTGGCAAAATTACGGCTGGCTTCCACTCTTTCATTGTAGAATCTCATATCATTTCCGGGCGCATTTCCGGTAATCAAGGTAAGTCTTAACGCATCTGCTCCGTACTGACTAATAATATCTAAGGGATCAATTCCATTTCCCAGGGATTTTGACATCTTCCTGCCATTGCTGTCCCTCACCAGACCATGGAACAATACGGTTTTGAAAGGCTTTTCTCCCATCTGCTCGTAACCTGAGAAAATCATTCTGATAACCCAGAAGAAAATTATATCATATCCGGTTACTAGCACATCAGTTGGATAAAAATACTTCAAATCTTCTGTTTGTTCAGGCCATCCCAAGGTAGAGAAGGGCCAAAGGGCAGAAGAGAACCAGGTGTCCAGGGTATCCGGATCCTGTGTAAAATGAGTGCAACTACACTTCGGACAAACTACCGGTTCTTGTTTGGCTACCACAACTTCTCCACACTGATCACAGTAATATGCCGGTATTCTGTGTCCCCACCAAAGCTGACGGCTGATACACCAATCCCTGATATTGTCTGTCCAGTTAAAATAGGTTTTATCCATTCGTTCGGGAATCAGTTTGATTTCACCCTTTTGAACAGCTTCCACTGCCGGTTTAATCAACTCATCCATTTTTACAAACCACTGTTCCTTCACAAGGGGTTCAATGGTGGTCTTACATCTGTCATGAGTACCCACATTATGAGAATAGTCCTCGATTTTTTCCAAAAGACCCATCTGTTCTAATTCTGCAACAATAGCCTTTCTGGCTTCATAGCGATCCATGCCCTCATATTTTCCACCGTTATGATTGATGGTGGCATCATCATTCATAATATTGATTGCAGGCAGATTATGACGTTTCCCAACTTCAAAGTCATTGGGGTCATGGGCAGGTGTAATCTTTACTACTCCTGTACCAAACTCCATGTCCACATAATTGTCTGTTACAATCGGAATTTCTCTGTTTACAATGGGCAGTAATACCTTCCTGCCTATGATTGCTTTATATCTTTCATCCTCAGGGTTTACTGCTACTGCAGTATCACCCAGCATGGTTTCCGGACGGGTTGTAGCAAATTTCAGGAATTCGGTTGTGCTTACAGTTCCGTCTGCATTCATGAGAGGATATTTGATATGCCAAAAATGACCGGCCTGTTCCTGGTATTCCACCTCTGCATCAGAGATGGAAGTATTACAAACCGGACACCAGTTGATGATACGGGATCCCTTGTAAATCCATCCTTTTTCGTGCATTTTGCAGAATACTTCTGTAACAGCCTTATTGCAGCCTTCATCCATTGTAAAACGTTCTCTGTCCCAGTCACAGGATGATCCCATTTTCTTTAATTGGGAAATGATTTTTCCGCCATATTCCTTTTTCCAATCCCAGGCTGTTTCCAAAAACCTTTCTCTGCCAAGGTCATGCTTATCAATACCCTGTTCCTTCAGTTTCTCAATAATCTTTACTTCTGTAGCAATACTCGCATGGTCAGTCCCCGGCTGCCATAAGGCATTATAGCCCTGCATCCTTTTGAAACGGATGAGAATATCCTGCATGGTATTATCCAGTGCATGCCCCATATGGAGCTGTCCTGTAATATTGGGAGGGGGAATCACAATGGTAAATGGTTTTTTGGTGTAATCTACTGTGGCATGGAAATATTTTTGATCCAGCCATTTCTGATATAATCGGTCTTCAATCCCTTGGGGATCATACGTTTTTGCTAATTCTTTTTCCATATCTACCTCCTGAATAAATTTAGAAACAAAAAAGCCCTTTACTGACATTCATCAGCAAAGGGCGATTATACATCACGGTACCACCTTTGTTCGCAGCTTACGCTACCTTAGCGACTTCTACTAAAGTCTCGTCCGGTAACGTGGACGAAACGTGAAAACTTACACTGCTCAATCACGCATTTCAGCTCTCCGGTTCCAAAACTACCTTCCATATTCCTTCCTTTAGATAACCTTCCAGCCAAATTACGGATTATCCTCTCTGTTAAGGGGTAATATGTACTCCTTTTTGTCTCTACCTTTATTTTTTTATTATCACCATTTTTCATTACTATACTCATTTCACTTTTCTTTGTCAAGTGAAATATATTTTTACACATCTATTCTATGCATATTGATATTTTCTATGTAAAGTATTGAAAAGAACGTCTATTTATTGGCAGGTGCACCACACTTGGTACAGAAGGCTCCTCCGTTCAAAGGTGCTCCACACTTAACACATACATCAGCGGGTTGTGCTTGCTGAACTGGCTGCTGATATACAGGCTGACCCTGCATAGGCTGCTGATATACAGGCTGTGGCTTCACAATTAACTTTCCATATGCCCAGTTTGCAAATCTGTCTGCAAGAGGAATTCCTGCTTCTTTGCCTTTTGCTGTTCTTACAATGGCGATAATTGCAAATACCCAAACAGCAATCTCTACCAGACTGGTGATTACATTGATAACTGTACCCCAGGCTGTTCCAATATAAGGAATTCTGTATACAAAATCGAAAATTCCAAATACTGAAGATATGACATTTAAAACAAAACTCAGACAAATTGCTTCGATGACCTGACGGCATGCCCATTCATTCTTCTCCCCAATGAGGACTACGCCTGCCAGTAAAAACAGTAATGTGTAATACCCGAAAATCACCAGAATAAATGCCATTACTGCATAAAATGATAGCTTGATTCCATACTTACCCTTCTCCATTAATAAACCTCCTAAATATTTTTTTATTTTAACGTATCCTTTGTATTGCATAAACAATATTATATACTAGCCATAATTATTCGTCAATTAAGCATAACGAATTGACAGCGTAAATTTACCTTCGGATTTAATGGTGCAGAGTCCACCCACGATGCACTGATAAAGTATCAGGCAATGACTTGTAGATTTAATATACATCTTTTCTGTATTCTAAGCAAGTCCAGCTCCTTTTTCTGGAAAGAACCCGGCCTTTCTCATGGGTACTTTTATAATCCCCATATCTGAGTGTTGAAGTATACCATCTTTTTGTTCTGCAAGGACAGACTATGGGAGATACATTCTGTATATTTTCCTACTTCTCCATGCCGGTTTCTTTCGGATGCAATGATCTGATTACTTCTCAATATATCGTATTCTGCTCCTGCCGCCACCGGCAGTTCTCTTTTCTGAAATCTTACCAGTTCCAGCATGTTTCCACCATTTACATAATACGCCCGTAATTGTGCCATCTTACTGGCTCCTGTTCTGCTCCAGCCCATTGGCCTTGAACTCATCCTGCTGGATAATAGATGGCTTACATGCCCTTCCGTACTGCTTCCTTTTACTCCATCTTGATGTCTTAATCGCAGTTTTGCTGCGGTCCAGTTTGACAGGATATATTCTTTTGCTTCTGTGATCCTCTTTCTTCCTGTTTCCTCTTCCAGACAGTTCTCCACTCTTTCTACGATTTCTTCAAACTCTCTTTTTGTCTTACTTCTGATTGCTCCCCTTAATTCATCCGCTGCATCTTCACGGCTATCTTTCAGGTGGCTTGTAAGCTTTGTCAGATATTTTTCCAAATGAAATCCATCCAGAACATGGGTGATCCCTGCAATCCTCCTCATTCCTGATTTGATCCATGCTCCTCCATCGGAATTTAGATAGATTCTTTTGACTTTTTCAAGGTCATAATGATTTTCTATATAGTCATAGATATCATCCCAGAATACCTTGTTTTCTTCTCCCTGGCTGACTCCACAAAAATAGTAAGGATTGACTAGTTTGTGACGCTTGCTTTTCGGTGCCTCCTTTTCTATTCCTTCGTGGATATAGACCAGCTTTGTGAGCAGACAGTTGTTCTTCTGATGATTCTTATTTTCTGCAAGGTCACCCTTTTTATCCCTAAACTGCAGCGATACATGGTCTTCATCTGCCTCGATATACAGGTACTCAACCTCTTTTTTCCTCTTTGGCCTTTCCTCGTTCTTAGGAAACTGCAGATGGTGTATCTTATTTTTTACCGTCTGTTTTTTTACCTCTGTGGTAAGACTTATCGCTTCACCGCCGCGCCGATAGGATGTCTGCACTGCCTCTTTGAGCATTCTGGCCTGTGCATCTTCTGTCATGCGTTCATTCCGTTCTAATCCAAGGATACGGTCCAGCAGGTATTCGCTGCTTCCGGTCATTTTGTTTGTAAAATAGGTCTTATGAAAGCTCACGGTTCCAAGAGAGGTAATGAGTTGTTTATTGGTATGGGATTCCACGATCCAGTGTTGCCGTCTTACCGGACTTTTCTGAATCATCTCATCCATGCTTTCCAGAGATTCCCTTATCATCTGTAAGCCAAGAGCATGGAGTTCCTTTGTAATTTCCATCACATACTCTGCCAGCTGCAGAGGATTCTTCATAAACTCATCTTCCAGTTTTTCAAATCTGTTGATGCATTCTTCTTCAAAATATTTTATACTATTAATCATAGAGAACACCTATCCTTTGTTTGTATTGGTTTAGTCGCTAAATACTTTATCACAAAGTGGTGTTCTCTTGTTTTTTATTTTCCATTTAATCCGAATAAAATTTTACGCTAGC
>DATERV010000056.1:0-9941 GCA_035271185.1 Lachnospiraceae bacterium | reverse complement strand
ATGCATTACTGACATTTGATTTGCATTTTAGATATGAATATTTATTATTGCACAAAGAAGAAAAAGGATTATCATATTGGCAGCTTATGTTTAAAGAACAGAATATATTTATGTTTATTGAATTACTGGCAGTTTTTTGTACATTATTAATATTTGTCATGTTCAATATTGAAACAAAATATAGAGGTTGGATCAATATAAAATTGTCAAATAAATCTATGATTTCAGTTGTCGTAAGTAAATTTTTAATGGTCATTATCTTTATGACGATACTGATTATATTTAATTGTGGAAGCATGGTTCTGGTTGGACACATTACTGGTGTGAAAACCCCGGTTGAATGGGGGTTGTTTGGAAAAGTATTTGCTGCCCAGTGGATAACAGCTATTGGGGTAAGTTCTCTTAATTTCCTGATTATAGCAATGATTCGGAAAATTATTTTTTTAATTCCAATATCATTTATTATATTTATGGTTTCATCCCAATTGCAGAGAGTAGATAGTATATTTATAAGCAAAATTAATCCTTATGCATTCGCGTCTTATAGTTATATGCAGTCTACTAGATTAATAATGGAACATACTGCAGTTGTTTTGATCGGCGCGGTTGTATGCCTGTTTTTAAGTGCAGTTTTACTTAACAGGAAAGATGAATTAGTGTAAGGGCGAGAGGAAGGAATCCATGAAAAATTATATCGCTTGTGAATATTTAAAAATTAGAAAATGGCATTTAGAGTTGCTTATTATTGTAATGACTATATTAAGTATAGGACTTGCTCATTCTATTACGGAAAAAATTATTGATGCAGGGACAGTCAGAGGGACAGAAGGAGAACTAACATATGCTTTTGCAACCAATATATTTTTCGCATTTGGTCTTCCGTTAATGACAATTATTTTTCTTGTTATGTATGTTAATATTGAAAATACAAATGGTGGATGGAAGCTCCTACGTATTACAGGTGGAGATATTAGAATAATGACAGTTGCAAAGCTATTAGTCAGTTATATTTATCTTGTTGCTTCCTATATTTTTTTCCTTCTTGTTTTTTGGGGATTTAATTTAGTATGGAATCTTAATATAAATTATAAAAGCATGATGGAGCAGCTGGGTTATTCTATGATAGGGTCATTTATAAATATCACTTTTTTGTTTGTTTTATTTCATTTTATTCGTTCAGTAGTAATCAATTCTTTGCTTGGAATCGTAGGGTTGGTTATAAATAATGTGATTGTACAGACAAAGTACTGGAAATATTTTTTTACAACCTATTATTATTATATTAATATAACAGATGGTAGCCTGAAATTGATTATTATGCTGGTTTCCATATTAGGAAGCTTGATGCTTTTTTGTGTGGCAATATGCTTGGCGAAAAAAATTGGAAAGGATACGGAAAATGAATAGGAGACCAGTTATGAAAAGTCAAAACATGAAGTTATTAAAAGATTGTTATTTACGTGAAATGAGATTAGTAGAAATGTCTAAAGAATGTCAGATGGTAACAAATGGAGGATGTAGTACAGCTAGTTTAGGGCATATAATATTATGTTTTTGATTAACAGATGGCCGTTTGGATCATGATATATATTGCCCATAATGTAATTAATTAAGAAGATTTAGGAGGAGGAAATGGATACATTTTCTCCTCTAGATGAATTAAGTTGATTGGTTTAAGTGATTGCCTTTGAAAGATCATTAAAAACGATTATTCTTACAGCGGTTATCTTGATTACAACATGGTTATGTGACTTCTTATAAGATTAAAGGAGATTAGTGTTGATATGAGGAGAAAAATTTGGTTAGCTATCATTTTTATATGTCTGTTAATACTGACCGGATGTAGTCATAAAACAGAGTCCGTAGAAAGCAGTGCGGTACCAGAATATAACGAGAGTTCCCAGATTTTTAGACTCCCTGAAGAGCACTATCCGTTTACTCTGATGGGGATGAGTGATACCCATTTCTATTACTATCACGGCGAGATTGTGAACAGTGAGAAGGAAAATATTGAAGACATGGGAATATACATGCAGGCAATGGAAAGAGGGAGCAAGTCTATCAGACTGAAACTGCCATCGGAAAATATCATATTACGGAGTTCTTATATTACAACGGATTCTTTTGGAAAGGACAGAATTTATCTGTTATTGGGGGAAGAGACAGAAGGAAAACTACATTATTCTCTTGCCGGATATGATACTGAGGGTACGTTTTTAGAGGAGGTTTCTCTGCAGAATACAGGACTGCCGGGGGATTATCCTAATGCCTTCCTGAAGTTGCAGGATGGTAACTTTGCCGTGATTACCAAAAAGTATTTCTTCGTAGCAGATTCTAATGGGGAGACATTATTTTCAATCCCCTGTCCGGGTGCTGAATACCGTGGGTTAGTGGAGATCTCAGAAGAAAAGATTGGTGTTTCCTATGTGGAATCTGATGAAACAACCGTCTGCCTGTCTATTGTAGACCGGAACACAGGGGTTATGTCCGGGGGAAATCCCATTACAGGAGACGGAAATTGTCTATACAAGAATCAAGAAGCCATAGCATATGTTGATGAAGAAGGTATATACAAGTACGACCTGATAGAAAAAGACACAAGTAAGGTAGTTGAACTGGAAGGCCGCAATATTGATATTCATCAGATTGTAGACATGCGGATCACGGAGGAGGATACATTCCATCTGTTTGGTTACAGCACGGATGTAACTGCTGTAAAGTATATTACCTATACGAGAATTATGGGAAAAGAGCTTGTTGATGGAAAAGAGCCCCTTAAGTTGGATGAGACTAAATATGATGCCTATGGAAGACGCTATATTTATCTGTATGATTATTTGGGTGATTGGCCTAAGGACAGCACAAATCCTGTTGATGCATTCAATGAACAGAGTGACACTTATCAGGTGGTGTTCAAGGATTACAAATATGCCCATAGCTATGATGATACATATGATGTGGCAAAGATAGTTGCGTCTGGTGATTATCCGGACCTGATCTTTTCCACATACAATTCGTTGATTGCAGATTTTAATGAAAAGGGGGTTTTAGAAGACCTCACCCCTTATATCAACAACTCTGAGAATCTGTCCCTTGATGATTTGTCAGAGTCAATTCTGACTGCTTATACAGACCAAGGTAGGCTTTTTGCATTACCAAACCGTTATACCCTGAGTGCCTTTTATGGGAGTCGGATGAAGCTTGGTACAACCGGATGGACAGTGGACGAGTTCCTTGACTGGATGAAAGAAAATCCAAATACATTTGGAATGGTCAGTACAAGAAAGCAAATTTATGACGCATGCATACCGACAATTATGGAAATGTGCATTGATCGTGAAACAGGAAAAGCAACTTTTAATGGAGAGATATTTCAGTCATTTATCACCAAAGTAAAAGCTCTAAACAGAAAAGATTCCTATACTTATGAAGAAATGACGGAATTGAAAGAAAAAGAGGACGCATACGGTCTGCTTTATTCTATAAATCTCAATATAATCGCCGTTGAAGAGAATAAACAGGGGAGAGAATTGGTGATAAAAGGATACCCTAGTGCTGATGGAAAACCAGTGGCATATATCATTTCACCTGCTCTCAGCATCCTTAGCACCAGTGAGGTCAAAGAGGGAGCCTATGAATTCCTGGAATTCTACCTTTTATACATGAGTGATATCATATTCCGAGGGATGCATCAGGGGGTTTCTGGTCTGTGGACAGTAGACCGGTATGAGGAACAGAATATAGAGGCACTTCTTCAGGCAGATAATTATATGGGAGAACCCTGTACTTTTTCTAAGAGTCAGCTGGATGAAGTCCTTGACATCATTCCTTATGCGGTACTGGCAGATTACTCCCAGGATGACTTACGGGAGCTGATATGGGAAGAACTGAAGCCTTTTTTTGAGAACCAGAAGGATGCAGAGTCAGTATGCAATATCATCCAAAGCAGAGTACAGCTGTATCTGGATGAAAAAAACATAAAATAAAAAGGTTCAAATTGAACAAGGAAGCATCATAAATAAAATAAGGAAATATGAGTATGTAATCCTTGCATATGTGCTGATTTGTGCAAATAAATACAGAAGCCGCAAAACTTCTATTTATTAGTATTTATGTGTGCAGGGAATTATGGTTAGAATCCTATCTCATTTTTACGAAATCCCTTGATTTTCAAGGGATTTTTTGTTGTACAGATATGTGCACAATATATGTACTATTTTTTATTTAGTTAAGGTCATTAATAATTTTTGTTTCTCTGTTTTTCAGCGTTCAGAAAATATGATGAAACGGAAAACACATCTTTATTTAGTGTATTTTTAGGGTTTTCCAATGTATAACTTATAAAATTATCTTTTAGCATATCTATTCATCTCTTATTCATCCTATTGTTACCATGCTGATAATATTCATTCTACATATTCATAGAAAAGCCAGATAAAAATCAACTATATTATCAACTAAAGTTGCAACATATTCAGAAAAAAATGCAAATTCCGCTTCAACTGAACACGGATTCCACTAACACCTGAACATTGATTCCATTCGTTTCTGAACGTGTTTCCGGTTCGTTCTGAACATATGATTTAACAAAGTGTTATAGTCATTTCGTAGTTAAAAATTAATTGCGAAAGGAGACTTATTTATGCAAGACTACAACACTATTATTGGCACAATTCAGATGCGTCTGAATAATTGCCCAACAAGATCCGTAATGGATCGCTACAAGATTGGCTCTGGCACAGTAGCACTGATTATGAGCAGGTATGAATCCGGTGGTTTCTCAATCGAAGATCTACGAATGATGCCACCAAAAGAGGTAGAAGCCTTATTCTATCCACAGACTAATCTGCAACGAAAGGATGTTCCTTTGCCGGATTGTCAGTATTATTATGATCGTATTCATACACAGGGCAGCAAAGTGAATATCTCTTTCTGCTGGTTGGATTACAAGGAAAAGAATCCTGATGGATATGAAAAGTCACAGTTTTATGAGTATTACAACAAATTTATAGAAGCGAATTATGGTGGAGAACACGCTTCTATGCCAGTGAACCGTAAACCTGGTGAAAAGATGTATATTGACTGGGTTGGTGACCAGCCTGAACTTATTACCGATGTAGAAACAGGTGAGATTCAAAAAGTCCATTTGTTTTTAACCACACTCGGTGTAAGTAGCCTTATGTATGCTGAAGCATTTCCTAATGAAAAGCTTCCTTGCTTCATTGACGGCTGTACTCATGCCGTATCTTTCTATGATGGTGTTACGAAATATTTTGTACCAGATAATCTCCGAACTGCGGTAACAAAGCACACCAAGGATGAGTTGATTCTACAGTCCAGTTTTTCAGATTTGGAAGATTTTTACGGCACGATTATACTTCCACCTCCTGCAAGAAAGCCAAAGGGAAAACCTACAGTTGAAAATCATGTACGGTACCTTGAAACGCATTTGGTAGAAAAGCTAAAAGAAAATATCTACACATCGTATGATGAATTGAATGCTGCAATCAAAAAAATAGTAGCAGCCCTCAATGCAAGACCTTTTCAAAAACAAGCTTTTCTTACCAGGCAAGATGCCTTTGAGAAATATGACAAACCGTGTATGAAACCACTGACAGGCGGATGTTACACAACTTGTGATTATAAAGCTGTTACAAAAGTTCCCAATAATTACCACATCGAGTATGACGGCCACTACTACTCCGTATTGTACTCTTATTGTGGAAAGCCCGCAATTCTGAAGGCAACACCATCAGAAATCAGAATTTGCGACCAATACAATCGATTAATCTGTACCCATAAACGCTCTTACCGTGAGTTCCCTCTGTACATTACAGTGGATGAACACATGCGCCCAGAGCACCTTTACTATAAAGAAGTCAATTCTAAAGACGGAAACTATTACCGCCGCTGGGCGTCAACCATTGGTCCATCTATGTCAGAGTTGATAGAACGAGTCCTCAAATCATCTAAGCACGAAGAACAGGCTTACAATGCGTGTGCAGGCATTTTACATCGTGTAAAATCTTTGCCCCATGGCATCGCAGAAGAAGCCGCAAGAAAGTGCATTGAGATGAATTCATGTAAGTACTTTACATTTAAGCAGATGCTTAAAAAGATGGATGCAAAAGAACTTTCGGAGCAATCACCTGGAACGCTTCCATTACATGAAAACATACGAGGAAAGGACTACTATAAGTAAAGGTGAAAACAATGGCATATAGAATAAAAGAATACAGCTACAACGATAAACTCACGAAAGATCAGAATCTACTTCTAGATAAGCTATACAAGCTTCGTATGTCTGGAATGGCTGAGGAACTCGAAAACCAGTTACTGAATCCCAATGCTAGTCTTGAATCATTTGAAACAAGGTTCTCTGATATCGTAAACTTTGAATGGTCACAACGTGAAAATAAGAAATTTAATCGTTTGCTAAAACAAGCAACATTGAAATACCCTTCAGCTGATCTGGATCAGTCGTTATACGAACCAGAGCGACAGCTTAATACGCGTGTTATTGAACTGCTGGCTGATTGTAACTGGATTGATGAACCTAATAATCTATTGATGACTGGTGGAGCCGGTGCAGGTAAAACATATCTCGCATGCGCCTTATGCATTACTGCTTTACATCAAATGCGGACTGTGAAATATATCCGTGCGAATTATCTTCTTCAAGAAGCTGAGCATGCTCGTTTGGAAAGTGCTTATTATGAGTATTCCAACAAGATGGCGACTTATGACCTGCTTGTTATCGATGATTTCGGACTTATGGATCTTGATATGTCCAAATGTCGTGATCTCTTTGAGATTATAGAATCAAGAGATTGCAGAAAAGCAACCGTAATTATTTCACAGATACCTGTAGCAAACTGGTACATGCTCTTCGGTGAAAATACATATGCGGATGCCTGCCTTAGCAGGATGACCTCAAAAGCATATCGGCTTGATTTTCCAGGCAGTGATAGACGCGTAAACAACAGTAACTAATCAACAAGCTGAGCTCCGCTCAGTTTCAAGCGGAATAGCGCTCCGTTCCTTTGGAACGGATGCGCAGATTTCCCGGAATATGCAGAAAAAAACAAATTAGTGACAAGTATGTTATGGTAATTAATATAATTGAACATTATAATAAGTTGTAACAAGGCTAGAAACACTTTGCGATACAATATGTTATCTAAATAACACACATAAATTTTATGTATATCTCATTGTGTGAAATTTAGATATATCATTATTATATTGTCGTATACCGCGGGATTTGTAAAAGGAAGAGGATCTGTAGTAAGCGATTGGTCAAGTTCACATACGGTAATAGTACAAGAATCGCAGGGTCCAGTGACATATTTTTATTCTTATAAAGTAACAGAATTGAATGATTATTGTCAGGATTGTGGATATTTATTTTATGTTGATACTTATCATGAAGGAGGACATAGCATTTGTAATGATTAATTAGTTGCGTATAAACCATCCCCCGGTTTACGATAGTAAGAAGGAGAATTGATATCATGAATAAGAAAAATCACTTACTGTTATGCAGCTTATTTTGCACATTTATGCTTTTGTCTGCATGTGGGCAGACAGCCAAAGAGGGAACAGCATCACTTTTACAAAAGTCTGACTATGATTGGAGAACGAAGGGTTTTACCATGGCAGGAGAAGTCGTAGAAAACCCTTTGTTTATGGTGGGGTACGAAAAGATAGCTTATGAAGAGGTTCCGGATGCTATTAATACCACCTGCCAAACAACGGATAGTGAAGCCTTCTGTATCATGGACACCTTTTATACCTCACCTGAGACAACATACTTTTTTCAGAGGCTGCAGGGAGAGACAGAAAGTGCAGAACGCCTTACACTGTCTACTGATAGGTGGGGTATTTCAGATGGCTTTATTCAAAAAATGAGGATAGTGGATAATAATCAATATGTTTTTTTTGTGAGAAATGGTGAGGAAGATAACGGTAAGTGGATTGCCCAGCATTATTATGCGGTGTATACTGACCATGAAGGAAACCTGATAAAAAGCGTAGACATTATTGAAACACTAAAGAGCAATCAAATATGGGAAAGTAGTGGATATTCAGATTCATTGGTTGAATGTGACAGCCGTGGCAATCTTTATCTTCGAGATATGGATAGGCATGAGATATTTCTATTAAGTAGTGACGGAACTCTTATAACAAACTATATATATCCATCAGAAGATGGGAAAGAAACACTTCAGGTATTCCGTACCATGGATGGAGAGGTGCTTTTTGCCAACAGGATGGAAACGGATTTGAAAATTGTTTGGATGAATCCAGAGGATGGAACCGTAAAGGAGCTTATTACCGCAGATATGCCAATTGTATCTCAATGGTATGGTCTGTTTGGGGATACATTGTATTATGCAGCAGATAATAAGCTGATTGGTTGGAACATCGCTACAGGCCAGCAAACTATGCTGTTTGATATGAGGGAATATGCAATTCCTGATGCAACACCAATCAGCAATATAACAGTTATGGAGTCTGAGGAGGGTATACGGATTCTTGTGGCTGAAAAAGAGGAACGATATCTATTAACCTTTTCTAAAGAGGAACCGGTAAAAATGGATCCCATTACGGTAGCTAATATTTATTACGATAGCCCCTTTTTAAAAGGCCAGACCATTAGTTTTGACAGGGAAAATCCTCTATATGAGATAGAGTATACCAATGCTTGTGAGGAAGAAGCTGCCACAAAAGTTTTAATGGATATGGTAAATGGGCAGGGTCCGGACATTCTCTATTTAAACAGAGAAGATATGGTAAATTTACAGAAAAAGGGAGCACTTCTTGATCTGAACCAGATTCTTTCAAAAGAAACACTGGATGTAATGCTTCCTGCAGCGATTGGCTTGGGTACCTATGGAGAAGAACTGATCGGGATACCGCTGTCAGTGAATATCAGAACCATGCTTACAAACAGAGCTTATTGGCAGAAGGATAAATGGACTGTAAATGACGTTATAAACATACTGAGTCAGCATGATGAGCTACAGGGTATGTTTGTGGATATTAGTGGACAGGATAACTATGGTTACAACTTGTTGTATTTAATAGGGATGGACACAGAGCATTCATCCTTTATTGAGGGTACAGAGGGGGGATTTGACAGCTCTGAGTTTAAAAATATATTAAAGTATATTAAGGAAAAGTCGAACAATAAGGTAAACCCGGATTTATCAGCATCTGATGAGATTAAAGAATTATTGAAAGAAGGTAACTATCTGGGCATGGGATATTCAATGTCTTGCATGGATGATTTCTGCAGAATTTATGAAGTGATGGGACAGGATGTCTTGATGGTGGGATATCCCACGGAGGAAGGAAGTGGAAATTATGTTTTTGACTCCGGGATGCTTGCCGTAAACCCCAATGCACGAGACAAAGAGGGCGTAAAGGAGTTACTTGAGTTTCTGTTAAGCCTGGAAAGTCAACAGAAGCTGGATTTTAGTATCAGTGTCAGATTAGATATACCGGAAAGCCAGGTGAATTATGATAAATATCTGGAGAAGTATTGCTGGGAACTTTCCGATGGTAGATTTAGACCTCTTCCTGAAAAATCCGATGGAAGTAGCTATTTGGATGAATATGTAGATTTCCTAAAAAGTGCAGTTCCTTTTCCGAACCAATCAGATGATCTATTCAATATGGTTTCGGAAGAAGCCAACAGCTACTTTTATTCGGATAAATCATTGAATGAGGTGACCAAGATTATACAGAGCCGGGTTCAGTTATATTTGGAAGAAAACAAATAGTTTTAGAAAACTTGATTAGAGTGTCATATCAAACATTTTTATGCCACCTTTAACCTTGTTTCAGTTCTATAACAGCTTTGTTTCTTGAAAAACAGAACTTTTCCTTTTTTCATGTTTGAAGTTAGTAAAATCGATACCCTTTTGAGTACTCGT
>DATERV010000055.1:0-3919 GCA_035271185.1 Lachnospiraceae bacterium | reverse complement strand
ATTTACTTTACCTGCTTTGACTACTTCAATCATTTTTTGAAAATCCGGGCGGTCAAAATTACTGCCTGAATATCCATCATCAACAAATTCCATAATTGGGGAAATATCGCTTACACTATCTAAGAAATTGCGTATAAGCATCCTCTGATTGGTAATACTATTACTCTCAGATTTGAAACTGCCATCACCTAAGGAATCGTCTTCTTTGGAAAGACGAAGGTAAATAGCTGCCTTATAGATTTTAGAATTGTTTGGTTTGTTCATATCTTACACTCCTTAATTATCTGTAGTATTGAAACTGCCAGTCTAATCAAGGGCCCCGGATACATTTGTCCTAAAGTAAGATAATCCTTACTTGTATCCAATAATATGTTGGAGCATATTACTTTCAACTTGATTAGATGTTAACATAATATTTTTGTTTTCTCAACGACTTTCTCAAAAAATATTTTGTCATGAAGCGAACCTCAAAGATGCCATCTTTTCGATGTAATCTACCAGGGCATCTGTCAATGATATTCCATTATCAGTAAATACTGTTGTTACCTTATATTCACCATACTGGAATTCTGTGTTCTCTGTTACTACAGCCGTTGCTAAATCATTTCTTTCTTTATCCATGAAAATCCCTCCTTATTCTGGGTTAAATATATCTCTCTACTTGGTAGGCATTGAAAACCCTGTTTTCGCAACCTTTATTCATATTTTATTAAATAACAGAAGAATCCAACAGTGAGTTTCACTATTCATAGTGGTAGTCCTGCTCTTCAAAAACACCTCTCAATTAGGTATGCAAATTAAATGGAATTTGGTACATATTTTTTACAATTAATTTTCTAAAAATAATATCTCACTCTACTTACTGCCGAAAAAATGGGTTTTGTTAACCCTCTTTGGTAAAATTTTTCAAACAAAACCCAAAATAACTTTAAAACTCTACTACCATGATACGTCATTTAGAACTGTGTATCTCTACTTTGTAAGTCTATTTTGACTTCATCGCATGACTTCGTGAGTCTATTTTTAAACATAAAAAAATGCCAGAATAAGAGCTAGTATTTTACTAACATCTTACTCTTGTAAGTGGTAAACTATAACCAGCAGATTTAGGCAAATAAAATCCAGCAACTATTATAGAACATCTTCGAATGATATACTGTCATTCGGAGGTGAAGAAGGGATGGTTGATTGGGTGAATTATTCAAAGATCCAAGAACAAAAGAGAAAGGGCTTCAAAAAGAGCCAGATTGCCAGAAAGCTTGGGATTAACCGTGAAACCGTTAGCGTATACTGGGATATGACACCAGCCGAGTATGCAGCACGGTTTGAATCTGCTAAGAATCGAACAAAAAAAGCTGATCCACATAAAGATTTTGTAATGGAATGTCTGCTAAAATATCCAGACATGTCCGCAGCACAGCTCTATGACTGGATCAAAGAACGTAGCTGTCTGGAAACACTTGCTTTCCAGGAGCGATGCTTCAGGGATTATGTGAAATCTATCCGGGAAGAATACGATATCAGAAAGCCTGAAACATCAAGGCAGTACGAAGCAATGGATGAACTGCCACCAGGCAGACAAGCCCAAGTCGACATGGGTGAAATCAGCCTTGAGACCACAAACGGACGGCACAAAAAAGTTTATTGCTTTGGAATGGTCATGACGCACTCACGTTATAAATATATCTTGTGGCAGGAAAAGCCTTTCACCACAGATACATTTGTGCAGGCACATATCAAGGCATTTGCTTTCTTTGGCGGACGCCCACAGGAAATGGTCTATGATCAGGATAAGATTCTCGCCGTCAGTGAAAACAATGGGGATATCATATATACAGAAAGATTTCAGAGCTATATAAATGAAGTAAAGTTCGATATCTTCCTCTGCCATGGTGCTGATCCGGAATCAAAGGGACTGATTGAAAATGTAGTCAAGTATGCAAAGCACGGATTTGCAGAACACCGTATTTTCAGGGGAATTGACAGCTTTAATGCAGACTGTATCGCATGGTTGAAAAGAACTGGGAATAAGAAAGTACATGGAACAACAAAAAAGATACCGGCAGAGGTATTCGCCCTCGAAAAGGAATACCTGATACCAGTATCTGAATACAACTTTGCAGTTGCTGTTAATGACAGTATAGAGTATCAGGTAAGAAAAGACAACATCGTTTTATATAAAGGGAACCGTTACCGCGTTCCAAAAGGAACGTACAGCCCTGGGAAAAAAGTATTTATGGTGGTCGAAGAAGCAAGCATCTCTGTCACTGATATATTGACAGGGGAAATATATGCAACACATCCGCTCTGTCACGATAAAGGAAAACTGATTGGGCAAAAACGGAATGACCGTGATACGAATAAGTCACTGCTGGAACAGGAACGGATGATACAGCAGTTATTTCAGGAGGATAGACTTGTAACCCCGTTCTTAGAACACATACATCAGGAAAAGCCCCGTTATTACAGGGATCAGCTGGGAGCTATCCGACAACTGTTTGAGGATTGGAATACCGAACTGCTGATTCATGGGCTGCACTACTGTTCCGAAAAAGAACTGTATTCTGCCGGAGATTTAAAGTCGAGTATTATTTACCTTGCCCAACTGAAAACAGAACCCAAAAAGAAAGAAAAGTTAGCAACACTTCCATCCAAGTATCGCGGGAATGCACCTGAAATAAGAGACCTGAGTGTATATGAGCAGGCAATGGAAAGGAGTGTTGTAAATGGATAATCTACAGGAAATCCGGACCTATGCCACAACACTTGGATTGGTACATACAAAAAATGAGTTGGAAAAGCTGATTCATTCAGCTGAAGCAGAGGAAGAAAGCTATGTTACATTTATACGAAATATCCTTGGAAGTGAAATCCGTTATCGTCAGGATAAGGCAAAAGAAAAACGGATAAAGGAAGCTGGCTTTCCGTATCCGAAATATCTGAAGGACTTCGATCTGAATTTCAGTCAATCCATTACGAAGAAGCAGCTGAACCAGTTAACAGAATTAACCTGGATCGATGGTCTTTACAATCTCGTACTTTCAGGTCCTCCCGGTGTAGGAAAGACGCATATAGCCATAGCACTTGCCTATCATGCCTGTGAAGAAGGATATAAGGTCAGTTATACAACGATGCAGTCCTTAATGCAGTGCCTGCGCACATCAGAGATTGACCGCAGAAGCCGGGCAAAAATGAACCGGATCCATAAATCAAATCTTCTGGTGATTGATGAGGTCGGCTATCTTCCCATAACTGCAACAGAAGGAAATCTGTTCTTTCAGTTAATATCTGAGCTACAAGAACAGACATCCATTATAATTACAACCAACAAGGGATTTGAAGAATGGGCTGAATTCCTGGATGATGCAGCACTGGCTACAGCCATACTGGACCGGCTGTCTTTCCGGTGTGACAGGATACAGATTGCAGGGAAAAGCTATCGATTAGAAAACCGAAAATCATTTTTAGAAAGCAGAGGAGTAGATAACGATGAATCATAAAATCACTTTAGAAACTGCACTAGAGGCTGCAGACATCCTCCGCGGCATGTGCGACAGCGAGGAAGAAACCAACAAATATATGAGAGAACGAATCCATCAGCTTGAAATGGCATTGATAGAACACAACATCGCAATACCGGATTATGAAATGTGGCATGGAGAATTTCCAAAGCTATAAAATCTTAAAGTAAAACCCACGGAGAAATCCGTGGGGTGCTAAAAGCAAAAGTGCTGGATTTTATTTGCCAAAAAGTGCTGGAAATTAAATGCCATTTTTTGCTGGAAAGTACTTGCCGTTTACAAACTTGTAGCTTTATGATTTTTGACGAGGGAAAGACGTATGATTTGGCTTATTGTGTTCATAAGAATTATTGGTCAAATGGATTTGCAACTGAGATTGCACAGGGGATGATTGAATA
>DATERV010000054.1:0-14884 GCA_035271185.1 Lachnospiraceae bacterium | reverse complement strand
TGTACATTAGTCAATGATGTGACACCTACTTCTCAAAAATAAAAAAGTTGGTATGTTACTATAAATGTTAATCATTATAAAGAAAGCTGTAACACTTTATTTATGCTGAATTTCTAATTCAAAACGCTTTTGTAAAGATGATTTCCATCCGAGCACTTGCATTGGAATACGATTGGAACGGTTCATATACCGCTTCATTTGAACCATGAGATCCTGATAGCTATAGAACTTCAGATGGTTATAGAAGCGCTCCTGGTCATTTCGATGACTGCGCTCTACCTTTCCGTTATGTTGTGGAGTTCTGGGACGAATTCGCTTGTGATTTATGTTAAGTTTTGTACATGAAACATCAAGAGGGTGAGTTCTGTCAGTTTTCTTAAGATGAGTAAATTCAGCACCATTATCTGTCTGAAGAATTAGTGGTTTATACCCGAAGTAGATAATTGCACGTTTTAAGAAATCACAGGTTGAATAGCTGCTCTGCTCCATATACGGATAAAGAAAACGTTCTCTAGAAGCTTCATCAATTACAGTATACTGATAGAACTTTTGTGGCACAGATCCGGAATAACAGGCATTTGGGACGTATTTTACATCCATCTGCCACTTTACGCCTAATTCGGTAGGAGTATCGTAAGGCTTTGGTTTACGAACTTTTTTAGTGGAAGGGGCTTTGCTGGTATAACCCAATCTGCAGTAAACACGATATAACGAGCCTGGATGGCGGGAGTAGCCTTTCTCAGAACGAAGCTTTCCATAAAGCTCACATACGGAGATGTGCGGATTCCTGCGATGATAATTCCGGATCCACAAGAGTTCTTCGGCTGTATGAGCATTTGGATGTGGTGTCAGAGGACGATGTGAATTATCAGTCAGGGAATCCTTTGTACCATCAAATTTTTTGTTCCAACGCAGCAATGAAGACTTTGATATATGATATCTGCGAGTTACAAACGAAATACCAACTCCGGTGCGATATAATTTAACTGCATGGAATTTTGTTGAAGATTCATGTGGTAAATATCGTTGTGAATGTGTTATTGTATTCATGACGGTTGACGTTCCTTTTTATAGAATTGTTTTTTGTGGTGATTAACATTCTATAGGACTCAACCGTTTTTGTATAGTTGTAGGTGTCACATCAATTGTAACCCTACACAGTGTTTGATACGCTTTGTAATTCGATACTTGACTTTTAAGGATCAAATTGGTATGTTGTAATGATTTAGCAGAGAAACTACTAGATGGTCGGGATGGGATGCGAAAGGAGATAATATGTATAATTGGGTAACAGACAAAGAGTTTCTGAAGCAATCCTATAGCGAATGCTCCGACATTGTAAACCATTTGGTTCAACATTTGAAGAAGTATGGTATTGGGGCAAATATGAGTGTTGTTGGAAGTAAACTGAGGAAAATGGTGACTCAGAATGATAAGCAACCGATTGATTTTGACTTTAACCTAGTTATTACCGAAGCTGAAGATATTAACAACGGAAGAAAACTAAAAGAAACAATAAGAATTGCATTCAATGAAGTTCTTAAAGCTAATGGATGGCGAGATTGTGAGGACTCCAGATCAGCATTGACCACAAAACAACGAGTGCTTAAACAAGGTAACAAGACAGCATATAGTATTGATATCTGTATTGTAAAAGTAGGTTATGGTGGTGAGTTACATAGACTTATTCATGATAAAACGGGTAATTCCTGGATGGATCAGTATTATTGGAATCTTGCTCCAAATTCGGGAGACTTGAGGAAAAAGGAAGAATTTTTAAAACCAGATTATTGGATTGACGTCAGAGAAACATATCTTGAAAAGAAGAATTACTATTTAAGACAAAACGATCATAATCATCCGTCATTTATTTGCTATATCGAAGCGATTAATGAAGTGTATTACAAAGTAAAACTGCAAGGTATATTCATAAACTAAGAGTGATGCAGAGGATTCTTTAGAGGTTTGGTAATATAAAGAATGATAACAATTTTTCAGAAATGTACCCTGCCGAGCTATGAATAAGTGGAGATAAAAAATGAGTAAAATTAAAATTGTAGAAGACGATAAAACAATATATGAAGAGCTAAAGACACTGCTTATGAGTCATGGATATGAGGTCACAGATGAAGATACTTGTGATCTCTATCTTTTAGATGTAAATCTTCCGGGAAAGAGTGGTTATGAACTTTGCATGGAGATTCGTAAGAAGTCTAAAACGCCGGTCATCTTTCTGACCTCACAGGATACTCCTCAGGATGAGCTTTTTGCGTTTAACTTAGGTGCGGATGATTTTGTCACAAAGCCTTATAATCCGGCGGTGCTGTTAGCCCGAATCGGAAGACTGCTTAAAAAGGATACGAATGTACTTGAAAAGAATGGACTTACACTGAAGGTGGCTGAACTGGTAATGTCATATAACGGTAATGAAGCACCCTTAACTAAGAATGAGTCTCAGATACTGTACATTCTGATGCAGGGCGATGTAGTGACTAAGACGGAGCTAATTGAGAAGCTTTGGACAAATAAGCTTTATATTGACGAGAATACTTTGTATGTCAATATCACCAGACTTCGCAATAAAATGAGAGATATAGGAGCTACGGATTTCCTAAAGACTATTCGTGGAGTGGGGTACAAACTATGAAATGGAAAGAGTTTGCTCGAAATGAAAAATTAATCTGGTGCATAGGAGCAGCAGTATGTATTTATGCGGGCATGCTGCTACGCTTGATTGCTGCTGATTTTAAGATGACAGCTGTGTCTATACTGGGCATAGTTGTTATTTTTGTGGGGATAAGTGTTGGGAGATTCTTCATCTATAGAAAGCGCCTTGAGCAGCTTTATTCCATGATCGAGAAGACAGAAGAGAAGTATCTTTGTGGAGAAATGCTTCCAAGGCCTACCAATCTTATGGAGGAAAAGTATTTTAATATTATGCGTGAGGTGTCACATTCTGCCATTACAAAGGTGGAAGAAAGCCGTAAGCGCGAACAGGATTATGAAGAATATATTGAAAGATGGATTCACGAAATAAAGACACCATTAATGGCAGCTACTCTTATTGCTGAAAATGATGGTCATTCTTTGAAGATTAAGAAGGAACTGAAAAAAGCGGATGGGTTAGCAGAGAGCATTCTATATTTTGCCAAGCTTGGATCTTTGGGTAAAGAAATCCAACTGAAAAAGTGTTGTATGGAAGACATTGTAGGTGATGCGCTCACTGAAGAGATGGATATCCTGATCATGGCAGGCATAAGTGCAAATGTGGACGTAGAAGGTGAAGTAGTGACCGACCCTGTTCTTTTCAGATTTGTACTCAAGCAGCTTTTGATCAATGCTTCAAAATACTGCCCTAATTGTATGCTAAATATTGGTTTGATAAAAAACAGACTGTCTGTTGAAGATAACGGCCTGGGTATAGCGACCCATGAACTTCCTAAAGTTACGGAAAAGGGATACATAGGAGGCGAAGGAAGGAACAATTCCAAGAGCACCGGAATGGGACTTTATATTGCAAAGACTATATGCAGTCAGCTTAACATAGACATGATTATTGAGTCAGAGGTAGGAAAGTTCACCCGTTTTCTTTTTACATTCCCGGAAGGTAACCTTTCAAAAATGTAAGGAAAATGAAAGTGTGTGTTAGATAGTTTTCGTAGTATTGATGGTAGAATGTTTTCAGGAGGTAAGGAAAATGAAAACTTTATTAGGAATACAGAATGTTACAAAATACTACGGAAGTGGCAATGCTACATGCAAGGCATTGGATATGGTGTCCTTCAATGTGAATGAAGGAGAGTTCGTGGCTGTTATGGGCGCTTCAGGATCAGGGAAGAGCACTTTACTTAATATGATATCTACCATTGATAAGGTAAGTGGTGGTTCTATTATTCTGGATGGAAATGACCTTACTACCATGAAGGAGAAGGAATTAGCCAAGTTCAGAAGAGATAAGTTAGGATACATTTTTCAGGAGTACAATCTGCTGGATACCTTGAACATTCGTGAGAATATTGGGCTTCCCCTACAGCTCCAGAATATAAATTACAAGGAAGCTGATCGTATGGTAGAAAAGATGGCTGACCGGTTTGGCATCACCGAACAGCTTGATAAGTTCCCCAGAGAGATGTCTGGTGGACAGAGACAACGTGCAGCAGCTGCAAGAGCGTTGATCGTTCATCCTTCCCTCATTTTGGCAGATGAACCTACAGGTGCTCTGGATAGTGCTAACTCAATTAGCCTAATGCATACCTTCAACATGATGAACAAGGAACTTAATGCATCTATTTTAATGGTAACTCATGATGCGTTAATGGGTTCTTATGCCACACGTGTTCTTTTTCTAAAGGACGGAAAAATTTGGAATGAAATCTATCGAGGAGACAGGGAAAGAAAGGTTTTCTACAAAGAAATTGTAGACGCCATGACAGTTCTCGGAGGTACCGGCGATGAAGAGTAAGCTTGCAGTTCGTAATGTAAAGAGACAGATTGGTAATTATCTGATTTACTTTGTGACAATTACAGTAATGATGGGATTGCTATTCGCTATAAATAACTTATCCTTTTCTGATAGAATGCAGAATCTGGCGTCCCTTAGCCCAGGCTTCAGACAGGCACTTACAGGAATAACTGTATTTTGTTCTTTGATTACAGCACTTGTAATGGGATATGCAACTTCATTCATGGTCAAACTTCGTAAGAAAGAGTTCGGTATGTACCTGACAATGGGTATGGATAGAAAAGATATCCAGAAACTATTTTTGATGGAGACATGCATTCTTTCCTTAGTTGCTTTAGTATTAGGCTTTTTCCTTGGAATACTTCTTTCTCAGATTCTTTCAGGAATATTCTCTCTGTTAATGGATGTTCCTGTGACGTTTTTGGGATTTCCTGTTAAGGGTGTCCTGACCACGGTTGCTATGAGCGTGGGCATTTTCTTTGTTTCATCTGTGTCTGCTCTATGGTACTTAAGGAAGGTCAATATTATTGAACTTTTAAGGAGCGAGAAGAAAGAAAAATCGGTTAAGCATTTTGGACTTCACGTAGTATTAACTGTTGTTTTCGGAGCGTGTACAGTATTTGCTGTTTATTCTGAATATCAGGGTATTATGGCTTCCTTTAGGGGAGAGGTAATCACAGGACTGCCTGTTGTTGGATGGCTCCTTGGAATTGGAGTCTCAGTTTTCTTATTCCATATAGAGTTTGCTAAGTCATTAACAGGAATCTTACTTAGGTGCAAAAAGTTTGCTACTAAGTACACTAATACAGTTATTCTTCGAAACGTGTCAGGTATCATGAATGTCAATTCACTCATGATGGGTGCGCTTGCAACCATCATGGTAGCTGCTGTCAGCATCTCAAGTATTTCATTTGTGGAAAAGAAACTTAC
Organism: Lachnospiraceae bacterium; assembly: GCA_035271185.1. Taxonomy (GTDB): domain Bacteria; phylum Bacillota; class Clostridia; order Lachnospirales; family Lachnospiraceae; genus Acetatifactor. Next base: position 9,492 of record DATERV010000054.1, on the reverse strand, counting down.
CGAAGAGTACGTTGCAGTGGAAGCTCCGTTTGATATCGTAGGAGAGGTTACGCTTGATTCTAATGAAAATATTACTATAGAAGAAGCTGAAAAAATTATTACAAAATATACTGATATCACAGCCAAGTATGAACTTCCGGTTTATTCAGATGGACAGATGAACGTTGTGGGTTCCATTTTGGGAGCTGACATTATGGGCTGGACTGACAAATATGTGAAGCTAAGCGATATAAACAACTATCTTGAGAAGAGTGGTAATGAACTCATTTCCTTAGAGAGTGACCAATTTGTGGTAGTTAGCAGTATTGTGACATTAAAATATGATGCGTTTAAGGATATTCATCCGGTGCTTAACGGTACTACTTATTCACTTGCTTACGTGACACAGAACTTTCCGTTATTCCTTAGAGACTACATTTATGTGATTATTTCGGATGAAGCTGTTGAAGGAATGGACATTACAAGAATGGGATGTGCTTATTCTCTTAAGAGTAAAGACTATGACTATAACGCTCTTTATGATTCACTTTATTATGATGTGGTCAACAAAAATGTGACTTCTGAGGCTGATGATCAGATGCGTGATGAAGCAGCTATGGAGGATGAAGAAGAATATGAATATATTGCTGATGAAGATAGCGAAGAATATGCTACCTATGAGGAAGTAGAGACTGGGAATGATTTTAGACTGAAAGTGCTAGTCAAGAATTACTATCTTGAAGAAGCAGGTATTCTTATAATCGGAATGGGATATATCGCTTCAGTATTCATTTTTATGGCATTGGCAATTCTTGCTTTGAAGGTGTTGTCGGGAATAAATGAAGATGTGGTACGTTATGAAATCCTTGATCACCTTGGCGTAGACAGAGATGAAAGAAAAAAGACACTTTACAAGCAGATTGGATTATTTTTCTTTATGCCTATGACAGGCCCTGTACTTTTGGTAGCTCCATTAGCATATATTTTTGGCAGAGTTATAGAGCAGTGGGGCATGCCCTTCTGGTCAGGAGCAGGAGTAAGTATTATCGCTGCTGTGTGCATTTTCTTAATCTATGTAATGTATTACTTAATTACATGCGAAGTGGCGAAGAAGGAAATTATTGGGTAAACATTTTGTTCCATATATCCTTGACGCCATTTTAAAAATAACTTTGAAGGGATGTGTTTTTATGAATGATAATATTAGGCTAGAATTTGACAATAAAATCAATCGCTTGACAAAAAGCAAAGTTTATTTGGATTTTTGCGAAGAGGTATATGGTTATAGGATGTACTTGTTCAATATGATGGATAAAGAGCAGCTTGATTTCATTTTCAAATCAATACCGTTGTCTCCGGCTGACACTCTCTTAGATTTGGGTTGTGGATCAGGCAGTATATTGAATGCGCTTGTTAAAAAAAGCGGATGCTCTGGTGTCGGCATCGATCAACTGGACAGTGATACAGTAGAAATAGATAATGAAAACGCACAATATATCAACGGAGATATTGATAGTATTAGTAGTTTTCATCTAAAACAGACCGTTACCTTATTCATTGATAGTATTTATTTCAGCAGTTCCCCAGAGATGTTACTCGAGTATTTATGTGGCAAAAAAAACAACAAGATATATTTGTTCTATTCACAATATCTGTTGAATGAAAATGTGGCGGATAAAAATGTATTGCAGGGAAACTTTACAAAAGTTGCTAATATCTTGAAAGGAATCAAGGTTCCTTATGAAATAATCGAGTACAGTGAAAATGAGAGATTGTTGTACGAAAAGTCTTTGAATTCGTTGAAAAAACGTGAAGATGATTTTATTATAGAAGGGAATCAAGATTTGTACGAGGATAAGCTTAAAGAGCAGATCATGGGAAAGCAGCTTTATGACACAGGTAACGCAAGTAGGTATCTATATATCATCGGCTGACAGCACACTGAACTGACAATTTCCAATTAATTACCGGGTGGTATTTATCATAAGGTACAGGTTGATTTGACATATAACCATATTGAAGGAGGCAGATTAACCTACGACCAGACTCGTTACATTTTTGAAACCAATACAATTGGAATAACCGAACAGTCTGTAAATGTGGATGATGTTGTAGAGACTGCTAATCACTTTAAATGTATCGATATGGTTATTGATGAAGCCAATTATTTGCTTACAGAAAAGTTTATAAAGCAGCTACATGGAATTATAAAAAGCGGAACCAGCGATAGCAGGCAGGATTGGTTTACCGTGGGAGATTATAAAGTTGAAATTATTTTATTATCGTGGATTACATGAGTGGTATAGCGAGAGAGAATACTTGCGGGACAGCTGTTTGACGGCACAAGATCAGTTTAAGTTGGTGATGGATTATTTTGTGATAAAGTATATTGAAGTGTCGCAGGAACGAAAAGGCAAAAGGAGAATGTGATCATGAAGCTTAGAAATGTGCTCATTGTTGTTAATGATATAGAAAAATCAATCAAATTTTATAGGGATTTGTTTGGTCTGCAGGTAATTCTTGACCAGGATGGAAATGTGATTATGTCAGAAGGTCTTGTAATTCAGGATGCAAAGCTCTGGAAAGATTTTATTCAGAGAGATTTAAAGCCAAAGAATAACATGACAGAGCTTTATTTTGAGGAAAGCGATATTGAAGGATTTGCAAAGAAGCTTGAGGAGTCAGAGTTTGTGATTGAATATGTGAATGAATTAATGACACATAGTTGGGGGCAAAAAGTTATAAGATTTTATGATCCAGATGGCAATTTGATAGAAGTAGGTACACCAGTAAATTAGGGAGGACAGTTTTTTAATTTCATAAACTATGGATTCCGAAGGAGAAAAAGCATGAACATACAAATATTTGGAACAAAAAAATGTAATGTTACCAAGAAGGCCGAGCGCTACTTCAAAGAGCGTGGTATCAAGTATCAGTTTATCGATATGAAAGAAAAAGGCATGAGCAGAGGGGAATTTAACTCCGTAGCATCAACCAATGGTGGAATCGAAAATATGATTGACTGGGATGGAAAAGACAAAGATACCCTCGCCCTGATTAAGTACATTGCAGATGAGGATAAGCTTGAGAAGATTCTGGAGAATCCATCGGTAATTAAAACACCAGTTGTAAGAAACAGAGAGCAGTCAACACTTGGCTACCAGCCAGATGTATGGAAAGGATGGAGCTAGCGGAGCCCTCCTTTTGACAAGAGATTTTGATAGGAAATATTGTTGAGGTCATGGGTGCTTATAGCTATGGAATAATGTTGTACAAGCAGTCTGAGAAAACACATGATGGAGAAGTGGACGGTAACTTTTCAGCAAGCCAGTCCTCTGCCCTTGACATCAATACTACCGTCTCAACGTGGCTCGAGTGTTCACTATTGATGTCTGCGTTCTTGGGAATAGGCCAACCGATTTTTATCGGTTTCGAGGTTTCTGGAAACATATCAACAAAAGTCCAATCAAAACATCATAGGAGAAGGTTTTTACACCCGTTTGAGTTAATTCATTAAGTCTTTTACATATGGAAAGAGTACCTCGACATCAAATCTTCGAATCATAGCGCAGTTCATCTTCTTTGATACTATGGAATTTGTATGAAGAGTAGATTATATTTCACCCCGTATTGATTACAATATTCTTCCGCACTTGAGCCCTTATCTGCTTTAATTTCAATACTTTTCCTGTCTTTACGATCTGTTATAGCAGGCCAGATGATTACTGTCTTGGAACTTAAAAATGTTATACTATTAATACTTTCACAGCCCATAAATGCCCATTGATCAACGTTTTGTACAGACTTCGGAATAATCACATTCCTTAAATTCAAACAATCTCTAAAAGCTGATTGCCCTAAAGATATTAGTCCTTCTGGCAAGCTCACTTCCCTTAAATCAGCACACCTTTCAAATGCGCTAATCCCAATATATTTCATACTAGCCGGTATAAGTAAAGAACTTAAGTTTCTTTTTTCTATATTCCCTGATAGAAGCCACTGATCTGCAATTCCTATAGTGCCTTGTTTGATAGTTAACTCACCGTCAAAATCTGCCCGATAGCTAATCAGCCAATTTCCAATATATAGAGCCTTCTCTTTACTTTTTTCAAATTCGTTCAAGATTTTGGTTTCTCTTATGCTGTCAAAAGAGATTGAGGTAAGAGTCTCTGGCAGTTTAAGTTCCTCCAAGGCTTCACATTTCTCAAACACGGATCGTCCTAAATTTTGAATACCTTCTGGCACAACCACTCTTTCTAAGTTACTACATTTGTAAAAAGCACCAGCTCCTAATTCATTCAAGTTCCCTGGCATTACAAGATCCTTTAATCTAATGCACTCAGAAAACGCCTGGTTTCCAATCACTTTCACACTACCTGGAATCACAACCTTTTCAAGATAAACACACTCTTTAAATGCCAAATCCGCAATAGATAATGTGCCTTCTTTAATTTCATAAGTTCCACAAATCCCTTTATGTGCCTGTATAAGCTGTCTTCCAATATACCAAACACCATCGTCACCTTCCTCATTAATTGAAGTTCCTTCAAAAGCATCTTTTTTTATAACAATCGGCCTTTCTGGAAGATTGACTTTATGTAAATTAACACAGTCTGCAAATGCTTTACTACCGATAGATGCTATGCTCTCAGGAATCATGACTACCTCAAGAACTTGTATCTTTGAAAATGCATTCTTATGTACACATGTGATTGGTATTCCATCAACCTCTGAAGGAATTTCAAGTCGCTTCCCAACCTTAATTTCTTCCTTGCCGTCAGGTAACATATCAACAATATATGGCATATCGTATACATAGTCTCGTCCGACCTTCTGAAATCCTCGACTTTGAAAAGCTTCATCAGGTTCTAATCCCCCCCGGTCAACATCCATGCTTGCCTGATACCTATGATACCCTTCTTCTATACTTTTGGCGCATTCTCTAGTCATTACAGAGTTATTACCATCGCCACCAACATACACAAACCAGCCATCTCGAAACTCTATCGTCTCATCCCACATGCTAAAATTCTTCATCTTATTTAATCTCCTTCAAAACTCCAGTGTGCTTAAATAGGTTATAGTGCATAGTTTCCAATACAATGGATTTATTTTATCATCAAGTATCGCATACACAATGTATTTAGTATAACCCTTGTAGTTTGTTTTTTCAAGAATAGTTACACGGCCTGTCATTTACACTATGATGGATTTTAGGGGATTTCCCCTAACTAGATTGAATATGTTATGACATAGCATTAGTTTATATTTGTAATTTTGAAAATTATATTTAGTTATTTGAACTAATTTGGTATAATAGAGTCTGGGAGTTGGCGATGACAATTTTTAGGATTTTTACGTTTTTCTAAGTATATAAATTGGTTTTGACGTTCGGCTTAGAATATGCCCAATTGTATTTATGGGTAGCAATGCCACAAGCGTATTTGAAGGAGGTTGCAGAATGAAAATAGGAATGCTTGAGGAAGTTGATATAAGGGATTTATGGAAGCACGAGCAATATGAATCATGACCATTTGGGAAAGATTATTACTTACGCATCGGGGCTTGATGCTAAGGTAATCGTATGGATTGTTAAGCAGGCACGTGAAGAGCATAGAAGTGCTATTGAATGGCTGAATAACAATACACAAAGTGGAATCAGCTTTTTCTTAATTGAACTACACGCGTACAAAATTGGTGATTCTGTACCCGCTCCGAAATTTGAAGTAATTGAGCAACCCAATGATTTTGTAAAGACATCAAAGTGTATAACTTCAAGCGATACACTAAATAAGTCGCAGACGGAAAGAGTAGAATTTTGGAATCTTTTTAATGACGAGATAATTGCACATGGAAAGCCGTTTAATATTCGAAAAGCAACGACGGACCATTGGTATGATATAGCAATAGGAAACAGTAATTACCATATTAGTGTGACACTTGTAAATAGTGATTCGTTTATTGGTGTTGAATTGTATATTGGTGATGACAAAGAATTATTTGATACGCTATATTCTCAACATGAGTTGATAGAGAAAGAAACCGGCATTGATTTTGATTGGCAGAGATTGGATAACAAAAAATCGAGCAGGATTTTACATAAAATCTTTGGTTTAGATTTTGATAATCATACAAATTATCAGCAATTGATGGACGAAGTGATTAAAAAGGTTATCATTATGCGGGATGTATTTAAGAAGTATATATCGAAGATCTGATATGTCAAAGAGAATTATATGGGAGCAAGGATGCCATGGCAACCGGAAAGGGTTCAAAAGCAGATGAAGATGAAAGACGCTATAAGGGACGTTGCCGGCATTACTTAGACTATTATGAATATTGTATCGTAGGTGTGGAAGATGCATAGGGAGTGTTCATTGAATGGATGTATTTGAACAAGTAGAAAAAAATATAGATAATCTTGTTGACAACAGTGTAGACTGGACAACATGCGCAACAGAAGAACAACTCCAGGAGGCGAGAGAAGGGAAACTGAACTTAAAGTTTTTTGAGAAAGATGTTCCGGAAGAATGGTTAAGGGATATCAAAGGGAAAAAGGTTCTTTGTCTGGCAGGTGCAGGTGGCTTGCAGGCGCCGTTGCTTGCAAGTGCGGGAGCCGAAGTTACGGTTATTGATATTTCCAACAAAATGCTGGAAAAAGACCGAGAGATTGCAAAGCGTGAGAATTTACATATTGAGATAGTAAAAGGGAATATGTGTAATTTGTCAATGGTCGATGATTGTTATTTTGACTACATTATCAATCCACCGTCACTTATGTATATTCCGGATTTGAATGTTGTATTTCGGGAATGTTATCGCGTGCTGAAGAAGGGCGGTATTTTTATCATGATGGCCCCCAATCCCATCAATTATGTATGCGACTATGTGAATGATGAAAACGGCGGATACTACAAGGCTGTACATAGGATGCCCTTTTGCTCTAAGGATTATGATGACTCAGACTGGATTGAGTACGGTCACACAATGGAAGAGTACTTGGGTGGTTTAATTGTGTGCGGTTTTGTTATAAACGGATATGTGGAATGTCAGATGGATGATATTACTGAATTGCATTTCATGACAAGGGCCATAAAAGGATAAGCAGTTATTGAATGGGGGAAAAATATAATTATTAAGGGTATAACGACAGTGTGGGATGACAATGATCCAACAGCTCATGCGGAGGTTAATGAAATACGTGCAGCGTGTAAAAAGCTTGGTGTGAGCGAATTTCCCAAAGGCTATTATTTATATTCTACATTTGAACCATGCCCGCTATGCACAGCAGCTGCAATATGGGCTAAAATTGATGGTATAGTTTATGCAAATAATCCTAAGTTCAGAGGAAAAGAAGAAAACTGGTCGTTTATTACTAGCGAAGAAATGCTGAAACGTGGAGAATATATCCACCATGTTGAACTTATTAAAGATTTTATGATTGATAGTATAAAGGATTATTTTGTTTCGGGTAAATAAAAAAGACTGGCTATGAGAACTCCTAAGAAAAGGAGTTCTCATAGAACAGCCAGACAATAGAATTAGCGATGAAGGTAATAGTTACAATATATTAAATAAGTATATTATTCGGAACGCATTGGAGTCTTTGCCAGAATATAAGCATATCACGCCACATCGTATATATATGAATCAAACAGATTGCAGCCTGTCGGAATATGAGGTCAGAAAAGAAAAACATGACTAATGATTAGGGAGGAAAAAATGCCTAATTCCTGTTCTGAAATGATTGTTTTAAAAGGGGAGATCAAAACCTCTTCTGTAAGGTCATGCCAATATAACCCAGCCATACATAAGTGGGATGTGACATTTACGAATTGTATTATTGTCAGTCAGTACTAAATAAAGTGGAAAGGGAAATAATAGAGGAAAAGTGTAGAAAAATCTGATATTATATCATTGATCCAATGGTTTTACTAAAAATTAATTACAGTCTCTCAATATGAGCAATATTTATGTTTCATTTTGCCAGGCATCTGCTCAGTCCTTCCAACAGTGTTGGTACCCATACATCGTTGTGTCCCAGCCCTTCATAGACCTCATAATCGAGTGTAAGTCCGTTATAGTTTCTACTCAGCATAGTATCTGCAAGTTCTTTTAGTGGCCGTTTAAAATTTTCCTCACTTTCGATACCGCCAACAGTCATATAGACATAAGCGTCCAAAGTATTACCGTTTCGTAAAAAGTAATCCTCCTCAAGGGTATATGGGGGAACCTTTACATTCCCATAGTAATAGAATACGGGACTGTTAACTATATAATTCTTAAAGACATCTTTTGTCAGATCATCACTTTGAAAAAGAGAGTAAAGCATAAAGTAACCTCCGCAGGAGGAGCCCAGGAAGGAGCGGTTATCTGCATCAATAGAATAAACACTCTCCACGTAGGGGAGAATTCCCTCAACTATTAACCTTAGAAAGTCGTGAGGATGAAAGATCAGGTCTCGATTACGGATCAACCCAAAATCATAATCATCCGGGTATCCGATTCCCACCAGTATAAATTCCTCTGTTTTACCAGATTCATATAGTGCCTTTATAGCAGGATAGTCCTCTCGTTTCCAGTAACAGTCAGTTAAGTAGACTACAGGATAGGACTTATCTTCGTCATAATTATCCGGAAGAAGGATATCTACCACAAAGGTATCATCAATATTGTCAGGATATATACAGGTATGGATGTACCCATCTGTTTCATAGATTCTACCAACAGAAATATTCACTTTTGTGTCAGTTTCCGGGTAATAGTCTGCAACAATTATATTTTCTTTGCTTTTGTAAACTTTAAATATTATGACTGCTATAGTAATAAGTACAATAGATAAAAAAAGGTACTTTATATTTTCTCGAATGCTTTTCTGATTGTATTTACGTTTTCTCATAACCCACCCCTTACTTTTTTTGTTCCTGTATAATATAGAGAATAACATATTACAATAAAACGTCAATGCCATTATGATATATAGGATGGGGAGCATGACCAATAAATGCATTTTTGGTGCTATATAGATTTTGTATACTAATAGGACATTTCATATCAACATGTCTCCCTACTTGTTATAAACTGAATGATTATCTTTGCGGGCAAAGAACTAGAGCAGTACATAGTGGATGTCCTTAAGAAAAACAATGTGGCACTTAGAATATACGGAAGTCTGGAAGATTTTTTAGAAGAGCAGGGGTGAAATACGTGATGATTATGACAATGAAATCAGCATGGAAGAACTTTGTGAAAAGTATGCCCTGGCTTATGAATCAATAAGAAAAATAGTGTATAGTAAAAACTCTACCGTTGGTGGGTGTCATAATAATGATAAATGATTACAATTTACATAAAGAATTATTTATATACGTTTGGATCGGCTACAATAAACTAGACAGATTTTTTAAGGGCATATACAATGAAACCATATACTGAAAGGAAGAATAATTATGTCCGAAAAAAAGCAGCTTAGACCACGACGTACATTTACGTCTGAATTCAAGCAACAACTTG
>DATERV010000053.1:0-7160 GCA_035271185.1 Lachnospiraceae bacterium | reverse complement strand
ATCACTAGTTGTATGAATAATAAGGTAAACAAAATGGGATTCTTTTTTATTTCAAATAAAATTTCTGTCCATACTTTTTTCATTCTCAGCCCCTTTTCTTTTATATACAATACATCCCAGAAAAGCTGACATATTAAATATAAACAATATAGTGAAAATGAATATTCCCATGCTGATTGACTCCACTTCAGAACAAATAAATGCACCAGCATAACCAAAAAGTAATATTAGTATAAAGTAAACTGATATTTTGGGATCCAACCCCTTCATTCCAAGTAGATAATATACCAGCCTGCTTTCATCGTACTGGCTCATCCAAAAACATATTATTAGCAGAAGGCTGCTACTCAGAAACAACATGGAAAGAGTTACTATTTGTAATGCCGTATTTTTAACATCATAAATATCTTTCAATTGACTTTCTTTTTTATCAAGTCGTATAACAGAATACCCTTCCTTTTGTGATTCCTTATCTATATGTAAAAATATTTTTTCGACATTCTTAAAGCTTAATCCTTCTAGGATGAATTCATTCTCCTCCTGATAGGAATCTACCCTTTCATTCACAAAAAAACTCCATATATAGATGCTAATGTGTTCGCATCATTTATTATGCCAATTTCTCTAAACTCCTGCTCCTGATATATAAATGGCTCCGTTTCCATGATACTACTTGCACTATTTCCACATATATAGATAGAATCTTCCCCTGTAAAATCTTCCTTCTGAAAATTTCTTCCTTCCTCCATCATAAAATAATTATCAGAAAACAGAACCTGAAATATTGGCATACTGTCGGATACACGCTGTAAAATAGCAAATTCTGTCTCCGTTTCCAGAAACGAGAAATCTATCATACTATCTGTATCAATCATAAATTGTATGGATATATTGCTTAACGCATCAACCGTTTGATCTGAAATTTTATTTGCATTGTAATATATCTCAAATACTTCTATTGAGAATAAAGAAATCATGAAAATATTTAGTAGCAATAATATATTCCATCCATATCGTTTTATAAAACTCTCCATAATGCTCCTCATAGAAAGGGGGTGATTACTACAAAAAATACATTATCATTAGTGGACCCACAAATATGCATACACCTGATAACATTGTCAATATTACACTTTTTAGTCTGGCAGAAAGTTGAAACACAATTATCATTTCAAGCCACATAACTACATACCGTAAGGCTGACAATCCAATCAGATAACTTCTGATTGATATATGCCACCCTGACATATGCTCCATGGAGCATACCGGCATATCTATTCCTCGCGTTCCATATACAGTTAGTATACTATAGAAAAAAGGCACATAGGTTGCCATATAAATGATAAAAATAATAAGACTACCAAGCAACACCTTTCTGCGATTCAGTAATCCTCTTCCCTTAGCAGAGGATCTTAATAACACGTTCATTCCCGTTTGATATTCAATGGAATATACATAGGTTATACACAGGATTAATAACAGATTCGCCATGATAGCAAGTAATTTATTTTTGCCGCCTGCTATCTCATCATTTGTTAGTATTCTGTATCCTGTATCGTATACGAAACCGCCACCGTTTCCCTTTATGTAATCTGCATGCCTTAAGACGTCTAAAAAAGCAGTATATTCCTTTTTCTCTTCACTATATTTCATCCCCAGTACATCGCTGTTTTCCGGATGATTACATAATTGTGTTCTTATCTCTTCATCTACCTTTTTAAAATACTGTTCTTTAGCATCCAGCATTTCTTGTTTTTCTTCTGTATACATTCCTTCCAGCTGAAGCATATACTGCTTGTAAATAACAGCATCATTGTCCTCAAAATATTCTCTGGTAGGTTTGTATGTTACTAACTGGAACAAAACATACGTAGCCAGAATCCAGAATGTCCTGCCTCCTAAAAAGACTTTATAACATTCCTGTAAAAATAATGAGTTCGACTTGCCGGTAAACAACCCGGTCAGCTTGGGTTTACCAGACGCTGTTGGGGGTATGGCTGACTGTCGTGAATACGCTCTGATTCCCCAAATACCCAAAATAATGCTACCTAAAACAGCCACACTTATATACACTGGTAGATACCAGATGGGATATCCTGCTACATTCAGATTTAAATACTCTGTTAAAATTGTATTACTGTTAAGAAAAGCAATAAAATTAATATACTTTCCCAGACATAAATAACTGTTCTGCGGAATTGTGTAATAAAGGAAAACCTCTATTCCCATAATGCCAAATAATAAAATATACAACTTTATTGCTGTTCTGCATATACTGGCTGCCCCAAAGGATAATAAGGTTATCAGAAAAAGACTGATGGTTTTTATGATAAAAAAAAGAATCAAATATTGCCCTACTGTGATTGCGAGTGTACAGGTTCGAAATTGATATACCGACTGAATCGGCCTGTTCAAATCTCCGATCCCATAAAGTATTTGCGCTACAAGCAGATTGATTCCCCACAAGATACCTGTTATCAGCACCGTTGAGAATAAACAGACACCTATCTTGCATATTCCATGCTGTTTTCTTCCATAGTGAGTAGTCCTGGTGACCAGCAGCTGTCCCAGCTCCTTCTCCCTTGTTATCATGCTGAACACAATAAAAAACAGAAAACCTATGGCAATCAGATCCGTACCTATAAATGTCGTTGCCATTGTAATACCCCTTACAGGATCAACACGGGGAACGATTTTAGGTATAGCCTTATAGGCATCTGCAGTTTTTATGATATTTCGGTTTGAGTAATCATCCTGTTCGGAAAACAACGACACCTTTTTCATCACTTCCGCTGATTCAGCTACGTTTTTCACGTATTCTGAATAGAGTAGATTTGCCTCTACCTCTATCATTACATCCGAAAGGAGCCGATTTACACTATAGCTATTTGTCTCCTTTTCCTGCCTTGCAAGTAGTTCCTGATATGCCAAATCATTGGTCATGCCATCCAGTTCTTCATACAGCACACGATACTGCGATGGTTGGTACAAATATTCCTTTTTGTTTTCATTAAGATATAAGGAAACCGCATTAAGAAGACACACCAGTATCAGTATTCCAATTGTAGTTCTGCTTCCCAATACCTTCATACATTCGTTTTTAAGCAGTCTCATATGGTCCCCTATTCAAAATAATATAAATACAGGTCTTCCAAATCAGGTTTTTGAGATTTCCATGTGTATTCTGATGGTTCCCTATCGCTCAGAATTTTCATAATAATCTGATTACCCTCTTTTACAATATTGCCAACGCGGTAATGATTACTTACTTCCGTGTAAGATTCTTCGTCAGTGGTAATCTCAAATACCTTCCCCTCGATTTCCTTACAAAGTTCTCCCGGTGAACCATTATCGATAATCTTACCCTTCTCCATTAATAATACTTCTTTTGCTATAAACTCAATATCCGAAACCACATGTGTAGCAATGATGATAATCTTGTCAAAAGCTACCTTTGAAATCAGGTTACGGATTCGGATTCTTTCTTTAGGGTCAAGTCCTGCAGTAGGTTCATCCAGAATAATGACTTCTGGGTTTCCCAACAATGCCTGTGCCAGTAAGGCCCGCTGCTTCATTCCACCCGAAAAACTGCCCAGCTGCTTTGTTGCACAGTCAGATAGGTTTACCAGTCTTAACAGTCTAGCGATATCCTCCCGTGTTTCTTCTTTTTTCATCCCCTTTAGTGCGGCCATGTACCATAAAAACCTCTCCAGGGAAAAAAAAGGATATATAGTCTGTTGTTGTGGCATAAAGCCAATCTTACTGCGATATTTTGCACCCAGTTTTTGAATAGAAACCTCATTGTAGAGAATGCTTCCCTCCTGTGCCTCCAAATTGTCTGTAATCAGGTTCATCAGCGTCGATTTTCCAGCACCATTTGGTCCTAACAGTCCATATACCCCTGATGTGAATTCAAAACAAAACCCGTCCAGAGCTGTATTGTCTCCGTACGATTTCGATACATTCACTAAAGATAGTTTCATATTCCATCCCCCACGCCTGCATTGACTTCCTTACATTCTGATGGATTTAACGAACAGCGGAAAGTTTATCTATAACCACTGTTATCAAATCTGTTGTTTCCTCCTTAAATTGCTCGAGCTTTTGATCATATTCATCATCAAAAATAATTGTATCATACTGATGTTTGATTCTGTTAAGTTCAAAACTCTCCTTTGGCATCTCAATCCCCAGCAAAGGTGATTTCATAACACTTGTATCATAATATGTTTTTTTATCTTCCACTGATTCAAAATAGTACAGCTTGTCATCTTCTATTAACAGTCCTTGCGCTAATCCCAAAACCACTTTATTAATAAAGCCTTCCGATGCCTCTCCGGCAGCGTTCACTGCATGTCCATCCTTTTCCCCATACCCAGCACCATAAACAAGACAATTTCCATATTTAGTATCTGTATGGAATAACTCCAAAAGGGTAAAAGCTTCTTTTATATGTTTTGCGTTACTACAAATTCCTGTTGATGCAGAATACCGGGATTCCAGAATTCCCTTTGTTGCATAATCATAGATATTTTCCTCATCCACGCTGGTAGGTTCGCTTGTGATACAGATATCCCATTCTGATTCTGCATCTGTAGTCACCTTACCTTCCAGATACCATTGTCTCATGGTAACCATCCATTCCATGCATTTTTTATTCTCAAATGGGCTCATACACTCCCCATCTTCAGAAACAAGAATCCCATATTGATAGGAATAACCATAATAGGATGCATACGCAAATCCACTTAACTGGTAAAGGATTTTTCCACCATCTTGTATATATTTATCTAGAGTAAGAATATCTCCGTTAAAACTCTCCGACTCATTTATTGCTATTTTATCCTGATTAAACAAAATATGAACTCCCATATCCTGCGCTACTTCATTAGGAATACTATATATTTTATCCTTGTACGCAACACTACCCCAGATTTGATCAGGCATAACATCATAAAGCCTGCTCCCCCTCAGTAATTCATTAAGACAGTAGAATCGTCCGCTTTTAATGGCCTCCTGTGCTATATTGGAATCTGTTCCTAAAAAAACAATATCCGCCTCTGTGGTTTGAAGAGCATTCTCATAATCATCAAAATCTAAATATGTGAATTGAATCCCATAAGAATATCCGTCCTCTCTTAACATACTGTTGATCAAGGTAACCGTTTCCTCCGAAATGCTTACAATATTTGGAACCGCCCAAACTACGTAGAACTCGGGAGGATTGATTTCCTCCGACTCCTCTAGCTTCTCTGTCTCCATACTTTCAAGTGTTGTTCCTGTGTCTTCTGTAATTACTTCATTTATTTTACCACAGGCTGCACAGAGTATGTTAAATGTAATCATGAATACACATAACCATTTTGTCTTCATTCCATCACCCCTATTTAGTGGAAATACTCATCCAGTTAAAATCTCCATTCATAAACTTCTCTCTGGAAATACAGCCCGGTAAATATTCACCGTCTGACAAATACATACTATATACCCATTTATCAGTGACTGATGCTAAGAAAAAATCCTGTTCTTCTTTGTATGTACCAATATTCTCCATAGATTTTAATTGATAATCCCAAAATGTTACCTGACCATCACCAACTATAATAATTCCATCCTCACATATGCTAATTCCCTTTTTCATTACTAGATCGTGTTCTAATTCAATACGTTCATTTGTTTCTACATTCAGCAAATACGCATTTTCTTCTTCTATGTCAACTAAATAACCATAGGCAAGATGATATAGCATGGTACCCCCATTCTGCCAAACCAATTCTTCCTCACCAGTATCTATATTATATTTCCATAATTCAATCTGGGATACTGTATTCATATGTTTCTGAAATTCCTCTGTCATGATTTCATTCAAATCAGAAAAATCCAGTTTCTCTGTTGTGTAGGTGTAAATATAATATAGTTTACCATTCCTTATCATTACATCATGAATGCAGCCTTCATAATGATCCCGTTTGTATATACGATTCAATTTCTTTGTATCAAGATTTAGCAGACATATCCCAGCCTCCTGTTTTTCAAGCGATGCTCCTGACACATCACTATCGTTCATATATGTACATGCCAGATATCCATTTTCATATATCCCCATGTAAAATCCGGGTATGTCATCTACTTCTGCAATTTTTTCTCTATTTGTTCCATTTACATCTGCCTGATAAAACTCCTGATGATAATAGCCATTTGGATTATCCTGTGTATAGGGGGGCGAAACCAAATAATAAAGCTTGTTGTTTATAATTGCAGGACCAAAAACTGTCCCTTGGACATAAGCATCGCATGTGGGATTTGGATTATTACGGGATTCTCCTAGGTGTTCACAATTGGGCTTTGCACACAATGCTATTGCGTTATTACTCTCTGGGTCATAAAAATGAAGTATATTTCTGCCATCTATATGTGTCATTCCTATATCATTGTATGTTTCAAGCCTGGATATAAAGATTTCAGTTCTGTCAAAATGATTTGATTCTGTTTTCTGATTCGATATGTCACAGGCACACATCGAAAAAGCAAATAATTGTAGTAATAATGTAAAAACAATATGTTTCCTTTTTCTAGTCATTTTCCCTCCCCATAATTATTAAATTGGTGCTAATACTACTATTATGACTGTAGTATTAGCACCTGAATAATTAATTAACTACAGATGTTGAAGTTGACCAATTTTGTCCATATAATGTTACACTATGATTTGCCACCAATCGAATACTCCTGCAGCTTATTGGTGCACTAAAGCTAACTGATGCACTATTTACGTCCCCATCCCCTCCTGAGTTCGAATATACATTTAAAGTATTTATATTTATATACGAGTACGTTGCTGACACACTCACAACTGCACCACCAGAAGCTGATGTACTACTATTCCCACTAAAATTATCGATATTTGAAATAGCAGTTACATTTACCCCTGATATTTGTCCACTTTTTGAATCTGATGCAGCATCAACACTTATTGGTAAAGCAAATACCATTACTACTACTGCTAATAATACAATAACTGGATCGGCTACAATAAACTAGACAGATTTTTTAAGGGCATATACAATGAAACCATATACTGAAAGGAAGAATAATTATGTCCGAAAAAAAGCAGCCTAGACCACGACGTACATTTACGTCTGAATTCAAGCAACAACTTG
>DATERV010000052.1:0-16633 GCA_035271185.1 Lachnospiraceae bacterium | reverse complement strand
TGGGTTTCATCCAGTCTCTGAAAACTATGACATAATTTATCCATGTCTTCCGCCTTGATGCCTATTCCTGTGTCCTTTACCGTAAAAACGAGTTCAATCTGTTCACTGGAAAGCATTTTATAATCTACCGAAAAAATAACGGTTCCTTCCTTTGTATACTTAACTGCATTAGTAAGGAGATTGGAAACTATTTGTTTTACTCTGATTTCATCCCCATAAAGCTTTACCGGTATGTCTTCATTCACAAATATTTTGAATTCCAGCCCCTTAGTCTTTGCTATGTTGCTTATCATATTAATCAGATCTGTGAGGGTAGATGCTAAATGATAACTATCCGGCATAATCTCCATTTTTTCGGCTTCTATCTTGGAAAAATCTAGAATATTATTAATAAGTGCCAATAGCATGCTACCGGCATTTTTAATATTGCTCGCATACTCCGTAATCTGTGTTACATCAGATTCTCGTAGAATCAATTCGTCCATTCCCATTATTGTATTAATTGGTGTTCTGATTTCATGGGACATATGAGCCAGAAAAGTCCCCTTTGCTGCGTTAGCCTTATCTGCTTCTTCTTTATTCTTAGTGGCTCTCGCCATGGCAATGGTAAGCTCTTGATTTACCTTAAACTCTCCGTATTCATCATAAAAACGTATAACTGCAGCCCATACACATATGATACCATATGCAATGAAGTTTACCTGTTGGCTCTCACCAAATTCTACATTATGATAGCTACAGGCAATCCAGGATACTGCCACTGCTAATACTTGGTTGGCAATTGAGACATATGGTAAAATACAGATACCTGCACAAGAAGCCAGCATACCGATTACCCAGATTAAAAAATTCACCCGACGACCTTCTATCACCGAAATAATCATGATTAACAATCCCCAGTAAGGAAGGATGGAAACCGTTACGCATGAAATTAACTCAATCAGTTTCCAGTACTTTTCCTGTTTTCCAAGTAAAGAAAGTAAAAGTAAAAGTGCAATGAATGCGTAAATACCCACAGGTAAATAAATGATTGCCAAATGTTCTTGGGTTACAAAGGGAATGGAATCAAATAGAAACCCTCTTATCAAATAAACAGCCGAAAAGGCAATGAGCACAATACAAACACAAACAATGATATTAGCCTGTTTCTTATAAATTGATTTTCGAAATTCTTCATATGTCTTCAGTTTCATATCTAATTTAACTTTTAGCATCTTTCACTCCACGACCATTCTGAATGACTTTGTCATTAGTAGATAACAATATATTATCGCAATTGAAAATATTTGTAAACAATTATAAGGTATGCTATGATGATTTTGTATCGATTTTGTATTAAAATTTCACTTCATTCAATAAACGATACACATCGCTAAGGTACAAAGGGGAACATAATATGCAAATACAAGATTTAAGACCGGGAGATATTCTTATTTTTAAATCTCATAATGACAGCAAGTTATCAAGAATCATCTCCATTCTGACCAAATCCGATGTCAGTCATTCTGCCATAGTAGATGAGGATACCAATTATCTGTTGGAGGCTTCTTTGGATGGGGGAGCAAGAACACCCATAGAAAGTTATAGTCCCAGAGTTGCCTACATTAGAAGATTGGAAACCTGCCCCACTCCTTCTTTTGCAGTGGAAATTGCAAAATCTTATGTACAGACCGGTTTTCCATATAGCTACGCTGAGCTGGTAGCCTCCGGACTCTATCTATTATCCTGTAGAATTGCACCATTACTGGAACACGGCAAACTTCTATGCACCATGTTAGAGATTGCTACTTATGCTATCTCCAAAGCAATCGATTATAAGAAAAATAATGGAAAAGAAGCTATGATATGCTCTGAGCTTGTTTATAGAAGCTATGCAGAAGCTGCTCTATCCCATGGTAGTGAATTTGAGATTCATTTAACCCAGGAAAGTCGTAAATATCAGACCATTCTGGATGCTTTACTTGATTATGTAAGTAAAACCTCTCCCGAAATCACCTTACAAGTATCAGCTCATGAAGTACCTGACTATACAATAGAAAATGCAGTTCATACTATGGAAGATTGTTACGGGGAACTTTTTGATTTAAAAACCAAGGCAGAATCCTATCCTGACACCACCTTCCACAATCACTCCTGTATTACGCCCAAGTTACTTCAGAAAGCAGGGCTTTTCTGTCATCTGGTTTTAGAACTTAAGGGTATTTCCATGGAGGATAAGGAATCTCTGAAAGACATCCTGACTGCCATGCTTAGAATCAAAGCTGTTTTTGTATCACCGGCAGACTTATGTTATCACACCACAAATCTGACTGATTATGAGACACTTAATTATTAAGATTTACTATTGTTTTTCGTAACCATAAAGTAATACAAGCTACCGACTCTCTTTCGGTAGCTTTTTATGCATATTTGCCGGGCAACATTCATCATTATCTTAACATCATCTTAACAGAACAATCTTCCATAACACGCTATAATATAATGGAAATAAATAACATACTCAGGAGGGTTATATGAACATAAGTCTTACTATTTTCTTGGTTGCCTCAATTGTAATCTCATTGCTGGCCTTTCTGTTTGCCGGCTGGCTTTACGGTTATGTAAAAAAGCAACCGTCATCAAACGAAAAAATTGCTGGTGTGACTCTGTTAATCCGGCAGGGAGCAAATACCTTTTTACGAAGAGAGTATTCTGTTCTCGCAAAATTTGCAGGTGTAGTTGCCCTGCTCATCCTTGTTTTTCTACCTTCTCCCATTTGGAAGAATGATATTATGGAAAACGTAATGATGATGCTTTCTTATCTTTTTGGTACTGTATTCTCTGCTTTGGCAGGTAAAATCGGTATCATGATTGCCACCATTGCCAATGGTAAAACAGCTGAGGCTGCACAGAAGGGTATAAAACCTGCTTTCATGTGTGGATTCAGAGGTGGCGCAGTTATGGGTATGGCAGTAGTGGGAAGCAGCTTGACTGGTGTTGCACTCGTTATGCTATTAACCGGCAACACCACCGCACTTCTTGGTTTCAGCTTTGGTGCAAGTTCTCTTGCGTTGTTTGCAAAAGCAGGCGGTGGTATTTTCACCAAGGCTGCAGACATCAGTGCTGATCTAACCGGAAAGGTGGAACTGGGGATTCCAGAAGACGATCCTCGTAATCCGGCTGTTATAGCTGACAACGTAGGTGATAATGTTGGAGACGTAGCCGGTATGGGCGCAGATTTGTTTGACTCCAATGTTGCCAGTATGGCTGCTGCTCTGGTAATGGCAGGTACTCTGGATAACTCATCAAAATGTATGAGTATGGTTTTTGCCTTTTCTGCATTAGGACTCGTTGCTTCTATTATAGGTGTTGCTACTGCAAAAATTGGAAAAAATGACAACCCTACCCGAGCACTCAATATGAGTACATATGTAACTACCGGTGTTTACGCAGTTCTTACTGCCATTGCTACTGTAATATTTGATTTTAACTGGCGCATCTGGGGAGCTACTATTGTAGGTCTACTGGTTGGTGTTGTCATTGGTATCGCAAGTGATTACTTTACAAATGATACCAAGAAACCTGTAGCCGAAGTAGCTAAAGCTTCCAAGAGTGGACCTGCATTTACCATTCTATCCGGTGTATCTTATGGGTTCCTAAGTACTCTTCCTTCTATGGCAGGTATCGCAATCTCTGCTTTGGTAGCTTATCAGTTATGTGCTCCCATTGGTGCAGGTTATGCCATGTTTGGTATCTCCATGGCTGCAGTGGGTATGCTCTCCATAGTAGGTATGATTGTTTCCAATGATGCTTACGGTCCCATTGTAGACAATGCCAGAGGCCTTGCAGAAATGGGTGACTTAGGAGATGAAGTACTTAACATTACCGATCAGTTAGACAGTGCCGGTAACACTGTAAAAGCAATTACAAAAGGATTTGCTATTGGTGCAGCAGGTCTGACTGTTATTTCCCTGTTAGGTGCATTTATGAGTGAAGTAAACACTGCCGTGATAGCACATAATCTCATTAATCCTTTGGATCAGCTTGAGGCTTTAACCGGATTTGATATCTTGAATCCAACTGTATTCTTTGGTTTACTGATTGGTGCCAGTATTCCTGCAGTATTCTCTGCTATGTTAATACTAGGTGTTGACAAAAATGCCCAGGTAATGGTAGCAGAAATTCACAGACAGTTCAGAGAAATTCCTGGACTCCGTGAGGGTAAACCTGGGGTTGTTCCTGAATACAACAAATGTATTGACATTGCTACCATAGGTTCTATCAAAGAACTAATACCTGCTGGACTTATGGCTATCATATTAACTCTGGTTGTTGGGTTTGTTGGCGGCGTACAGGCAATTGGCGGTTACCTTACCGGTAACATCGTGAGTGGTCTTCTGCTTGCACTATTCATGTCCAATTCCGGCGGTCTTTGGGATAACTCCAAAAAATATGTGGAATCAGGAAATTGTGGTGGAAAAGGCTCCGATGCACACAAAGCAGCTGTAGTTGGCGATACTGTAGGTGATCCTTTCAAAGATACTGCAGGACCTTCCATTAATACACAGATTACGGTGGTATCATTGATTGCCTCTTTATTGGCTACCACGTTCCTAACTTTCAGCATCTTCTAATTTTAATATAACTGAAAGAATAAAAAATAACCCTGCATAGAAAGCCACTTACTTCGTTGTGTGACCTTCTATGCAGGATTTTTTGTTTATTAACATATCATTTCGCTTTATATTAAGATTTTTTTAACAGAATTACCAGGCTCCACTTTACCCTTTACTGTAATCCTTTCCACCGTTGCAGTTCTCGCATTTTCAATCTGATTAATCAGCTGACTTGCAATCACTTCTCCCATCTCCTTAAAATCCTGAACCAAAGTAGTAAGAGGAGGGGTCATTGCCCTTGATAAGGGAATGCCATCATAACCAACTACAGAAATGTTATCGGGAATGGAAAGTCCTCTCTGCCTGATAGCTCCAATACCACCCATGGAGGAAAAATCATTTGGATAAATAATACATGTAGGCGGTTCAGGTAAATCCAGTAACTCACTGGTAATTTCTGCTGCTTTTTGGAAATCCAAATAGCCACTTTCTCTGACATATTTATCCGGTACAGTAATACCATATTGCTCCATAACCATGTAAAAGCTACTCAAACGGCATCTGGTTGTATAACTTTGCTGTCCATGTATATAGGCAATTTTTCTATGTCCCATCTCACAAATATAAGTAACCAGATCTCTCATCCCTTGTACGTAATCAAAAGTCACAGATGTTTTATGATCGAAGGCGTGATCCACTGTCACTACAGGTAAGTCACTACCAATAATCTCTAAAACCTGTTCATCGTTATTAGGGATAAATCCCAATAATACCCCATCTACACTTCGATACCGGCAGTGTTCCATATAGGTCCTGGTATGACTGCCAATCTTTTTACTGAGAAATACAATCTCATATCCTCTACTTTCAGCTGCTCTTTTCAGGGCATTAAATACATGGGAATAAAATTCATCAGTCAATCCACTACCATTCTCATCGCCAAACAGTACCCCTATGGTATGGCTTCTTTTTGTTCGGAGTGCTTGTGCTGATGCATTTGGCCAATACCCCATCTTGTCAGCCGTCTGCCTCACCAGCAGTTTTGTTTCTTCACCTATATCATTCTGATTATTTAGTGCCTTGCTGACCGTCGCAATAGATACACCACAGCTGGCAGCAACATCTTTTAGTGAAATCATACACCCTTCCCCTATCCGTAAAAATACAATCCGTCAAAACACAAAGACGATTCTTCAATAGTACCATCAGGCAGGTAGCACTGTCCACTGATTACCTTCAGCCAACCTTTCTCCCCGGTTGCCTTCTTTTCCAGTAAAACCCATTCCTTAAGATCTCCGCCGGATATAATCACTTTATCTCCGGGTTGTAATGTCACGCTAACTTCCTTTTCCTGCTTTTGGGCATATAAGGGAATTGTCATATTGGCTACAACCTCATTCTTCTGATATTCATAATACTCTTTTTCCACCCGGGTAATGGTACCATTTTGAATGACAAAATCAAATAAAAGAGGCTCACACTGTATATGATAGGTCTCCTCATAGGCAGTCATTTTGTCCGGATACACTCTGAGATTTCTAAAATCAGAACTAATAATACCCAGATTTTCCAGTTTCCCATCTTGATACCTGTAAAAATTCATACTATAATCAGCACTGGGTCCATCTGATCCTACTATAATAAACCACTCTTTCTGGTCCATGCAAGCTATATAGCAATGTTCATGTAGACGAACATCCTCATCCTGTATAGCAACTGTTTTTTGGGTATATCCATCCACTACCTGCAATGTCATACAGCCAAAATCCTCTCCCTCCATGTTCACAGAATAAGTAAGCTGTTCACAGTATCCATCTCCATCCAAATCTAATGATGATCCACTCAATACGCCTGCGGGAACACTGTATTCACCCGTAGTGATATACCCCCAATTCTGTTCGAAATTGCTGATATTCTGTAAGTTTTGCTTTTCTGTCTCAGTCAATTGGTTCTGGATTTCACTGTCAAATTCCTGTCCCTCCCCAACCGGTTCATACCAGCTTTTCTGAGAAAACACCGCATTTAGAAAAGAATCCTTAAACTTTCTACCATGTCTTGCATAAATCTGATTTCTGAGGATGGAAAGATTTGTCTTATTCATGCTCCACAAATCATCTTCTGTTAACAGCCGATCTACTAAGTCAGGAAAATAATACTCATCTGTAATCACATCATACGCGTTCAGATAATCTTCTTGAAACCCGTTTTTATTGAACTCCTGATTTTTCATCATCAACATATAACCCATATCATTCATTTCTGAATCCCTGGTCTTAATGAAAAGCAGATTGGTACCATCA
Organism: Lachnospiraceae bacterium; assembly: GCA_035271185.1. GTDB lineage: Bacteria > Bacillota > Clostridia > Lachnospirales > Lachnospiraceae > Acetatifactor. Next base: position 9,738 of record DATERV010000052.1, on the reverse strand, counting down.
CTCAATGTAAGGTCCAGCCTCTCCTCACTAAGATTATATAATCCGGTATAAGTAATATGATTTTCTGTAAGGTTATCTACTACCCTTGATAAGGGAATATCCCCTCTGGATAAATCCCAGGAATCCAATATCATCTGGTTGTTTGTTGTACCCTTCTCTTCATTTGTTGTTTCATATTTCTGTTCTGTACTTTCTATCTGACTACCTGTTTCCAAAATACCACTACCGGTATCAATTGGGTTCTTTACTGCAACTTCCACACCACATCCACTGCATAATAGTGACATTACTGCTGCAACATAGATTATCTTTCTCATTCTTTCTCCTTAAGGCTTTTAAGCAGCTTTCTAATCAAGGATTTGTACCCTTGACCACGTATTCTTCTTTCGCTGATAGGTCTCACTTTTAGGGACTGTAGCAAGGTTCCAAAACACAAGAAGAACATCACTATTTCCACTATACCCAGCACTGAACCAGCCACTGTCACCATCAGATACATAAGTATACTTTGGTAAATGGTAATAAAGGTCGGTATGTATAGAATTGCACATATCAGACACAATACACCTGCCAGCATAGGAACCAGCCACTTGGTTAACTCACCTCGGTATATCACAGTAAAAAACAACAATACAGAAATGATAAACAGAACAATGCTGAACATATAGGTAATTGCGGGAAATACAATAAAAGAGACTATACTAAAAACCAAAAATAAACTTCCATAGAACAGCAGATGTTCCTGGAGCCGGAGATGTTTTTGCGCCACTAGAAACACGAGCAGACATAATACAATAGTCAATATCATCTGAAGCAGATATGTATTGTGGCAGAGCAATGCCAATTCTTGTACACTTTTATTCCCACTTTCCAAGATTTTATAAAAGATCATATTTATCACCAGCAGCACCCCATAGGAAGCTGCCAAGCATATGCCTAATGCACTGAATGAAAGGACTGTCTTACCCAATTTAACCCTTCGTTTTCCTATAGCGATTGCCACGATGATTATAAAAAGACAAATGGAAAAAATGGAAAAAACACTCATACTGTTTTCTGTGCACAAGAAAAACTTTCCTTTTGCAATAGGAAAGTACACACCTTCCTCCTCTGCATTTAGCTGTTCTAAATCCATGTCTTCCAGATAGGATGCCAGTTCAGACACAGTGGAATAATACATATATGCCGTATCTTCATTTAGATTATCCGGGGTATCTTCTTTGTCATGATAATACTCTCCGCCTTCTACTACTGCAAAGTTCATTCCTGAAAAACCTGCTTCTAAAAATTCTGTCAAATCAGTATCATTTGGCATTCTTTTATACATAGCGGCGGCAAAACTGAAGGGTGTACTTCCACTCGTGACAGCTTTCTGAAGCATTTTTGCAATATTGTAATTATTTTTCGTCGTTTCAAACATAAACAATGGGCCCTGATTGCCTCTTGCTTCTAAGTTCACTACAAATTTCAGTTTATCTATGTATTTCTCTTTGTATTCAGATACAAAATAATTAGCACCAATCAAGCCCAGTTCTTCTCCATCCGTAAACAGGAAGTATATATCTTTTGTATAATTTTGCCTTTTTATAGTTTCTTCTAATACTGTCAGCATGGAAGCAACACTTATTCCATCATCTGTAGCACCTGGTCCTGTATCCACTGAGTCATAATGGGATACAAACATAACTCCATCATCTGTGGCAGGCGCATCCAGTTTTACCAGATAATCTACATAAGTTTCACCGTCAAGCTGAAAAGAAATGTTTTCATATGTTACCTGGATTCTGTCGAACTGGTCCACTAAATATTTCCTTACTTCCTGATTTGCCAGAGATCCTGTTGGATGTGGTTCTTTGGCTACCACTCTTAGGTGCTCCATTGTCTTTGCAAAAGCATCCTGAATACTTTGTTTTTCTGGTAATGTAGTGGGTTTCAAAATGCTTATACCGAGAAGAATACATAATGTTATAAACAAAATGACACCTATCACCTGTACCCCTTTTTTTACACTGCCACTAATCTTCATTTGTTACTCCCCCTTTTCTCCACAAATACGATAAGCTATAAATTCTTTATTAAACCGGCTATTCCTTCTTCTTTAAACAAATTCTTATAATACCCTAGTTCATCTAAAATCAATTCATCGATCACCTGCATACCGAGTACTTCAACAGCTGCCTTATCATCTGTGAGCAGATAATTCCCTTTCTCATATTTGACCATGGAGTTGTCAATCTGCACTAATAAGTCACTTAACTGGTTATCCTTGATCAGATCCTTATTTTGGGTTAGTTCCACAAGCCCATCTCTACCATTGGTTGCAAATAATTCCCTGTTGGTAGAACCTGCTACATTGACTGTATAGACATATTCAAACTGACTGGAGATGGTGTCTGCCAAATAGTCGTTAATATTACCTTCTTGATCTGAGTGCATGTTCATATTGACTACCATTACGCCATTCTCTTTTAAATGCTCCTTCACCATACTGAAGAACTCCACAGAAGACATCTGAAACGGTATCGTTATATCCTGATAAGCATCTACCATAATAACATCATATTTTTTATCAACAGCCTGCAAATACGCTCTGCCATCATAAGTGGATACTTTTACTCCTGAGGGCAAATCAAAATATTCTTCTGCAAGGTCCGTGATTTTTTGGTCAATTTCCACACCTTCCACTGTCAGATTGGGAAAATACTTTAAGCACTGTCTGGCATAGGTGCCGGTTCCCATCCCCAAAATCAACATATCTGCATAAGAATCTTCTGTAATACCGGCAATTACCGGAGCTGCCATGGCATAATCATAATACATGCCCGTGAGCGAATCATCCTTCATAGTAATGGACTGTACACCAAATAGTACATTTGTGGACAAAATCACACTCTTTTCGTTCTCTTTTACCTGCAGATAATTATAGATGGATTCCCCTTCATAGGTTAAGCCACTTTCCCAAAAGGCAAAACTGTTATTGCGCCCTAAAATAGTACAGACAACAAAAAACCCTACCGCCACAGTACATGCTGCCGGTTTCCTTTTCACACAGATGAAATAGAGTACGCCTAAAAGAAGTAAAATGCCCGAAATAATTAGAAATGTAACAGAAGTGCCCACTGCCGGAATGGTAACAAAAGTGGGGAGAAACGTACCAATAATACTTCCTACCGTATTAAAGGCACCAAGAGTACCTACAATTTTCCCGCTGTCATCCAGATTGCCAACTGTATACTTAGCAAGAGATGGCGTTACTGTTCCCAACAGGAAAAGCGGAAATACAAAGATGACCATACATGCAAAAAATGCAGCAATAATCAAGAAATTATGATTCACAGTCAGGATCATAATTCCTGAAATTCCAATAATAATGTACTTGCCCAGCACTGGGATTAAAGCAATCCAGACAGCTGCAATTAAGATGCGTACATACAATTTGTCAGGATTGGGATTCTTATCTGCACTTCTACCACCATAAATATTCCCAAGAGCCATGGCAATCATAATGGTTCCTATGATAATGGTCCAGACAATTTGAGAAGAAGAAAAGTAAGGTGCCAGTAGCCTGCTTGCTCCCAGTTCTACAGCCATAACCGCCATACCTGCAAAAAATTCTGTTAAATACAAATAAAACTTATTCGTTAAAATATTTCTATTATCCATTTGTCCTCCAAACTATTATGTGTACATAATTTCTCTCAATAAACCCAGTTTTCAGAGAAGAGTCTTAATCCCACTGACATGGAAATTTGATTTTGGGCAATACGGGCATATTCTTTTCTAGTTCCTGCAACTCTTTGATTGGTAAATCTTCATACACACTGGATTCAAAGAACTTTCCCTGAATGTCCTTTAAGCTTCCATCCATTAGCTCAATTCCCATGAATGCATCAAAGTTTTTACCATCAGGAGTTGTAATACCAAAATGATCACAGGTTTGAAAGCCCAGTCTAGGATAATAGGTAGGCTCCCCATAAATAATAATGGCTTTAAAACCTGCTTCTTTTGTCAGCTTCATGGTATGCTTCATCAGTATCTCACCAATACCACACCCATGATATTCGGGATCCACACACAAAGGGCCAAAGGTCAGTACTTCCTGATCACTCTGTTCTGTTTTCACAGAAGCCCTGGCATACATGACACAGCCTACCACACGATCTCCAATCAGTGCTATTCTGCTTATCTCAGGTACATACACATCAGAATTACGCAGCTTATGCACCAGCAAATGCTCATTACACCCCTGATGATATTTATTCCAAAAAGCTTTTCTTGTCATGATCTCAGTTTTTAGGTAATCTGTTTCTGTCTCTTTTCGTACCACAACATCATTTTCACTTAAATGCAGTTTTTCCGGTGGAAACCATCCCATCTCGAATCTGACTTCTTTATTCTGTATGTCATGATTTCCATAACAACAGGTGTCAAAGCCAATCAGGGTAAAGCCTTCGTGTAGATAAAAGCCTATAGCGTTCACATTTCTGGACTGTGTCTCCAAAATAATGGCTCTTCTCCGCTCCAGTCTGGCTTGTTCCTTTACCACATCCATCAAAGCTTTTCCAATACCCTTTTTCTGATACTCATCAGCAATCCAAAGTTCATTTATCCGCAGTCTGTTAGACCAGGTCTCAGGGGATGTTTCAATTGCAGCAATTAGCTTGCCATCTTCTACTACTCCCCAGGCAAAGGCATCTTGTAAATAATCCGCATATAAAACATCTGGGAAATCATGATCCTCTCCGGTGGATGTTATGGGAGCTTCCGCTTTCCTTAAAGGCATATTAACTGAAAATCTCTCTTTTTCAACCTCTACCTCTACCTCATAGTAGTATTCCGTTACATTATGAAAGTCTAATATGTACCCTTTATATTTTTCTTTGGATAAGTATATAACGTTATATTTCATTCTTTTTTTATCATAGCAGACTGCAATCGATCCTAATTCTACTCAATCGTCTACTACATTCTCCTTTTCTGCATATTTCTACAAACTTAAGGTTGTCATCCTTCCTTTAAGTAATCCAGCAAAATCGGGATATGCGTTTCCACAAGATTAACCTTATTCAGTTCTCCTTTGGTGAAGAAACGAAGTTCTCTTGATTCATGGCTGCATACTAATAATGGCTTTTCTATAAGTCCGTCCACATGCAATCCTCCTCCGATGATTGCCCACTTCTCACTATCTACCCTATGTTCTAGTAGCAACATGTTATTATATTCAATAAGAATTGTTGATCCAATATGATTAGGTTTATTAGGTTTTGGCGCATCGTTGTCTTGAAAATAAAATGTTGCTTGTTCCATGTTTATACCTCATCTTAATCATTGTTCACAAACAATTGATTTTCTTTACAGTTGAGCTGTTTCTCCGGGCTTTATCTCTTTCAGACCCTCATTTGTGTCCACCCATACACTGACAACTGTAGGATTATACATTTTCATACCATCGGCAGAAACTTCCTGTTTTCTGACAGCATCAACATATCTGAAAATCTCCATATTGGTAGCATACCAAATATTATCAATATTCTTCATCTCTTTGGCAAAGTTCTCAATGACTTCCCAGTTATTCGCACGGGCAAATTCAAAGCTATGTCCCCATACATACATTAATGGCAGTTCATAGAAATCCGGTATACTCAAAAATCTCTTTCCCAGTTCTGACAGTTGATTGTTATGATGGCAGGTAGGATGCCATTGCAAAAAATCTGCAGGCGGAAAGAAATTACAGGTATCATTTACGGTTCTACAATATTTGATTCCTAGGGTTTTAATCAGGTCTTCAACTCCTTGATCATAAAGACCGTAAGCATAGGACATACCTTCTACTAGATTACCGGTAATTCTTTCTAGGTTTTTACGATCATCCCATATTTCTGTTACAAGCTGCTGCTTTGTTATCAATGTAGGAATTCTATGTTCTACACCATGGCATGCAACTTCTTGTCCCTTGTACAAATCCAGTATCTCTTCTTCAGAAATAAATATCGGATGGTCACTTTGAGGTTGAAGTGTTCCGGAATTTAAATGAAAGGTACCTTTCATTCCATGTTCATTTAGAATCTGTACCAGTTTCCTGTCAAAAATCTGGCCATCATCATAACTGAATGTTAATGCTTTTCTTTTTCCATTTGGATATACAAATCTCATAGTACTTCCTCCTAGTATGTTTTAAATTACCATTATTCGATTATATTTTTAGCAATTCCTTACAGGCTGAACTTTTCTATTATTATATTTGCTACCTCCTCGGGCAGAAGATTAGAATTATCAATTTTGATATAGTTATCAAATGGTACTTCTCCCTCCAGACTGACAAGCCTGTATTTCTGGTCGGCATTTATCAGATTTTTCTTTGAAAACTCCAGATCTCGTTTAGATGCTTTGTTCTTCAGTCGGTTTTCTGTGACATTTCGCTTCAGTCGAATTTTCTGTGGCGCTACAAGCTCCACATAGTAAATAGCAGCATCAAAGGCTGCAAAAATATGTTTCACATGTTCTATATAATCCCAATCAGCCTGCTGGTCAAATGCCCACATGTAGGTAAAGATCAAACCATACTTATCGGACTTTGCAAACTCTTCAAAGATAACTTCACGTAATCTGGCAACCACCTGGCTGTTATATTCTCCAAATATCTCTATGACAGGCTCAATTGTCATGTGATTATGAAACAAACGCAGGTCCGTGATTTTCATAAGTTCCTGACCCACAGTCATTTTTCCAACTGCCGCATCTCCAATGATAAAAACCAGTTTCATTGTTACCCCCCAATCATTTCCTCAATAAGTAATTGCGTAGCCCTAACAGAAAAAATACTTCATCCTCATTCATGAAATACTTACTGCACTACTAATCTGAGTTAACTGAATCATCTTACCGCTAAAATCTCCGCCAGCCCAGGGTGTTCCAATCCTGTAGCCTCCATACATCAATTCTTCCCCTGAGTATGTACGGGAATCCCCTTCTACCTCATATTCTCCTTCAAGATTCAGTCCTTTCAAACTAATGGTATGTTCAAATTCTCCTGGATGAAGCATTACATGTATAAAGGTGACCAGAGCTTTCTTTTTATCTTTTGATACGACCATATAGCAGTCGTAGGTACGGTTTTCCCAGTAGGAAGCAATTCGGTAATAATCCCCTTCCCGTACCAGATCATTATATTTATGATACATGGCAACCTGCTTTGGAATCTGCTCTCTATCCTCTTTTGCTATTTTCGTTACATCCAGCTCATACCCGAAAGTACCAGCCAACGCAACCAACCCTCTGGTCATAAAAGGTGTTCTTCTGCCTGTTACATGATTGGGACAATCACTCACATGTGCACCTATAGCAGACAACGGATATAGCATGGCAGTACCTTCTTGGATAGCCAGTCGTTCTATGGCATCCGTATCATCAGAGGTCCATATCTGAGGACTATAATACAACATACCCGGATCAAATCGACCTCCGCCACTGGCGCAGTTCTCCAAAAGCAAATAAGGGAATTCTGTAATCATTCTATCCTGTAGCTGATACAACCCCAGCACATACCGGTGAAGCAGCTCTCCCTGTCTGTCAGCAGGCAGAGAAAGAGAACCCAAATCACTGAGCGGACGGTTCATATCCCATTTTACATATTCTATATTGGCACTCCGTAAAATGCCGGCAATCATATCATAAACTGCATCCACCACGTCTTTTCTGGACAAATCCAGCACATACTGGTTTCTGCGCAGTCCGGCTTTTCTACCCGGAATAGCTATCGCCCAGTCAGGGTGTGCACGGTAGAGATCAGAATCCGGGCTTATCATTTCCGGCTCCATCCAGATACCAAATTTCATGTTCAGTTTGTTCACTTCACTCACCAGATAGGGTAGTCCTTCCGGCAGCTTTTCTTTATTTACAAACCAATCCCCAAGTGAGGTTCTGTCGTCATTCCTTTTTCCAAACCAGCCATCATCAACTACCAGCATTTCAATGCCTAATTCTGCTGCTCCTTTAGCAATGTCCAAAAGTTTCTGGGTATTAAAATCAAAATAGGTTCCTTCCCAGCTGTTAATCAGAATGGGACGTTTTTGATTGGCATATTTCCCACGTATGAGATGTTTTCTGTATAAATCATGAAAGCATCTGCTCATGCCCCCGATGCCATTGGCTGTATATACAAATACTGCCTCAGGAGATTGAAACTCTCGGTTTTGCTCCAGTTTCCAACAGAAATCCTGTGAATGAATACCGATTACGGCACGAAGTCCATCTCCTATTTCTAACGCTGTCTGTGCAAGGAAATTACCTGAATACACCAAATGCATAGCATAAACCTCTCCCTGCTCCTGATCTGCGTGACGAGTGGCTAATGCCATAAAAGGCTGTGACTGCTGCCCGGTCCTTCCACATATAGAATTCACATTATGGGTACCCCTGGTCAATGGATAGCGGTTAACCTGACATTCTCTGGCCCAATCTCCGTGTAAGGTAATGATATCAAAGTCCTTGTTAGGCATATCCATACTGGCGCTTAAGACCTTGGTCAGATAAATTATCTGATTACCTTCATTCACTACCTTCACACTTCTGGTAATGGCATCCGCATCATCAAACACATTGTACATCAGGATAACCTTTAAGCCTAGAAGCTCATCTACACAAACCAGTTCCAGGGTAGTACACTCTGCTTCGGATGCAAAGGTTGCAGGCAAACCTGTCAGTCTGGGTTTCCCTGGATAAATATGGTGTTCCTTATAACTGAGTTTAAGTGCTGTATGACCACTTTCGGTCTTTATCCCGATGGCATCCTCTTTGTAATCACCAAATCCATGGGTTGGATACTCTTTTGGATAAGCACCCATAAAAATAACACGGTCATAGTCGTCCTCATCTGCTGCATGGGCAGGCTCACCCATTCCCATCAGGTAGGTTAATCTGTGACTCCTCATTTTTTTTCCATAATAAATATGGGCTGCAAAATTTTCTTCTCCAATGATTCCAATGAGATAACTGGTGTTCATAGTATCCAGCTTGAATACGCGTTCTTCTTCAAAGTATGTAATTCCCATTTTTCGTTTTCTTCTCCTAGTCATTTATACTAATACAATTAACAAAGTAAATTCCAAATGCATAATCCCAACACTCTTTATTTCACTTATATTATCTCTAACCTATTATGTCTCTTCAACTTTTCCAGCTTCTCTACCAGTTCCACAATGGGCCACATTAGACTGGAAACGCAGGTCATTTCCTTGATTTTTTCTTCCGAATTGTTACATACAAGCCCATCCTTCGACCAATAGCGGCTACTACAAATATCATCCACCATCTCATCCAAGATATCCTCCGGGATATTTCCTGTATTTAGAACTGCTTCCTCTTCCCTGATTTGTTCTTCCATATTATGATAAACATTCTCATTACCATATTCTTTCAAAAGAGTCATCAGCTTTTCTTTTAATTTCGTACATTCACTTTCACTCTTGAACCCGTGTTTCTCCAATGCATTTATAAATGTAAGCCAGTCACCTGCTTCAATATTCTGCTCAATCTCACTGGTAAATGAACAAAACTCACCTAACCTATCCATAAATGATATACGAAATGCAATCACTCTTAGGATTTTGCGATACATCTCTGTATCTTTATCAAAGTATGTCAAAACAAAATCCACATACTTTCCATTAATGTATCCCTCTGCCGGCCAGTCGGCCGGATGCCATGGTGCATGTGGATATAGGAAATAGGATTGCGAGG
>DATERV010000051.1:0-2272 GCA_035271185.1 Lachnospiraceae bacterium | reverse complement strand
AAAACTTAGTGCATGGATTCCAGCCTTTGGTCAACCACTTCCTGGGTGAGAATTGTGACGTTATACTCTGTTCCATCAACCGATATTTTTTTTACAGTATCATTGGCACTAAAAATGTTCTCATCCACATAGGCAAGCTTATCAGGTATTCCACCGGCCTCTAATGTTTCTATAATTGCCCGTACCCGCGGACCATGAAGAGGGTTGCACTCTGTAATACATGTAATCTTGTCACTTAATGCATCCAGCATGGCCGTCTCTCCAACACCATCAAAGGACATAACTAGGATATCTCCCCCCGCAATATTACATCCAACTTTCTTGCCGGCGGCTTCAATCGCATCAATTGCACCGAATGCTTCATTATCGTTTTCACAATAAACTACATTGATATTATCATATTCATTCATTAAGTACTCCATAACTTCACGACCCTTTGCCTGAGTAAACTCACCTGTGACTTCGGCCATAAGATTCCATCCATAGTTCTTAACTGCATCAGCCAGACCCTTGGTTCGACCAATCTGGGCAGATGCACCCATTGTCCCTTGAATATTTACAATATGAATATCCTGCGGTGCCATGCCACGTACAGTTACATACTGGTTTAGCCACTCTGTCGCTTTCTTGGCTTCTAATTCAAAATTCGATCCAATCCAGCAGGTAAATAAACTGTCGTCCGAAACATCTACCATGCGGTCTACGATTATAACCGGAATGCCTGCATCCTTTGCTTCCTGTAGTACGGTATCCCATCCCTTTTCCGTAACAGGAGCAAGCACAATATAATCCACCTCCTGCTGAATAAAGTTACGGATCGCTGTAATCTGGTTAGCCTGCTTCTGCTGACCATCATCAAACAACAACTCATAGCCATTTTCCCCGGTAAATGTGGACTTCATAGATTCAGTATTGGCACTTCTCCAATCTGATTCTGCTCCTAATTGTGAAAAACCCACAACAATGAATTCCTCTGTTGATTCTGTCTCATAAACTGCAGCAGGTTTATATGCAGGTTCAAACAATTTCCCACAACCCATTAATAGTATGTAAATTAATATGACCATCACCACAAAAGGCGCTTTTCTCTTCATCGTTCCTACCCTATTTCTCGCAGCTTATAGCCACGTAAACATAAAATGTACTATCTTATTATAATATTCTTTTTACAATACTTCCACATAATAAACAATATTTTATTTCGTATATAACAAAAAGAGGTAGGCACTGGTATGTGTCTTCCTCTTTTTGCTAAACGTTACAATCTATTATGCACTTGTCCATTTTTTAGCTTTCCCTATTTTCTTTTTACGGGTCATTACAATACTTTGAATCACCAGGAACAGGCATAGCATTGCCGCTATTGTAATTCCTGTCCACCATGCTTCACCCAGTCCCGCAGAAGAAACAATATTTTGAATGGTACTAAGGGAGAGTACGCCAAAAAATGTTCCTATTATATTGCCTACACCACCTGTCAGCATAGTTCCACCTATTATGGAAGAGGCAATCGCATTCATCTCCGCACCACCTGCATGGGAGGCTGCTCCTGAACCCACATGCATAAAGTACACAAATCCACCCACACCAGCCAGCAGACCGCATAACAAGTGGGAGCAAAATTTTGTCCACTTGACATTAATGCCAAGCATTAAGGCACTTTGAGCATTCCCTCCTACTGCATAGAAGGAGCGCCCCAGTTTCGTCCAACGAAGTAAGCAGAACATAACTGCAACCACTAGAAGAGCTACCACTACTCCAATTTCAATATAGGCATCTACATAATTTCCCAGTTTATTGACTGAACCCATACCGGGTACCAAAATACGTGTCTCCTTCAGTGCTACAAATGCTTCGTTTTGTACATTAAAGGGATTTTTATACACAACTGTAGTCATGCCCCTGGCAAAAAACATACCCGCCAGTGTTACGATGAATGGCTGAATATCCAAATAAGCCACTAAAAATCCCTGCACCAATCCAAAAGCAAGACCTATACCCAGAGATATTAATAATGCTATAAGCACATTGCCACCACCAAAATCAAGATACACCGCACAGCACATACTGACCAATGCAGTAATACCTCCTAATGATATATCAATACTGCCATTGATCATTACCACACTCATTCCACAGGACAAAATAATCAAAGCAGCATTAGCATTTAGAATATTGAAAAATGTCTGTGGCTTTAGGAACCCTTTTCCCTGAAATATTATGGCTCCTATGTACATAATAAAAAATCCAGCTATCGTTATGATTAGGAGCA
>DATERV010000050.1:0-2602 GCA_035271185.1 Lachnospiraceae bacterium | reverse complement strand
ACATTCCTATCTAAAGTCTTTTATCTCAGTATAGATACAGCTAAAGGTGATGAGTATGGAAAGGTGAAAGAAAGACTTGATAGACTTAATAAGAAATTCAACCTCGGACAAAACTACATCTTTTATTTATCTACTCCTCCGACTCTATATAATATAATTCCGAAGTTTTTATATGGGCACGGACTCACTTTACAACAAAAAGGCTTTAGGCGAATTATAATTGAAAAGCCTTTTGGACATGACCTACAATCTGCAATAGATTTGAATCATCAACTCCTCGAATTCTTTCAGGAAGATCAAATTTATAGAATAGACCATTATCTGGGTAAGGAAACAGTGCAAAACCTTATGGTAACTAGATTTGCAAATGGCATATATGAACCTTTATGGAACCGCAATTACATACGTCATGTAGAGATAACAGCTGCCGAAAGTATTGGCGTTGAAGATAGAGGGGGGTACTATGATCAAGCTGGTGCTTTGCGGGATATGATACAAAATCATCTTCTTCAAGTCTTGTCGCTGGTAGCAATGGAGGCACCCGCCAAATTAACAGCCGAAGATATCAGATATGAAAAAATGAAAGTTTTCCGATCATTGCGCCCACTAAGCAAAGATGATCTTAAAAACAATGTTATCAGGGGTCAGTACACAGAAGCAACGGTAAGAGGAAAACATTACAATAATTATAGAGACGAAAGTAATGTAGCGTCTGAATCACGCACTGAGACATACGCAGCTCTTAAAATTTTTATAGACAATTGGCGCTGGCAAGGTGTTCCATTTTATATTCGCACTGGCAAGCGACTTCCAACAAATGTATCGGAGGTGGTGATACATTTTAATCCTTCCCCTCAAAAATTATTTAAGCAGTTGGATGAATCTACTAGCTCCGACAATCAGCTAATTATCCGCATTCAACCCGATGAAGGTATTTTACTTAAAACAGGAATGAAAGTGCCCGGAAGTGGCTATGAGGTCAGGACTGTAAATATGGATTTCCATTATTCAGAATTAAACGATCATTATATACCAAGTGCGTATGAACGTTTGATACTCGATTGCATGATTGGCGACAATATGCTTTACATGCAAGGTGAAGCAGCTGAAGAAACATGGAAATTTGTGCAACCAATTCTCGATTATTGGGAAAATGATAAGGATGCACCACTTCATGGTTATCCATCAGGTTCTTGGGGGCCCGATGTATCTGATGATTTGATTGAAGGAACGGAAAACACATGGAGATATCCTTGTAAAAATCTTGCAGAAGATGGTGTGTATTGTGAATTATAAATAGATTAAAGACAGAAAGTAGATATGGAAATACAGATATTCAGTTCATTAAATGAGTTAAATGAATCTTTTACCGAATGGTTTAAGGAAGTTGGTTCTTCGGGAAAACAAATAACGGTTGCTCTTTCGGGAGGAACCACACCTAAATCACTATTTGGTTATTGGTCATCCTTGCCAGAAGGTGAGATTGACTGGACAAAAATTAAATTCTTCTGGGGAGATGAACGTTGTGTTGCACCTGAAGACAGTGAGAGCAACTTCAAGATGACTAAAGACCATCTTTTCAACAACATAAATATTCCTGAAGAAAACATTTTCCGCATTAAGGGAGAAAATAATCCCACAGATGAAGCAAAAAGATATGGGGAGCTACTCAATAGTGAACTAGAGCAGCAAAACGGAACACCCGTTTTTGATATCGTGATTCTGGGAATGGGAGATGATGGCCACACAGCCTCTATTTTCCCTCATGAGATTGAACTTTGGGATAATGAAAATAATTGTGTAACTGCTACTCATCCTGACAGTGGACAAAAAAGAGTTAGCTTAACAGGCAAAGTAATAAATGCAGCTAAAAATGTTGTATTCCTTGTAACAGGGAGCAATAAGGCTGAGAAGGTTAAGGAGATTATTGAGCAACCTGAAGTTGCAGAAAGAAAATATCCGGCAGCACTTGTGCAACCGGATTCAGATAACTTATATTGGTTTTTAGATGAAGCAGCTGCAGAAAAAATGATGTAATATTCTAAGCTATACTTCTTGAAGAGTCACTTTTTACCTAACAGTTTTTATTCTGTAATCACAAACAACTTTTCCCTTTTCCATATTCGTAAGTTTACTCTTATTCATCCTTTTGCGAAGAAGTGATATTTTATCGATAAATAATATACCATCCAAATGGTCATATTCGTGCTGTATAACACGTGCCAAATACCCTTTATAAACTTGGTCATGAGCTTGTAGATTCTCATCAAGATATGTTATTCGGATTTCATCCTCACGAGATACTTTTTCATGAACACCGGGGATACTAAGGCAGCCCTCTTCAGCAATAACCATATCACCTCCACGCTCTGAGATATGTGCGTTGATAAAGACTTTCTTCATGTCTTTAAATTCAGGATGCTCTTCGTCGGCAAAAGGAGACAGATCCACTACAAAAATCCTATCTTCAAGTCCTACTTGAGGAGCAGCCAAGCCTACCCCTTCTGCTTGATACATTGTTTCAAACATGTTATTTATCAACTCCTTTAGGTTGGGATAACTGTTGGGATCTATATCCCGTGTAACCTTTCTAAGTACCGGG
>DATERV010000049.1:0-13728 GCA_035271185.1 Lachnospiraceae bacterium | reverse complement strand
AAAAGATTGACAGACTAAATATAATTGTGATATTCTACAATATTCCAATTGAGATTGGAACAAGGGCAACATAGTACACCACATATTATCTTAGAGCTTTGCTCGGGAAGGAGGTAGTGCTATGAACTTGAATGTCACAATTGACTGGAAGTTTGTTGTTGTCCTTGGCACAGCAGTTGTTGGCACCATTTTTGCAGTGAAGATGGATGCTGATGCGGCTGAAAGAGTATCAACCCATGCAGTTGATGCTTGCAAGGAGTATGCGATCGCTGGAAACAGCGACCGCTAGCTCCACATAGGATGATGTTTGAGGGCACATGGTCTTCGGATTATGTGTCTTTTACTATATAGGAAAGGATGATGGGTGAAATGCCAAATAGAAATCAAGATTATATGCTCAACATGCAAAATGATATAAGGCACGGTCTATGTGTTATTGATGAGAAAGAAAATTGGCTTGATTTATATGAGGAATGGAGAGAAGAAAAAAGAAATTCATTTTCTTCTATACTGATGGTTACAGATTCCTTTGATTTGTCTTGTTCAGGAGATAGTTTTGCTTATGATGGTTCAGATGCTGGTCATATGATTGATTTAGATATCATGTGTATGTCAATTTTCTTAAGTGAACGTTTATTGAAGTTGTCTAAAGATTTTTTTACAAGAGTGAATAAAGAGAGAAATCGTGATAGAAAGCTTTCTTTGATTGAGGATTATTTTGGAATTGTAGATACAATTACGAGCAATCAGGAATTGTCCGGCTGTATTATTACGTTAAATGAAGCAGCAGAAAAGCAGATGGTTCTACAGGGAACACGTTCAGTGGATCTATACTTATGTTTTTACTCATTAAGAGAGTTGCTACGAAAGGAAACTACAGAGTCTCTTTACTTATTATTCACATATTGGAGATTAACTCATTCCAGAAAAAATTTGAAGATTTTGGTGATGGCAATTGTTGATTACATTCAAGTGTATTTTTCTGACTACGATAATGATCCCCAGATGCATCTTTTTTATCCAATGGATGGTCTGATGACTGTAAAGAAACTTGCGGTTATTTCTCATTGGCTTGAAATTATCGCTTTTCATACCGATGGAATATTTGAAAAGTATACAGACTTAAAATGGTTATGTCCTGTTGACACAATGGCCGATGATATCGTGGGTACTGCTCAGATTTCAAAATTTGAGATGCTTCAATATAGGCGGGTTTTTTTGGAGGATGATGAAGAAACAGTAAAAAATAAGGCTATAGGTAATCATGGATATGCAATTTGGATTAAAACAGTTGATGTAATGCATATCTTTTGTGATATATGCCAAGTTCTTTATTTTTTACCAGAAGATGAACTAAAGAAAATGAACACAACAAAAACAGCTATGCTTGAGTTGTATGATAACATGACAAAGATAAGAAATTACTATACTGGAAAGGTCTTTTTCCATCAGGTATATTTTGAATTAGAACGCAAGTATTTTGATTCGAGGGTTATGGAAGCACTTGAGGACGATGCAGAACTGTTTGCAGAGTCTGTTGATGATGTACTTGGGTTTGTTGCAGCAATTGCTTCTGATGATATTGAGAATCTGATGCAGGCTAAAGTAAGATATATCAAACGACTAAAGAACTTCACAACAGAAGATCAGGAGGAAAAGCTTGATGAACTTACCGGTCGTATTGCTGAGAAAATCAAGGATATTTTAAGTAAAAAGGATCTATATAGCGAACTATATGCAGCAGTATCGACGGAATTTGAACAATATCTTTCAACGTTAGCAAAGTTTCCTAATATATTTAGTTCTCTTGTTTCAGCAGAGTATTTATATAAGCAGTACGTTGAAAATAAGGGACCGAAAGAACACTTTGATTATAGTTGCATTTCAATCATGTATTATATGTCTCTTGAGGATTTTTTGAATAAATTAGTGTATATTCCTTATGCTAAGGAGGTTTTATCTAAATTACCTAAGAATAAACAAGACTTTGACTGGAGAAAGTATGTGTCTGATTACAATAAATTCTGGTCAAAGGGAAACCCTAAGGATTCTTGTGAAATTGGTGTATTGGGTTTTTTGTTTGAGAACATTGCTAAGGAGGAGTACTTTCAGAAGTTTTTCGCAGATAAATATCAAATGAAAGATATTGAACAGATTAAAGTATTTGGAGAAAAATTAAAGAAAAATGCTCACCGAAGAAACGATGCGGCACATGGAGGTAATTATCTTGAATACAAAGACGTTTGTGAAGATAAAAGAAATATATATGATGCCGTAAAGGAATATCGAGGAATGATACTGGAGCTGCTGGAAATACTATTTCCTCGAAAAAATTATGAATCTATATGATGTATCTATTATAGAAAAAGAGTGGTAAAGGCAAATATTGAAGAGATCATTACATGAAAATGTAGTGGTCTTTTTTTGATGTCAAAAGACCGTGTTTCTTCTATAAAAGATAAGAATTCTTCTAAAAGTTCAATCTCCTTTAACTTTTACCCATAGAAGTTCAATATCTGGGTAACGTAATCATCCATTGAAAGCCGTAGAATAACACTTGTAAGAAACAAGCAAACCGGTTGCGAAAGCTTACATCACATTCAAGTTAGGAGGAATACGATGGCAGCTAATACAAATATCATAAAGGTTTATGCAAGTGCAGATGCACCAGCGAAGGTCGAAATCCTTTTTAAGAATTACTCCAATTTCTTAGGAATTGTGGATAGCAGAACGGAAGGACTGCTCTACCTCATCGAGAATGAGAAAAGCTTTAATCATAAAGCCTCTCATGGAGATCTAGGAGTTCGGGTTCAGTCAACAGGTCATTACAGTGATCCAACAGGCAATGCAGCTACTGATAATGTGATTACCAGGGAAGCAATTATCCAATGCGATTTTTCAAATGGAGTTTTAGATGGAGTGGACCGAGAGCAGGAATTTATCAGAGAAGCTTCTATATTAAGGAATATGAGAAGAGATTACCAACTGTTGAATAAACAGTTTCAGATTTTACCAGAAGAGGATCGCAGGTTCCTGTGTGCATATCTTCGAGGCGAATGCGAAGTACCGGATATTGCAGATGAGCTAGGTGTTAACTGCTCAGCAATTCACAAAAAGGTTAGTAGATTAAAAATTAAGGTGAAAGAAACAGTGTTACCAATATTAGATGGGAAACTATAGGAGGAAGAAATTATGCCAAGATCAAGAGTCGTTGTACCAGAATTAGAAGAGAAGGTAGTTACAGGAAAGAAGAAGTTTGTCAGATACGCTGAGGGTGCAGCTTTATATTCCTTAGGGCTTCATACCTTTCAGGAGGTAGCCAAGGATGCAAATGCAGTGTACAAGGTTAAGCGTTGCGTGCTGGTAAATACGGAGAAAGTGGATGAGTATCTAGAGAATTTCTGTGAAAGTGGATTTTAAGAAATCCTTTTTAATCCATAGGAATCCAGCAAAGGAATGACGAAGAAATAAGGATTGCAAGTGCGGAATGGCCGGTATTATAATACACGTGAGAGTGGAAATATCCATTCAGATACAGTATTGAACCGGCTGTTCCTCTTATTTTAGGAGGAAAGCAAAATGAGCGTTAGTTCAAGAAAAGACAGTAAAGGATATGTGTTAAGAGTTGGGGAATGCCAGAGAAATGATGGAAGATATTCTTATTCCTATACAGACAGAATGGGAGTGAGACATTCCATTTATTCAAAGTCACTGGTCACCCTAAGAGAACGAGAGAAAAAACTGCAGAGAGAATATGAGGATGGACTGGATCCACACAAAGCAGCAAGGCTTACCCTGAATAATCTGTATAACAGATACATTAGCCAGAAGTACAATTTAAAGCCAACCACCAAGGGCAACTACATCTACATGTACAACCATTTCGTAAGAGATACCCTTGGAAAGAGAAAGCTGGTAGAGATTCGGCATTCCGATATCAAGGAATTCTATTACATGATTCTGGAAAAACAGCAGATGAAAGCCAATACTCTGGATAATGTTCATACGCAGCTGCATCCCGCCTTTGATATGGCGGTACGCGATGGCTTGATTCGAATGAATCCAACCGATGGTGTTATGACAGAGATTAAGAAAAGCAAGCTGTGGGATGCACCAAAGAGACATGCACTTTCCATTCCGGAGCAGAAGGCCTTTATGAACTTCATCGATGGAGATCGGGAATACGAGGGTTGGCTTCCAGTACTTACGGTATTACTTGGAACGGGAATGAGAATTGGAGAGTGCCTGGGACTTCGCTGGGAGGATTTAGATTTTGAGGAGCGTTCTATTAGTGTGAATCATAATCTCACAGACAGACCGGATGATCAAGGGAAATGTGGAAAGCATATTCAGACACCGAAGACAGAAGCAGGTACCAGACATATTCCTATGTTAGATGAGGTGTATGAAGCCTTTCTTGCAGAGTATGAGATTCAGAAATGTACAGGCTTTTGTGAAGAAGAGATTGATGGATATACTGGTTTTGTATTCTCTACCTCTACCCAGACAGTTTATAGTGCAAGTGCGGTAAATAATGCCATTCGTAGAATTATCCTTGCCTATAACAAAAAGGAAGAAGCAGCTGCAAAAGCGGAGAAGAGAGATCCCTTACTTCTTCCAAAGTTCTCAGCTCACAATCTTAGACATACCTTCTGTACCCGCCTTTGTGAAAACGAATCAAACCTGAAAGTCATCCAGGATATTATGGGGCATAAGGACATTAGCACCACCATGGATATCTACGCCGAATGCACTACTGAAAAGAAGAAGGAAGTAGCTGCAAAGCTGGAAGGAAAGATCGTAATTCGCTAGCAATTTAGGAGGCGTTTTTTGAGGCTCCTGTGCATGTATTGTTTCGTCAGACGATGAATGCACTTATGGATTTTCATGGAAACTTTTTTTAGAAAGTTCGTGACATTGTAGGAGCAGGAAGTTATAATAAAAGAGTAGTACTTGAAGAAATTAAGCGATGTATTTCAAATAAACAGAGTGTCTTTTGGACTGGTTGGATTTATTTGGATACATGTAAGCAAGCTTGTAACTATATCACTGAAAGCCCAGTAAATAGGGCATTGGACACACCGGAGACGACGGATTCGTGGCTTTCAATACAGTTCGGTGGACAGTTGGTGGAACGAAAAACGGTTATCTACAAGGTTCGGTGGACTTCAAAAGAGTTCAAGAAACCATATCGAACATACGTTCCCGACGATGAAGAGCATGGATAAATAAGTCCAGTAAAATCAAGGGTTTGAAGCACTTCGCTAGTACCAAGTACAGCAAGAGTACAGCAAATTTACAGCGTATGGTACAGCATAATACGTGATAATGTGGATTTGCATCCAGAACCCAATTTAATATTTTGCACTTTGAGGACATTTTTCTAAAAGAAATTTTAGAAAGATGTCCTTTTTTAGTTTGCGAAGAAGTCATAGTAATAACAAGCGTATTTAACTAAAATGAATATTTACCAGAAATGGGTAAGTTTACAAAGATATTTACCACCTTGCGGAATGTTCGGATTAATCAATTTGAGATATTCTTAATGCATCAACTGAATAGCAGTTACAACACGGAAAATTCCGGTGTATTTCCAAGACAGGAAATCAGTCAAGACTTGCCATAAGAGCCGAAAGACCGAAAGGTGAAGGTGGAGCGAGTTATGGTAGATAATAATATGGCGGAAGGATAATAACCTACAGAGGGGTAAAAGAAACTCCTTATCCTCGAAATGGCTTAAGAGGAGACAGTTCTTGTATCTATTTGATATAGGAGCTTCGTAAACACCAACAGGTGTCGTGTGGCGACAGGGTTCGCCAGTAACTCCCATGTGTACGGGGCGATGAGGAGCTTTGAGATAAGCGGCGTACACATACATAACTTTTAGTTATGAATATAAGCAGGAGGATGCAAGGAATGGTAATAGTATCAGTAATTACAGTTTTTATTGCGATTAATTATTTGATAGTCCTTTCATTAGCAAAAGCTGCCGGACGAGCGGACAGAGAGTTGAAAGAAATCCACAAAGCATTTTTCCCCAGGGAGGAGGAAAAAAGGGGTGGGAATTTCAACAGTAACAAACAAGTCGGCGAACAAAACTTCTAGCAAAAATAATGACTTAGATAGAGAAATAAAGTCTTGCATGAAATGTAAATTCTTTTGGGGCAACAATCACATGTGTGCATTGAAAAAATGTTATAAGGAAAAAAAGAAGCCAATACCGCAGAACACTGACAAGAAAAGTGAATGTGATGGGTGTACTTATAAACAGTCAGAAGGATATTGCTTTCCATGTATGAAAAAGTTATTGGAAAGAAAGTAGGCTGAGCGAATGAATTGGATACTTAGAATGAAAAACAGGAGGTATAGAAACATGGATAACAATATTGAAGTTATTGGCGTAGATCATGGGTGGAGCCATGTAAAGACAGCGACAACGGTTTTTACTACGTCAATTGAGGAAAATCCTTCACCAACATTTTTTAAGGATGTTTTAGAGTATGAAGGAAAATATTATAACATTGGTGGTGAACGGCTTGAAGTAAAAGATACTAAGGTGGAAAACGAAGATTTCTATCTCCTTACGCTTGCAGCAATAGCAAAGGAATTAGGGAATAGAGGAAATATACTTAAGTCAAATGTATATCTGGCAGTCGGACTACCGCTTACACGGTTTGGCGAAGAAAAGCAACCTTTTATTGATTACTTGTCTAAGAAAGAGGAAATTAGTTTTAAGTTTGAAGAGAAGGAGTATCATATCAAAATTGTAAAAGTTTCAGTCTATCCACAGTGTTATTCGGCAGTTGCTGAGATGATACCAAATTTTCAAAGAAGGGCAGTTGTTGTAGATATTGGTTCTTGGACAATCGATATAATGCCTGTGGTAAATAAAAAACCGGATGATAGAAGATGTAATAGCTTACCACATGGATTGATTACATGTATGAGAGATTTTAATCGAGATTGTGTTAAGAATTTTAATTATGAATTAGAAGAAACAGATATTGAACATTATATTAGGCACCATCAATTAGCAAATGTTCCGGATGAAGTGTTGAATCTCCTAGATAGATATCTAAAGGATTATTCAGATATGATTATTCGTTCATTAAAGGAGTTAGAAATTAATGTTCAGACTACACCAATTATCATAGTTGGTGGTGGCGCATGTGTTGTAAAAAATTACTGTAGTGTCAAGTTACCAAATATTGAGTATAAGCTGGATGTGAAAGCGAACGCCAAGGGATATGAAATGATGGCAAAAATTGCTCTTAGAAATTCAAGGAGGTAAGGTCAGATGGGAAAGGTCAAAAATAAGGATGATGTAATTCAGTATACGTTCCGTTTGAACCTAACAAATGAAGACCATCTTGAAGTTCATCAAACCTTGCAGAATTTGAACAAAGGAGTTCACAAATCTCAGAATAGCTTCATTATTGATTCAATCCTGAGAAACATTCGTAATTATGCAAGAGAAGAATTATTAAGTGATGCAGCATGGGAACAGAGCCATAATGAAGGATTTATTAAACAAAAGGACTTAGAGAATATGGAACAAAGAGTAACTGAAAAAGTAATGAAAGAAGTAGTTACACTCCTTTGTTCTTCACTTGCTGGAAGATCAGTTTTACCAACAATACTTCAAAAAACAGAAAAAGCAGAGACTCTAGAAGAAAGAGAAGTTAGTGTTGAAGATGATGAAACATTATCTTCATTATCAAATGTATGGTCATAGGAAGGAGAGTGTTAGCTATGAAGAGATTCTTTTATGGAACGGGAATAGTATTGCTTACAATACTAAAATGGATAGGCTTGATGGCTCTGGAAGTGTTAAAACTGTTCTTAGAAATGGTAAAAATTTTTCTTCTTCTGTTTGGCCTTATAGGGAGAGTGTTTTTGGCTTTTGTGAGAATAGGTACTGCATAAGGAGGCAAAATGAATCGGATACGGGACAAACCTAAAGCAGGGCTGGTCCGTGTATAGATAATATATTCACCTATAACGTGGAAAGGTACACGGACATCTTGCCTATCCACGTTAGAAGTGGATAAATGTATAAAATATATATAGAAGTCGAGACAGGTCATTTTGATGCTGTCTCGTTTTTTTACAAACAAATTAAAATTAAAATAACTAAGAAAGATTGAGGGAAATAACTATGAAGAAGTTAATGAAAAGAGCAAATCAAAGCATGGCGAGACAGGCTATTAAGATGCAGAGCGCATTAAGTAACAATAAAGGAGAAGGTTATATTGACACTGCAGTAAAGATCTTGATTGCAGTTGTATTAGGTGCATTGCTGTTGGCAGGACTTTATGCTTTGTTTGGCAATGTTGTTATGCCAACCCTAACAAAAAGAATTCAAGAGATGTTTAATTATGCCGGATAAGATTATCCTTCAGGCAGTGCTATTTGTATGTTTATTGGCAGGTGCAGTATGGCAAGATCTACAGAAACGAGAGATACCTCCATTTATTTGGAGTTTGATTGCATGTATTTCATTTCTGGACTTTAGACCATCTCATTTAATGGGAATTCTTGCAGCAGTTCCATTACTCGTTATTGCTACATGGATAGCACCAAACCGTCTAGGTGGTGGCGACATTAAATTAGTCGCAGCCACTGGGCTGGTGCTCGGGTTACAAGCAACAAACTTTGCTGTGATAGTAGGGCTTTCATTACAAATACTAGTTTTCGCTGTATTTTCATTTATACACAAAATAAAAAAGCAGGAGAGAAAGGAGCTTTCAATGCCTCTTGCACCCTGCCTGTCACTAGGGTTTATTAGTATATACATTTTGAAATTAGGAGGATTTATACATGAGTTTATTTAGAAATAGAACCGTCGTGGGAGTGGGCTGTATTCTGATTTCACTTCTTATCTGTTTTGGAATTACACCAATGTTTAATCGTGGGATTACAAATAAGACCGAGATTGTAAGAGTAATAAAGGAAATTAAGGAAGGAGATAAGATTACAAAGGATATGATTCAGACCGTGGAAGTTGGAAGTTATCATCTGCCTGATAATGTGATCAAATCAAAGGATACTGTAATTGGCTGTTATGCACTTGCGGATCTATCGGAAGGAGATTATATCATCAATTCAAAAGTGTCAAAGACACCGTCGGAAGAGAACTCATATTTATATCATTTAGATGGTAGCAGGCAAGCAATATCTATTACGCTCAAGAGTTTTGCAAATGGACTTTCAGGCAAGTTAGAAAGTGGAGATATTGTATCTGTAATAGCTCCAGATTATAAGAAGCAGGGTGATACTTTAATTCCAATAGAACTTCAATATGTAGAAGTGATTTCAGTTACCACTTCTAGCGGTTACGATACGAATACTGGAAATAAAAAAGAAAGTGATAAAGAGGGAAAAGAACTTCCTTCAACTGCTACGTTACTTGTGACACCAGAGCAAGGTAATATCTTAGCAAGTCTTGAGGTAGATGGAGAATGTCACCTATCACTAGTCTATCGAGGAGAAGCGAAATACGCCAAGGAATTCCTTGATGTACAGGACAAGGTATTAGCTGAACTCTACACTATAAAGCAGTCAGAAGTTAGTTCGGATACTAGTATAATTGATGAAAATGTAGAGGAGGAATAAGAATGCTACAATTTAAGAAAGCCTCTATCTTTAGCCGTAAATACGAAGGAGAGCTTAGTATAGAAGAGGTTCCAAAGGGTGGTGTCCTAGCTGTATGGGGTAGCCCTAGTTCAGGAAAAACCACAGCAGCAGTTAAATTAGCTAAGTACTTAGCAGATCATAAGAAGAATGTAATATTGCTGTTATGTGATATGACGGCACCCATGCTTCCGTGTATCTGCTCCACTTCTTCTTTGGAACACCAAAAAGGTTCAAATAGACCTTATGGGTCACTGGGCAGTATTCTATCCTCTGCCCATGTAACGGAACAAATAATCAAAGACAATATGATTACACATAAGAAAATGGCTTATCTAACTATGATTGGAATGCTAAAGGGAGAAAATGAATACACCTATGCCGCTTATTCTAGAGTACAGGCAGAGGAACTTATAGCATCACTGCGTAAGATTGCACCTTATGTGATTATTGACTGCAGTAGTTATATTGCAAATGACATTTTATCTGCTGTTTCCATTATGGAGTGCGATTCACTGTTAAGATTATCCAACTGTGATTTGAAGTCCATTAGTTATCTTTCTAGTCAATTAAAGCTGTTATACAACAATAAATTGAATTCAAGCAAACAGTATAAAGTATTATCAAATGTTAAGCCAAACCATGGGATAGAGCATATTGCTGGGGCGTTAGGCAATATTGACTATCAACTACCCTATTCAGAAGAAATAGAGGAACAGTATCTTGAAGGAGATCTACTCGCTAATCTTAATTTGAAAAATAGCAGAGGATTTCGTAAGGAAATAGAAAAGATAGCAGAGGAGGTGTTCGGATGTTAATAAGGAAAAGATTATTCAGGAATATAGAGAGCGAGCATAATTCAGTGGAAAAGGAAAACAGTTGTATGGATAAACGAATGGAAGAACTGATGGATATTACAGTCAGACAAGATATTTCGCCGAATATCCTTCCAGAGAATTATACACAGCCATTATTATTCTCAACAGAAACTGAGAAAAAGGATTTTCAGGTTGTCTTAAAAGAAGTACAAGAATACATCTCAGCAAATTATTCTGAATTGATTACAAATCAAGAGATGAAAGACGCTAAAGAACAGATGAAACGCTATATCTATAAATATATCCTAGATAAAAAGATAGCAGTCAAAGGAATGGAAGGACAAGAACTCATTGATACACTTTATACAGAGATGGCAGAGTATGGCTTTTTAACAAAATATATCTTTGGAAAAGGAATTGAGGAAATCGATATCAATTCCTGGCAGGATATTGAAGTACAATACTCCGATGGGAGAAGTGAAAAACTGGAGGAACATTTTGAATCACCAGAGCATGCCATTAATGTAATTCGAAGAATGCTCCATGTGTCAGGTATTGTACTGGATCATGCAAGCCCCGCAGTTCTTGGACATTTATCGAAGAATATCCGAATTGCAGCAATGAAAACACCACTGGTAGATGAAGACGTGGGGATTGCAGCATCCATTCGTATTGTAAATCCGCAGAATATGAAAAAGGAAGATTTCATATACAGTGGAACGGCAACGGAACAAATGCTAGATTTTCTATCAAATATGATTCGATACGGTATCTCAGTCTGCGTGGCAGGGGCAACTAGTTCTGGAAAGACAACGATCCTTGGCTGGCTATTGACCACTATTCCAAACAACAAGAGAATCTATACGATTGAAAATGGATCACGTGAGCTTGATTTAACTAGATTTGAAGGTGGAAAAGTTGTGAATTCTGTCATCCATACCATTACCCGTGATAGTGAGAACGAGAAGCAGAAAGTGGATCAGATTATGCTACTTGATATGGCACTTCGCTTTAATCCTGATATTGCAGTGGTTGGAGAAATGAGAGGAGCGGAAGCAAATGCAGCACAGGAAGCAGCTAGAACAGGTATTGCAGTCCTTACTACCATTCATGCCAATTCCTGTGAAGCCACTTACCGTAGAATGGTCTCTTTATGCAAACGAGCTGTTGATATGTCAGATGAGACTTTGATGGGCTATGTAACAGAGGCATATCCCATTATTGTATTCTGTAAACAGCTTGAAAATAAACAAAGAAAAATGATGGAGATTATGGAGTGTGAAATATTAGCTGATGGAACAAGAAATTACCGAACTCTATTTCAATATATCATTACTGAAAATCGTACAGATGAGGAGGGCAAGTTTATCATCGAGGGATATCACGAGCAAACATCAAGTATTTCTCAAAGTCTTTCTAAACGTTTATTAGAAAATGGGATGCCCCTTGAAATGATAACTAGAATGAAGAGAAGGGAGGAAAAATTAGAATGAAGGTAACATTATTAATTGCCTGTATGGGTATGATTACTGGTTTCTTGGTACTATTATCCTTGTCACCAATGGAGATTGCTGATTATTTCTTTCGTAGCATTATAAAAAAGCCACACAATATAAGGGATGAAATTAATGAGGCTACCGGACGAAAGAAGATGTCATTTTTAAAAAAGGAAGTAACAGAGATTCAATCCATATTAAAGATTACTGGAAGAGAACATCGATTTCCAATAATTTGTGCATGTTCTCTGAGCTTATTTGCAATAGGAGCAGCGATTGCCATACTACTAGACAATCTATTTCTTGTACCAGTACTTGCTGGAGGATTTCTATTTCTACCATTCTGGTATGTAAGACTGACACAGTCACATTATAAAAAGGATATTGCTGCAGAGCTTGAGACCGCATTATCTATTATCACAACAGCATACCTTCGAAATGAAGATATTCTTACCGCAGTAGAGGAGAACATAGATTATTTGAATCCGCCGATTCTATCCGTCTTTAAAGGCTTTATTTATCGAATTAAGATGGTTAATCCAGATGTTACAAAAGGAATCCTAGATATGAAAGACAGGATAGAAAATACCGTGTTTCGTGAATGGTGTGATGCCATGGTAGCCTGTCAGTATGACAGAAATTTAAAGACGACACTTTCACCAATTGTATCTAAGCTTTCGGATATGCGTGTAGTGAATGGAGAATTAGAAAATATGGTGTTTGAACCAAGAAAAGAGTTTATCACCATGCAATTCTTAGTGTTGGGGAATATTCCACTATTATACTTCTTGAATAAGGATTGGTACCATACTCTGATGCATACTATACCAGGGCAGATTGTACAAGCAATTTGCTTTGTAGCTATATTTGTTTCCACGGCATTTGTAATACGACTAACACAACCAATAGAGTATCGGAGGTAGACCTATGTTTATATTAATTTTAGTATTTGGTATGTTGCTTGCATCCGGGTTATTTCTGATATTTGCTGATGTTTTTAAGCTACCACGCCTTGCAACAAATAGAGCAATGATTACAGCAACTAGGGAGCAGAAAGAAAAGGCAAACAATTTAGAAGCATTGCTAAATGGATGGGCTGTTGTTCTTGCAAAATATATTCCAATGAATGAATACAAGAAACACAGGATGAAGAATACATTGCAAGCCGCTGGAATGAATCAGACTCCAGAAGAGTATATGGCCTTTGCACTTTTAAAGTCAGGTCTTATGGGAGTTGGAGTGATACTCAGTCTTATGATAGTGCCTTTACTTGCACCAATTCTATTGTTTCTTACAATATTGATTTATTTTAAGGAAATCAAAAAAGCAGATGAGAAGCTTTCTGCTAAAAGGGAAAGGATAGAATTTGAATTGCCGAGATTTGTTGCAACGATAACACAGGAATTGAAGGCAAGTAGAGATGTACTTGGTATCTTGGAAAACTATAAGAGAAATGCAGGTGAATCATTTCGTTATGAGCTTGATGTATTAACAGCGGATATGAGATCAGGTAGTTATGAGGCAGCTCTTACCCGGTTTGAAGCAAGAATTAATTCACCTATGCTATCTGATATTACAAGAGGTTTGATCAGTGTTCTTCGTGGAGATGATGGAGCTATGTATTTTCACATGTTGTCCCATGATATGAAACAGTTAGAACTTCAAAGATTAAAAGCAAAGGCAATGAAAATACCACCAAGAATTAGGGTATTCAGTTTTCTCATGCTTATGTGTTTTGTAATAACTTATATTGTTATTATCATATCTGAGATACTACGATC
>DATERV010000048.1:0-20265 GCA_035271185.1 Lachnospiraceae bacterium | reverse complement strand
AGCCCATCGGGATGACATTGTCTTAGCAGGAAAAACAGGAACAGCAGAAATCAAAGAATCAAAGGATGATACTTCTGGTACTGAATTAGGATGGTTTGCCATTTTTACTGCGGATCAAACGGTGGAACGTCCTATTTTAATTGTTAGTATGGTAGAAGATGTGAAAGATAGAGGAGGAAGCGGTTATGTTGTTGAGAAAGATAGACCGGTTCTGGAGGAGTGGTTTAGTAGCAATTAGCGAATGTTCAAAAGGAGCTTATATAGGGAAGTCAAAAAGCTTTTACAAGAAAGGGGGAGGGGAATCATGAATAACAAAGAACAGCAGTCACTTCCTGAGGATAGTAATGAGGAGGAAAGTCAAATAGACAACGATTGGGAAAAGGATGCTATTTCTCTTAGAATAGATGTATTTGTAGTAGCTATACTACTTTTTGTGGGTATTATTGCGGGTATTTTCTTATGGAAAGCGAAAGAAGAGAGTATTACCGGAAATGATATCAGTGGGACAATATTGAATGAAACCACAACGGAGAGTAGTGTAAATGATGAACCTCTAATCGTATTTCGTGTAGAAGATATGAAAACGGTAGAGACGAAGGATGAGTTTAGTATAGAAGATTATTTCATAAAAAATAAAGTGAGTGGAACAAATCATTATTATATTGACGAAAATCAAGTCTTGTGGGGATATGGTTATAATAAATATGGCCAGATGGGAATTGGAAAGGTAGATGATTTAGAAACTTTTTATACTGACCCTGTTAAATAGCTGAAAATGTAGTAACAGTGGATTCTTCCTGTAATGGTTATTTTTGTGTTTATCTAACAGCAGATGGAAAATTATATGGCATGGGCTCTAATATGTTCGGTCTGCTAGGGCAAGAGTATGATACGAGTCATGTCTTTGATATAGGTAGTTATGTGAAAGTTGCTGCACCAGTTTTATTGATGGAAAATGTGACTTATGTCAGAGCAGGAAGGGAAGCCATTGCTGCGTTAGATAATGCAGGCAACGTTTGGTGGTGGGGACAGTATAGAACCACATATAGCACCCTACATTGGGATAATGCGTATACAATGTATTGGAAGGCTAAAGAGGATGAGAAAAATCCTGTAAAAATGCTTTCAAACCGTCCTAAAAAGGTATTGGAGAATTGTATTTATGCAACAACTGGTGACATGACCGGTGCTGCAATAGGACAGAGTGGGGAGTTGTATACATGGGGATTAAACATTTTTGGAGAATGTGGAACGGAAGTTAGAAATGGTGACTTTTTGCGCACACCGAAAAAAGTATTGGAAAATGTCAGAATGGTATGGCCTGAGAAAATATCTTTTGAAAGTATGGAGTCAGAGATTTCGGAAATAGTGCGGTATGATACAACATATCATTTCAATGTTTTTGTGCAGCTAAAGGATGGAACTATCTTAGGGGCAGGAAAGGGTCTTGGAAATAAGGAAAAGCAAATTGATGTTACAGGTGAATTGGAATATACAAGCAGCAGTGTTTATTCAGATGTTTTTATCCCAATTGGATTGGAAAAATATTCAGAAGAAGAGAACAGGAAAAGACTTAATGAGCTAAAATGGGGAATGAGTATGGAGGAAACGGAAATAATTCTTTCACGAGAAGGCCTGCAATATGAAAAAGAAATAATTCTTTCACAGGAAGGTATGCAAAATGGAACAGTAGAGCCGGAGCATTGTGACATAATCATTGTTGAAAATTGCAGGTATGTTTTGTATTTTGATGAATTATGCCAGTTAAGCAGGATACTTCTTCAAGATGGAGGTAGCCGTAACCTGAAATTTACTATGGGAATGTCTCTGGAAGAGGTTCAGACTTTGCTTGATTGTGATTTGATATGTGAAGAAGACCCCTATGGAGATGATCCTATATATTGGTCACAGAAATCTGTTGGGGATAGCTGTCTTGGATTTGTTTTTTGTGATAATGCCTTATATGATGTGTGGGAAAAAGAGCCACAAAAGTAATATCATAATGGAGAAAGGGAGAGGGGAATCATGAATAACAAATATAAAAAAATGATTATCATTCCATGTTTACTGATAACGCTGGTAGGGGTTATTACTTTTGTATATTTTAAGATCCGTCCACAGGTTAGCGAGGCAACAGTTCCCAGCGGTGTTGCAGAACAGAAGTCACTTCCGGAGGATAGTAATGAGGAGCCAAATCAAATAGAAAGCGATAGGGAAAAGGTTGTTATTTCGCTTACCATAGAAGATTATTATATCACAAACACTGGATATCCCTCTAACTTATATTATGTAGACGAAAATAATATACTGTGGGGATGCGGTAGGAACGACTATGGTCAGTTAGGTCAGGGAACGCAGGACTATGATTTTCATGGTGAAATGGTGAAAATAGCGGAAAATGTAGTGCATGTGGATTATTCTCAAAAAGGTTTTACCATTTATCTGACTAAAGACCATAAGCTTTATGGTTTTGGTAATGCCGGATGCGGAGCGTTGCAGCAATTGTCCGAATTTTCAAGGGATCAGTATATAAATGATGAGCACTATACGACAGAAGAACCGGTTCTGTTGATGGAGGATGTGGCATATGCCCGCTGTGGACAGAGCGATATAGCATGCTTGAAAACTGATTCCAGTGTATGGATATGGGGAACTGTCTGGTATGAGGAAAGTCAGTTTTATTATGAAAAGGAACCTGTAAAAGTTTTAGAGGATGCAGTGCTGGTTACAGGCGGCTGGTTCAATCATGCTGCGCTGCTAAGAGACGGAAGTGTATGGACATGGGGGCATAACTATTCGGGTAACTGTGGAATAGAAGGAGAAGCTGTTATATCCGTTCCACAAAAAGCTGCTGAGGATGTGATGATGGTATGGACTGGAAGCACAAAAAATAACGTTGATTGCTATGATATATCAGCGTTTGAAGGAATTTATGAAAGAAGTCTAGAAAACACTATTATTCAAAAGACAGATGGTTCTTACTGGATTTGTGGTGCCAATGTGGGAGAAGAGGAAAAAGTTATACCTCTCTACTATGAGACAAGTAACTTTTCTATGATTTGTACACATGAATTTCTTCCTTATGATAAAATTGATACAAGTATGGAATAGTATATAGATATTTAGTGAAAAAAGGGTGCCTCCAATAATAATAGGGGCACCTTTATTACTACAAGCCGCATATAAGACTGATATTTACTACTAATAATTGCCAGGTATTAAATTTTCAAGGTGCCTACTTTAAATCCATGTGCGAAGTTTGAGTTTATAATTTATTTAGAAAAAAGCTGTTGACATCGTAGGGTGTAAGTGATATTTTATGGTAAGAAGGTATTAGCACTCTTCGGAGCCGAGTGCTAACAACTGGATACAGGAGGTACGAAGAATGCAGCTTGATGATAGAAAAAAGAAAATATTGCAGGCCATCATTCGTAACTATCTAGAAACTGGTGAGCCGGTGGGCAGCAGAACTATTTCCAAGTACGCAGATCTGAACGTAAGCTCAGCTACCATTCGTAATGAGATGGCGGACCTGGAAGAACAGGGTTACATCATTCAGCCACATACATCAGCAGGCAGGATTCCCTCTGATAAAGGTTACCGACTTTATGTTGATGCCATGTTAGAGGAAAAGGAAAAAGAAGTTGAGGAAATGAAAGAGATGCTTCTGGAAAAAGAAGATAAAATGGAAGCTCTTCTAAAGCAGGTGGTCAAGGTACTGGCTCAGAATACCAATTATACCACCATGATCTCAGTTCCTCAGATTCACCGTAACAAGCTTAAATTTATTCAACTTTCCCGTGTAGATGCCAATCAGGTTTTGGCGGTAATCGTAGTGGAAGGTAATATGATTAAGAACCATGTATTGGATGTACCCGAAGGCCTAAATGATGAAACACTATTAAAACTGAATATGCTTCTGAATACTCATTTAAACGGTCTGCCAATTGAAGCTATCAATTTAGGACAGATAGCAGCATTGAAACAGCAGGCAGGTGCACACGGTCCTATTGTTGC
Organism: Lachnospiraceae bacterium; assembly: GCA_035271185.1. Classification (GTDB taxonomy): domain Bacteria; phylum Bacillota; class Clostridia; order Lachnospirales; family Lachnospiraceae; genus Acetatifactor. The sequence continues at coordinate 16,248 of DATERV010000048.1, read as the reverse complement.
AGAAGTACTTGATGCTGTAGCAGAAATTGTAAAAGAAGACGAAAACTTGGAAATTTACACCAGTGGGACCAATAACATTTTTAAATATCCGGAGCTCTCAGACAATGGAAAAGCCAGTGAATTTATCAGTACTTTTGAAGAAAAGCAGTCACTAAGTACTTTTGTGCAAGAAACCTTATCGGATGAAAACAATACAGGTATTCAAGTCTATATTGGTGAGGAATCACCAATCCAGAATATGAAAGACTGTAGTGTGGTTACAGCCACATATGAATTGGAAGAAGGGATGAAGGGAACTATAGGAATTATCGGTCCGAAACGTATGGATTATGATAAGGTGGTTGGTACATTAAAGACACTGATGCATCAATTGGATGATTTATATAGAAAGAAGTAGCAAATGTTAGGAACAGAAAGGATATAGCTTATGGTTGATAAAGAAAAAGTGAATTTTGAGGAAGAGCAGACCACAGAAGGTACTGAAAATGAAACCGTAGAAGCTTCCCAGGATCACACAGAGACAGAAAAAGAGGACACCCTCAAAGAGACCGTGGATGAATCTGAGAAGGAAGAAGCAACGGAAGAAGAGAAAAAGTTCTTTGGTAAGAATAAGAAAAGGGACAAAAAGGAAGATAGTTACAAGCAGAAGATAGATGAACTGGAAGATAAAGTGAAACGTCAGATGGCTGAATTTGATAACTTCCGCAAACGTACAGATAAGGAAAAAGCAGCAATGTTTGATACAGGAGCAAAAAGTGTAATTGAGAAGATGCTTCCTGTTGTAGATAATTTTGAACGTGGTTTAGCATGCGTTACAGAAGAAGATAAAAACAGTGCTTTTACTGATGGAATGAATATGATCTATAAACAGTTTGTTGATGAGCTGGATAAAATGGGCGTGAAACCTATCGAAGCAGTGGGAAAAGAATTTGATCCGGATTTTCATAATGCAGTGATGCAGGTGGAAAGTGAAGAGTATGAGACCGGTATTATCGCAGAGGAATTACTAAAAGGTTATACCTATCATGATATGGTAGTAAGACATAGTATGGTAGCTGTTACATCATAAAAGAATTTATATATTTTGGATAGTGAGTTTTAAAATAGAGAATGTTTCATACATTCTCAGACAAATGGATTTTAGGAAAACATATTAAAATAGGAGGGCTTAAATATGAGCAAAATTATTGGTATTGACTTAGGTACAACAAACAGCTGTGTTGCCGTTATGGAAGGTGGTAAACCAACTGTTATAGCAAATACAGAAGGCGCAAGAACAACACCATCTGTTGTAGCATTTACAAAAACAGGTGAAAGACTTGCGGGGGAACCTGCAAAACGTCAGGCTGTAACAAACGCAGATAAGACCATCTCTTCCATTAAGAGGGAAATGGGTACTGATCGTGGCTGTACCATTGACGGAAAAAAATATTCACCTCAGCAGATTTCTGGTATGATTTTACAGAAGCTGAAAGCCGATGCTGAAAGTTATTTGGGAGAAAAGGTTACAGAAGCTGTTATTACAGTTCCCGCTTATTTCAATGATGCACAGCGTCAGGCAACCAAAGATGCCGGAAAAATTGCAGGCTTGGATGTAAAACGTATTATCAACGAACCTACGGCTGCAGCACTTGCATATGGTCTTGATAATGAAAAAGAGCAAAAAATCATGGTATATGACTTGGGTGGTGGTACCTTTGATGTTTCCATCATTGAAATTGGGGATGGTGTTATCGAAGTATTAGCTACCAATGGTGATACCCGTTTGGGCGGCGATGACTTTGATAGTAAAGTTATTGATTGGATGTTAGGCGAATTTAAAAAACAGGAAGGTGTGGATCTTTCCGGTGATAAGATGGCTATGCAGAGATTAAAAGAAGCAGCTGAAAAAGCGAAGAAGGAACTTTCTACTGCAACTACCACCAATATTAATCTGCCTTTCATTACTGCAACTTCTGATGGTCCTAAACATTTTGACATGAACCTGACCAGAGCTAAATTTGATGAATTGACACATGACTTGGTGGAAAGGACAGCTATTCCTGTTCAGAACGCATTAAAGGATGCTGGGCTATCAGCATCTGAATTAAGTAAAGTTCTGCTTGTTGGTGGTTCTACACGTATTCCTGCTGTTCAGGATAAGGTAAAACAAATAACAGGGCATGAACCCAATAAGAGCCTGAATCCCGATGAATGTGTAGCACTTGGTGCTTCTATTCAGGGTGGTAAATTAGCAGGCGATGCAGGTGCCGGCGATATTCTTCTTCTGGATGTTACACCTCTGTCTCTGTCTATTGAGACCATGGGTGGTGTTGCAACCAGATTAATTGAAAGAAATACAACTATTCCTACTAAAAAGAGTCAGGTATTCTCTACTGCTGCTGATAGCCAGACATCTGTTGACATCAATGTTTTACAGGGCGAAAGACAGTTTGCCAAGGACAATAAGTCACTTGGACAGTTCAGACTGGACGGTATCCCTCCAGCACCAAGAGGAATTCCTCAGATTGAAGTAACCTTTGATATCGATGCCAATGGTATTGTTAATGTTTCTGCAAAGGACCTGGGCACAGGTAAAGAACAGCACATTACCATTACTGCAGGTTCTAATATGTCAGATTCTGATATTGATAAGGCTGTTAAGGAAGCAGCAGAATACGAAACACAGGATAAAAAGCGTAAAGAGGCAATAGATGCCAGAAATGATGCTGATTCCATGGTATTCCAGACTGAAAAAGCTTTAACAGAAGTTGGCGACAAGGTTAGTGCTGATGAAAAAGCTAATGTTCAGACTGAAGTAGATGCAGTGAAAGCAATTTTGGACCGCACTAAGGATAAAGAATTGTCAGACAGTGAAGTAGATGAACTGAAAGCAGCTAAAGAAAAGCTGATGAACAGTGCACAGAGCGTATTCTCTAAGATGTACGAATCTATGCAGGGAGCTCAGAATGCAGGAGAAGGTCCTGATATGGGTAATGCAAATGCTGGTTCAGAGAGCAAGCCGGATGATGATATTATTGACGGAGATTACCGCGAGGTATAAAATAGCTTAGGGCGCACAGAGGGATATCCCTCTGTGCATCTTATGTTAGGATAAAGGAAGCAGAGGGAATATTGGCTTAGAAAGGAAATTATGGCAGATCAGAAACGTGATTACTATGAGGTGCTGGGTGTTGAAAAAAATGCTGATGATGCCGCACTGAAAAAAGCATATCGTGTTTTAGCCAAGAAATATCATCCGGACATGAATCCGGGGGATAAGGAAGCTGAAGCAAAATTTAAGGAGGCATCAGAGGCTTATGCTGTTTTGAGTGATCCAGAGAAAAGGCGTCAGTATGACCAATTCGGCCATGCAGCTTTTGACGGACCAGGCGGTGGAGCAGGTGGATTTGATTTCAGCGGTACTGATTTCAGTGATATATTTGGTGATATCTTTGGAGACTTCTTTGGCGGAAGACATAGCACAGGCAGAAATGCAGGACCCATGAAAGGGGCAAACTTACGTACCAGTGTACGCATCACCTTTGAGGAAGCTGTGTTTGGTTGTGAGAAGCAAATCGAATTATCGATTAAAGAAGCATGTAATACTTGCGGAGGAAATGGAGCAAAGCCGGGAACCAATCCGGAAACATGCTCCAAATGTGGTGGTAAGGGCCAGGTTGTATTTACCCAACAATCCTTCTTTGGTACAGTACGTAATGTTCAGGCATGTCCTGACTGTCAGGGAACCGGTAAGATTATTCACGAAAAATGTACGGAATGCCGTGGAACCGGATTTGTATCTATGCGTAAACGCTATGCAGTGCAGATTCCTGCAGGTATTGATAATGGACAGTGTAAAAGACTGCCTGGTTTAGGAGAACCCGGTGTAAATGGGGGACCAAGGGGCGATGTGCTGGTAGAAGTGATTGTAGGACGTCATCCCATCTTCCAGAGACAGGATTATAATATTTATTCCACTGTTCCTATGTCTTTCACAGTAGCAACCTTAGGTGGTGAAATAGTGATAGACACTGTGGATGGCAAAGTTATTTATGACGTAAAACCGGGTACACAGACTGATACCAAGGTTCGTCTAAAGGGAAAAGGTGTACCTGTCCTGCAGAGAGAAGGTATGCGTGGTGACCACTATGTGACATTGGTGGTACAGGTACCGGATAAACTCACTCATGAAGCGAAGGAATTGTTGAAACAATTTGATGCAGAATGTGGAAATACACTGAATGCATCAAAGGATGTATCAAGTAATAACGATCCCAGTAACACAGATAATGGAAAAAAGAAAAAGTTTTGGAAGTAATAACAAAAGGTGTCCCCTCAATTTTGAGGAGACACCTTTTGTTTTGATAAAGAAAGTTAGTGTATTATTGACAGTACAATTTTATTATGATACATTAGTTAACAATATTTAATTAAAATGTGTTAACTAAAAAATAAAGTGTGTGGAGGCTTGAATGGAAGATAAATTTGCTAGTCTTGTAAACTTATTATGGGAAGAATGTATACGAAATCTTAATGTAACACTCACAGAGGACGAAGTAAATAAATTTTCTAATAATGACTATTACTATTTGTTAGTAATTCAGTCGTTACAGAGACCGAATTTTTCGCAGATAGCAGAAAAGTTATCTTTGACTAAACCAGCTGTTTCTGCAATTATAAGAAAATTGATTAATATGAATTTAGTTGAGAAACTGCAATCAGTAGAAGATAAAAGAGTTTATTATGTAGAACTCACGACAAAGGGAAGACGTATTTTACAGGGTGATAAAGCGGTTTATAAATGGGTTACGGATACCATTAAAAATATCGCAACTGATGAAAAAGAATATATACTTGTTGAACATATTATTTCTGTATTAGTAGAAAAATTGGAGAAAAAGTAATAATGAAATGTATGGAAATGAATAAAAAGATATATAAAATAACTGCCATTAGTTTAATAATAATGTCCTTTTTGTTATATGGTATTATGCCATTTAATATTTGCTTACCATTTTCTGCATGTATCATTGCAGGAATAACTGGAGTGATGATAGTAGTAAGCGAAATAGTATTTTGGATAGGGAGTATGATGATTGGTCGTGAAGTTGTATTAAAAATAAGAAAGAAATTCAGTATTATGAGATTAGTCAATCATATGAGAGACCGAAAGAAGGGAAAATAGGATGATATTTTGTTTTAGTGGAACAGGAAATTCTAAACATATTGCCGATAAAATAACGAATAGTACAGGTGAAAGACTAATACATATTTCTAAAAATATCATAGAGGAAAAAGAGACATATAACATAGGAGATAATGAAAGAATTGGATTTGTTTTTCCTGTGTATTGGTATAGTATGCCAATAATAGTTGAAAAGTTTATAGAACAACTGAAATTATCGGGATATCAGAAGCAATATGTTTATGCTATAGCAACATACGGTATCGCTGCTGGTAATGTTATGGACAGACTAATCCGAATTTTGAATAATAAGCAAGTGCATTTGAATGGAATATTCGGGGTAAAGATGGTTGACAATTATGTGGTTGGATACAATATTACGAATAAAGATAAGCAAAGGATTATCTTGGATAATGCAGAGATAGAAATAGATAAAATGATATCTATGATTGAGCGTCGAGAAAGTATAGAATATATAAAAAAGGGAGTGATAGCATTTGTTACTCCCATTACTAGATATGCCTATAGAAAGGCCAATCATACTAAAAAATTCTTTGTTACACAAGAATGTAACGGTTGTAATCAGTGCGAAAGAAGTTGCCCGTGTAATGCGATACATATGTTGGATGGAAAACCAAATTGGGCAGGGGAATGTACTTTTTGTCTGAAATGCATTCATGGCTGCAAGCAATCAGCAATTCAGCATGGTAAATTCACTGAGAAAAGGGATAGATATTACTATAAAGAGAAGTAGCAAGGACAGGCAGGTTCCAATGATATCAATTCTATCCTCTCAAGCCACATCGAGACTGTAGTATTGATGTCAAGGATGAAAGTATTTTCAATAGGAGTTGAAATTATGCTTGAAGTTTTATTTAGTGATAGTGAAAAGGGTTCTATGCGCGTAGCAAAAGTATATGATGAAAAAAAGATACTAGGTGGGTCTGTTGGTTATATTGGTCAAAAACCAACAAAAGATGAAATAAAGAAACATTTTGAAGGTAAAGCAGTTGGGGGAAATACGAACGATGTTGTTCATATAGGATTTTCGCTTGATGTTGGAGATATTTCTGGTGAGATTGATGGAAATGGGCGTCAAAGTGTTTTTCATAAATTGTGGGGACGTTATGATTCTGATAATAAGGAGCAAGAGAAGTTTTTCCATAGTCAACGTAAAGATACAGAGAAGCTGTTATCTGCTGCAAAAGATGGTGTATCTATACGAATATGGAAAAGCAACGCTCCTTATTCAACCTGTGGATTTCACTTTGTATGCAAATTATTAAGAAGTATTGAATGCAATATAAGTGTTGTTTCTTTGCCTAAGTATTATCCAATATCTGAGAATGAAATAGTTGAGTATAGCCACTGGGGAGAAGTTGATGCAGGTAAGTTTTATCAATTCTTACCTATTGAAAAACAGTTAACTCAGATAGAAAAGAGAATTCTTGGTGACCACTGGCATGACTTAATGGTAGAAAATGAACCATTACGTGCAATTCTAAATGGAAAGCTAACTTCTGTACCAGAAAATTTTTATGATTTCATTATCACGAAGAATCTGCCAGATCATGATTTCATCATGGCTCGGTTCATCGGAAAGCTCTTAGGAGAATATAGTATAGGCATTAGTGATAGATGGTATGCTTATCGCATTGATAAGATGATAGATGAAAAAAAACTAATTGTTGTTGAAAATAAGGATCCTTCACACCCATATGGAAAAGTATTAAGAACAAACTTGACTTATAATTGATTAATATGATAGTGTAAATGTTAGGAAAATACGGGAATCAGTAAATTAATATTTTGTAAATAATTTGTGAAATATAGTTCTAGTATTGAGTGAGTGGGGGGATAAGAGATATGAATAAGAAGAGTATGATAGGTATTATACTAAGCATTGTGATGATTGGTTCTCTCGTAGGATGCAGTGATGCTAGAGAAAGTGTGAATGAAACTGGTGAGGAAACCGCATTAGAAACCACATCAGTAGCCACATTAGAAACCACATCAGAAACCACAGAAACCGCATCAGAAACCACATCAGTAGCCTCGTCAGTAACACAGCCATCGGGAGAGGCTTCAATCGTGTATATGACCACTGATATCAGCTCTGAGGGTCTGATGGCGATTTATAATGCACTGGAATGGACACCGGAAGGTGATGTTGCGGTAAAGCTCAGCACAGGTGAGCCGCCATCAAGTTACTATTTGGATCCGGAATTAGTTAAAGAACTAGTGCAGTCAGTGGATGGTACAATTGTGGAATGTAATACAGCGTATGGAGGATATCGCACCAGCACAGCCATGCATATGCAGGTTGCGGAAGATCATGGCTTTACTGCGATTGCGGAAGTGGATATTCTAGATGCCGACGGTTCAATGAGTCTGCCGGTAGAAGGAGGAGCCCATCTGCAAGAAGATCTTGTAGGATCACACTTTGCTGATTATGATTCTTATCTTGTATTATCTCATTTTAAAGGACATGAAATGGCAGGCTATGGAGGGGCTATTAAGAATATTTCCATAGGTCTTGGATCGGTAGAAGGAAAATGTCTGATCCATACAGCAGGAAAAAGTAATAAAAGCATGTGGGGTGGAAATCAGGATGACTTTTTGGAAGCCATGGGTGATGCCGGTAAAGCAGTTTCTGACAGTCTGGGAAATGGAGAGTATATTGTATACATCAATGTGATGAATAATCTTAGCATAGATTGTGACTGTAATGGCCACCCGGCAGAACCAAAAATTGCTGATATAGGAATACTTGCATCCACTGATCCGGTAGCGCTGGACCAGGCATGTATCGATCTTGTATATGCGGCACAAGGTAGCGAATCCCTCATACTAAGAATTGAATCTAAGAATGGATTGCATACATTGGAGCACGCAGAGGAAATTGGTCTAGGAAGTCGCACATATGAACTGGTGAATATTGATGATTGATATACTGCATCGTGAGTTTATATATTTATCTTTTTACTTTAGTGTTCAGCTCGAACAAATTTTTACATATTGGCTGTTAGGTATGATCATAGGGTCTGCCGTGTCGGTGTTTGGTAAGGAACGGATTCATCGGCTGTTTGGCGCCTTGCAGAATAAGAGGCTTGGGGTATTAGGCATGTTACTGGCCTGTTGTCTGGGGATAGCCTCTCCACTCTGCATGTATGGAACGATTCCAATAGCCGCTTCCTTTTCTGAGAAGGGTATGAGAGACGACTGGCTGGCTGCTTTTATGATGTCATCAATTTTATTGAATCCTCAGCTGATTATTTACAGCGCAGCATTGGGAACTACGGCATTGATTGTGCGAATTGTCACCTGCTTACTATGTGGATTTATAGCAGGGTTACTAGTCAAAATATTCTACAGGGATAAGTCATTTTTCAATTTCAGCGGTTTTAGCGAAATGAAAAGTCATGATACAGATCCCAACATTCTACTACGTTTCATCAAAAATTTCGGAAGAAATGTGAAAGCAACCGGTCTGTACTTTCTTCTGGGAATTTTATTGTCTGCACTGTTTCAGAGATATGTGCCAGCAGATGCATTTGCTCATCTATTCGGCAGCAACAAGGGATTTGGCATACTGATGGCAGCCACCATAGGTGTTCCGCTTTACATGTGCGGAGGAGGAACGATACCGCTTTTGCAGCAGTGGCTTATTGAAGGTATGAGCATGGGATCAGCAGCAGCTTTCATGATTACTGGGCCAGCCACAAAAATAACCAATCTGGGTGCTGTGAAAATTGTATTAGGTACCCGACGGTTTGTGCTGTATTTATTATATGTTATAATTTTTTCACTTTTTATTGGATTCTTATTAAATGCTTGGATACAGTAGCAACTAAAATATGTCAAAATATAGTAACTATGTGACTAAATCCCAATAAGTTAGATGAAATAATATATAAAAGGGCAGCTACCTTATTGTAGTTGCTCTTTAGTATTGAAAGCAATCAGTAAAATATCCGGAGGAGGAAATAGGTTCTCCTACAGCAGACAGATGTCTGGTATCTCCCAAAGTCTGAATACGAAAGGATGCTATGCCAGGCTCTCTTTCTTCACTGCCTAGAATGGTAACAGAAGTGGGAGCCACGAAAGCTGTATGCCACAAGAGGAAAGGAGAAATACCCAGCAGATGCCCAAGCATCACAAAGGATACTCCCAGGTGGCAGAAAAAAACCAGTGTTTCCTCCTTTTTTTCAACTGAAGTTGAATGAACTCTATAATAACCATTTTCTCGCACATAGCCATATGTATGTAAAATAGAATCAATCCCGGTTGAGACTTCTTTGTACTTTGATGCAATATCTCCCGACTGCATGACAGACAAATCAGTCCAATGATCTTTGATGTAGGCTTCCGGATAGCTTGTCCAGTAGGAGGGATAAAAGTCCCAGGGGATGCGTTCCTTACCGGATACAGGATCAATCACCGGATATGAAAATTCTTTTAGCCAATCATATATAACAGCTTCTCTGTGTAAGGCTTTCAGGGAGAAAGAAGCGGTATCCTTGGCTCTTCCCAGTGGGGAGCAATATATTTCTGTAATATTAGGCCACAAAGTAACACGCTTTCCTAACAACTCGGCTTCCAACCAGCCTTTTTCTGTAAGTGAATCTATGGAATAATCAGGTTCCGCATGTCTAATAAAAATCAATTTCATATATTAAATCTCCTTTGTAGTGTTGAGATAAAATGCAGTAGTTAAATAATGCTTAGTTTGAAATCACTAGTATATATGACAGGATTTTTAAAAACGTCAGTACTTGATTTTAAGCGTTAGCTTAAAATATTAGTACTGCTACGTTTTTATTAAGCGAGAGCGCTCCTGTCATGTATACTATTGATTTATCCCATTTTATCTCAACACCACAAAAAGCACAACTTCATTGACACGAAAACATGAAAAGGCTACAATGTACAGGAATGTTTTATATAAGAGAAGGGAGACAGTTCTATGAAATGGGTGAGGTTTAGAATTAAGACAATTACAGATGCTGAGGACATCATTATCAGCAGTTTCTATGATATAGGACTGGAAGGAGCCCAGATTGAAGACCATGTACCACTTACCGCATTGGAAAAAGAGCAGATGTTTGTTGACATTCTGCCGGAAGGACCAAAGGATGATGGAATTGCATACTTAAGCTTTTTTGTGGAAGAAAATGAGAATGGAAGTCTTGTGGTAAACGAACAGGTAATGACACAGGATGAAATTTTGAATATGGTGAAAGAGGAACTGGATAATATCCGTATGTTCATGGAAATTGGGGATGGCACCATTACAGTAGATGAAACTGAAGACATAGACTGGATCAACAACTGGAAACAATTTTTCCATCAGTTTTATATAGATGATATCTTGGTGATTCCCTCCTGGGAGAAGATCAAACCAGAGGATGACGAGAAAATAGTACTTCATATAGATCCCGGCACTGCTTTTGGCACCGGGATGCATGAAACGACCCAACTTTGTATCAGACAGTTAAAAAGGTATGTGAATAAAGATACAGTTCTTCTGGACGTGGGTACCGGAAGCGGTATCCTAGCTATATTGTCATTGATGTTCGGTGCAAAAAAGGCAGTGGGCACAGACCTGGATCCCTGCGCCATAGAAGCGGTAAAAGAAAACTGTAAAAGCAATGGAATTAGTCCCAAAGACTTTGAAGTGATGATTGGTAATATAATCACAGATACCAAGGTACAGGAAAAAGTGGGATATGGCTGTTATGATATTGTAGTTGCCAATATCTTAGCGGATGTATTAGTTCCCCTTACTCCGGTGATTGTGGGCCAATTGAAAAAAGGTGGAATTTATGTTACCTCCGGTATTATTGATGATAAAGAACAGACTGTTGTGGATGCAGTGAAAAAAGCGGGACTGGAAGTAATAGAGGTTACTTATCAAGGCGAATGGGTCAGTGTAACGGCTAGAAAGTAGAACCAAGAGGAGTTGTATGTACAATTTTTTTGTAGAGCCTAACCAAATTTGTGACAAAACCATCACTATTTTGGGGAGTGATGTGAATCATATCAAGAATGTACTGCGAATGAAGGCGGGAGAAGAGATATCTGTCAGTAATGGCTATGATGGTAAAGAATACCGATGCCAAATTGTGAGTCTGATGGAGGATAAGATCATCTGTGAATTGCGATTTATCAAAGAAGATGGAATGGAACTTACCTCCAGGGTGCATCTTTTTCAGGGTCTGCCCAAAGCTGATAAAATGGAGCTGATTATTCAGAAGATGGTAGAGCTGGGAGCTTTCGATATCATTCCTGTAGAAACCAAGCGGTCGGTGGTAAAATTGGATGACAAAAAGGCAAAGCAGAAAACGGAGCGCTGGCAGGCTATTTCAGAAGCTGCCGCAAAACAGAGTAAGCGCCGTGTGGTACCAAAGGTGTGGGAACCCATTAGCTTTACTAAGGCTCTTCAGATGGCAAAGAATATGGAAGTAAAGATGATTCCCTATGAACTTGCTGAGAATATGGAAAAAACAAAACAGATGATTTCCGGATTAGGGGAAAATGTGGATATTGCAGTTTTTATTGGCCCGGAAGGTGGATTTGAAGATGCTGAAATCAGGGCAGCCATAGAAGCGGGAATACAGCCTATCACACTGGGAAAGCGTATCCTAAGAACAGAAACAGCAGGACTTACAGTGATGTCGTGGGTCATGTATCAGTTAGAAAAATAATCGCATATATTATGAATAGATAGTATGGAAAAATAAAAGGAGAAATACGATGGAAGTATATCTGGATAACTCTGCAACAACGAAGACTTTTCCAGAAGTGGCAGAGCTAATGACTAGAATAATGTGTGAGGATTATGGAAATCCTTCCAGTATGCATCTGAAAGGCGTACAGGCAGAAAACCATATCAGGTATGCAAAGGAAGCACTTGCAAAACTGATGAAGGTAGAGGAGAAGGAAATATATTTTACTTCCGGTGGAACGGAATCAGATAATCTGGCACTAGTAGGTTGTGCAATGGCTAATTATCGAGCTGGAAGGCATTTGATTACCACTCAAATTGAGCATCCAGCCATATTACAGACCATGCATTACTTGGAGGATCAGGGATTTGAAATTACATTTCTTCCGGTGGATAAAATAGGCAGAATTTCTTTGGATGACTTAAAAAAAGCAATCAGATCAGATACTATATTAGTTTCTATTATGCATACCAACAATGAGATCGGCACGCTTGAACCCATAGCAGAAATAGGAAGTCTGATCAAGAGTATCAATCCCAATATTCTCTTTCATGTGGATGCGGTTCAGGGTTTTGGTAAATTTCGTATATATCCTAAAAAGATGGATATTGATCTTTTATCAGTCAGTGCTCATAAGATTCATGGCCCTAAGGGTGTGGGATTTTTATATATCAGGGACAGAGTAAAAATCCATAATATTATGTATGGTGGCGGACAGCAGAAAAACCTTCGCTCTGGAACAGAAAACGTACCTGGTATAGCCGGCCTGGCGAAAGCAGCAGAGTTGGTTTATGCAAATTTAGATGAAGATATCAAGAGACTATATGAATTGAAAAGTTACTTTATTCAGGGCTTATTACTGATACCGGATATACAGGTGAATGGTCCCGAACCCATGAATGGAGCACCACACATTATCAGTGCTTCCATACAGGGAATCAGAAGTGAAGTAATGCTGCATGCATTGGAGGATAAAGGAATCTATGTTTCTGCCGGAAGCGCCTGTGCTTCTAACAAACCCCAATCAGCAGTATCCGCTACGCTAAAAGGAATTAATCTGGATAAAGAACTTGTGGATTCCACAATCAGGTTCAGTATGTCAGTATTGACTACAAAACAGGAAATTGACTATACTTTAAAAGCAATGTATGATATTATTCCCTTGTTGCGCAAATATACAAGACATTGAGATATCGAATGAAAGGCAGAAAAATGTTTAAAGCTTTTTTGATAAAATACGCTGAAATCGGTGTTAAAGGAAAAAATAGATATCTGTTTGAAGATGCATTGGTGAATCAAATCAAGTATGCGCTTAAGAAATGCGATGGTGATTTCTTTGTTCATAAGACCCAGGGGCGCATTTATGTTGATGCATTATCAGATTTTGACTTTGAAGATACTGTTGTACACCTCAAGAGAGTTTTTGGTATTTCCGGAATCTGCCCTGTAGTCTATGTGGAAGATGAAGGATTTGATAAACTTTGTCAGGATGTGATCACTTATATAGATCAGGTTTACCCTGACAAGAATAAAACCTTTAAAGTGCAGGCAAGACGTGCACGTAAGAATTATCCCAAAGATTCTATGACAATCAATATGGATTTGGGTGAAGTTCTGTTAAATGCTTATCCGTCGTTGCATGTGGATGTGCATAATCCTGATATTCTGTTAAACATTGAGGTTCGTGAAAAGATTTATATTTATTCTGAAACCATTCCGGGACCGGGAGGCATGCCAGTTGGAACAGGCGGAAAAGCAATGCTTTTGCTATCCGGTGGCATTGACTCACCGGTTGCCGGTTATATGATATCTAAGAGAGGCGTAAAACTGGATGCAGTATATTTTCATGCCCCTCCGTATACCAGTGAGCGTGCAAAACAAAAAGTAATTGACCTTGCAAAAATAGTGTCCCGGTATACGGGACCTATACATCTGCATATAATCAATTTTACAGATATTCAGCTCTATATCTATGAGAAGTGTCCCCATGAGGAACTTACCATTATCATGCGCCGGTATATGATGCGTATTGCTGAGCAGATTGCCCAAAAGACAGATTGCTTAGGTTTGGTTACAGGAGAAAGTATTGGACAAGTTGCTTCACAGACTATGCAGAGTCTGAACGCTACCAATGAAGTCTGTGAACTTCCTGTATACAGACCTCTGATTGCGTTTGACAAACAGGATATCATTGCGGTATCAGACAAAATTGGTACCTATGAAACATCTATTTTACCCTTTGAAGACTGCTGTACCATATTTGTTGCCAAGCACCCTGTTACGAAACCCAGTCTGAAATTCATTCGCAGGCATGAGGAGAATCTGACTGAAAAAATAGATGAACTTGTACAGATTGCCTTAGATACTGATGAAGTGATTGTTGTCTCCAATCACGAATAGGGAAATGAATTAGATATACAATAAAAAAAGAACACCTTGCATATGTCAAGGTGCTCTGCTTTTTCTTGATGCGTTGTTAAATGAGGTAAGGTTTTATTACAGCCATTACATCGTCAACACTGTCTTCTACATGGATATTTAAGTCAATAGGCTTGGAAAGATCCAAGCTGAAGATACCCATTATGGACTTAGCATCGATTACGTATCTGCCCGAAACAAGGTCAAAATCATAATCGAACTTAGTAATATCATTAACAAAAGATTTCACCTTGTCAATGGAGTTTAAAGAAATCTGTACTGTTTTCATCTAAATTACCTCCTTGGATAGTTCATACCTTCGTTTTTATATTAATGGGTTTACTGGTAAAAGTCAATGATAAAAGAATACAAAAATTGAAAGGATTACTATGAAAAGTGTAGCATTACACAATTTAGGATGTAAAGTGAATTCCTATGAAATGGATGTTATGCAACAAATGTTACAGGAAAAAGGTTACACAATTGTACCTTTTGATGAAGTTGCTGATATATATATTGTAAACACCTGCACAGTGACCAATATTGCTGACAGAAAAAGCAGACAAATGCTCCACCAGGCCAAAGCCAGAAATCCTAAGGCTGTTGTGGTAGCTGTTGGCTGTTATGTGCAGACGGAGGATAAAAAATCTCTTTTAGATGGTTTTGTGGATTTAGCAATTGGGAACAACAGAAAAAAGGAATTAGTAAGCTTACTGGAGAATTTTTTGCACGAGAGAGAAAACAATCAGACCTATGGGGAACAGAAGCAGGAAACTGATGTAATAGATATCAATGCCGGATGCGACTATGAAGAAATGACCCTGCAGCATACGGCAGATCATACCAGAGCGTATATCAAAATACAGGATGGCTGTAACCAGTTTTGTTCTTATTGTATCATTCCCTTTGCAAGGGGAAGAGTCCGAAGTAGAAGATGGGAAGACATCAAAGATGAGCTTATTGGACTTTCGAAGGCGGGCTATAAGGAAGTGGTATTTACCGGTATTCATATCAGTTCTTACGGCATAGATTTTGATGACACAGCCTGGGAACAAGGTAAAAGTGTGATTTTACACAGGGAGAGTGGGCAAAGAGATTATGCCTGTAAAACAAAATTGCTGGATTTATTAGAAAGAGTGCAGGATATCGAAGGCATTGAACGATTTCGTTTAGGATCCTTAGAACCCAGAATTATTACTAGAGAGAATGCTACCAGACTTTCTAAGATGACCAAGCTTTGCCCTCATTTTCATCTTTCCTTACAAAGCGGTTGTGACGAAACTTTAAGAAGAATGAATAGACACTATACCACTTGTGAATACTCAGAGTGTGTGGAAAACTTGCGTGAAATGTTTTCCCATCCTGCTGTTACCACCGATGTTATTGTTGGTTTTCCCGGAGAAAGTGAAGATGAATTTGCTCAAACAGTTGCATTTTTGGAGAAGATAAACTTGTATGAAATGCACATTTTTAAGTATTCCAGGAGAAAAGGAACAAAGGCAGCAGTTATGCCTGATCAGGTAACAAGTAAAGTACAGGCAACAAGAAGTAACAGGCTGTTTTTAATGGAAAAGGAGCAGTCAAAGGCCTTTCGTGCTGCTTACATAGGTAAAAAGGTTACTGTACTTTTTGAAGATCAAAAAGAAATAGGGGGTAAAATCTACCAGCTTGGTTATACCAAGGAATATGTTCGTGTAGGAATAGAATCCTCAGGCAATCTATCAAATCAACTCTTAACAGGAACCATTAAGAAATTTTTACAGGAAGATATATTGTTGATGGAATAGAAAAGATCTTGAGTTTCCGCAAAATGTAATCTAATGATGTATAAATCCTACCAAAGTGCCGATTTGCCGTATTTTGAAAGATAAAAGTTTGGCAGTGCATGGATTAGAAGCACTTTAATAAGCCCCGCCGGAACCGGACTTTGGGAGA
>DATERV010000047.1:0-19641 GCA_035271185.1 Lachnospiraceae bacterium | reverse complement strand
GCATATATCTCATCCACAAAATGATCCAGAAACGCTTCATCTAAATTAAAAAATTTTTGACTTAACTTTTCTTTCATAAACTTAACTCTTTTAAAGTATTTTTCTTCCTCAGTCACATTTTCTTCCGTTACAAATAATTCTGAGTCTATTTTCTCCTGCTTGAGAGTATCTAAACACCATTTCTCCATGGTATCCTGAAGCGAATTCTCAGATTCAGCTTTTCTGGAAAAAATATGATAGGATTTCATGGAAACCATGCCCATCACAATAAATAATACAAACAGTGTACCCATAATTCCATAAGTCATATATTTACTGGTTCCATATAAATGAATAGGAAGAACATCCGTCATCCCCAAAATGATGACTATGATACCCGCAATACCCACAAGTAAAAGGGTATATGCGGAAGACTTATTATCGTCTGCTTTTGATGCACTGTTTTCATACAGAGATGACGTTTTAACGAGAGTTTGATCTTCTTCTGTTATTTCTTCTATTTCTTCCACTTCGTTCTCTTCTTCGTCCCGTTTCTGTATCTTTTCTTTCTGTTCCCAGAAAATAGAAATCATCTTTTCCGCTTTTTGAGAATCTTTTTCTACCACAGATATTTCTGTAACATTTTCTTCTTCATCAAAAAACGTCTCAACCTGCTCGATACCGTTAATTCTTAGAAATTCAGAAAGTTCCTCCATCTCATCTGCTTCACCAAAGGTAATCTTCTTACGAATGTCAGTTTCTTTCTCAACCAAATCACAACCGCAGTCCTGGCAGATTGTAATACCCTCTTTATATTCATTGTTACAGATTGGACACCATGGCATATGTTTTTCCTCCAAAATAAGATTGTTATCTTCTTTATGATTTTGTTTTCAGATAAGAATCTATTCCTTTTGCACCTGCTTTTCCCGCACCCATGGCTAGGATAACAGTAGCAGCACCCGTTACTGCATCTCCACCTGCAAAAACGCCTTCCTTCTTGGTTTGACCATTTTCTTCTTCAGCAATGATACATTTCCACTTGTTTGTTTCCAAGCCCTCTGTTGTGGAAGAAATCAATGGATTAGGGGAGGTACCTAAAGACATTATGACAGTATCTACTTCGATGATAAACTCTGAATCAGGAACGTCAACAGGACGTCTTCTGCCAGATTCATCTGGTGCGCCTAGTTCCATTTTAATACACTTAATGCCTGTTACCCATCCCTTTTCATCCTCCAGTATTTCTGTAGGATTTGTTAAGAGGTCAAAAATGATACCCTCTTCTTTTGCGTGATGCACTTCTTCTACTCTGGCAGGTAACTCTTCTTCACTTCTTCTGTAAACAACATGAACTTCTGCTCCCAGACGTAATGCAGTTCTGGCAGCATCCATAGCAACGTTACCTCCCCCTACAACAGCTACCTTATTTCCTCTCATAATAGGGGTTTCTGCATTTTCATCAAATGCTTTCATCAGATTGCTGCGGGTAAGATATTCATTCGCCGAAAATACTCCATTGGCATTTTCTCCGGGAATTCCCATAAACTTAGGAAGACCTGCACCAGAGCCAATAAATACAGCGCTAAATCCTTCTTCTTCTAATAACTCATCTATCGTGACAGCTTTACCAACCACTACATTGGTCTCAATCTTAACACCTAAAGCTTTTACATTTTCAATCTCATTTGCAACTACATCCTTCTTCGGTAAACGAAATTCAGGAATTCCATATACCAGAACACCACCAGGTTCATGAAGTGCTTCAAAAATGGTGACATCATATCCCATTTTTGCCAAATCACCAGCACAGGTTAAGCCTGCAGGACCTGATCCTATGACGGCAACCTTCTTTCCGTTTTTTTCTTTTACCAATACCGGCTTACTATTGTTTTCTTTTGCCCAGTCAGCTACAAAGCGCTCCAGCTTACCTATAGAAACAGGTTCCCCTTTAATTCCTCTGATACATTTTTCTTCGCATTGACTTTCCTGGGGACACACACGTCCACAAACTGCAGGAAGAGCAGATGATTCACTAATTACCTGGTAGGCTGCCTCAATATCTCCCGTTTTAACATTCTCAATAAATGCTGGAATATCAATTGCTACAGGACAGCCGTTGATACATTTTGCATTTTTACAGTTAATACATCTGGAGGCTTCTTCCATTGCTTCCTCAATATTATATCCTAAACAAACTTCCTTAAAGTTCGTGGCACGTTCCCTTGCATCCTGTTCACGAACTGGTGTCTTTTTTAATACGTCCATTTTTCTTCCTCCAATTATCTGATATAGGTTACTGACAGTTTCCGCAGCCACCGTGATGTGTATTTCCTTCTTTTGCTTTCAGGAAAGCTCTGCCTTCAGCTGTTTTATAAATGTTCTGTCTCTGCATTGCTTCTTCAAAGTTAACAAGATGTCCATCAAACTCAGGTCCATCTACACAAGCAAATTTGACCGTTCCCCCAACACTGACACGGCAGGCACCACACATACCGGTGCCATCCACCATAATTGGATTCATGCTAACAATCGTTGGAATTTCCAACTCCTTCGTCAGCAGGCAAACAAATTTCATCATAATCATAGGCCCTATTGCTACACAGGTATCATACTGTTTACCTTCTGATACCAAATCCTTTATTACCTGTGTTACCATTCCACTTCTGCCATAGGATCCATCATCTGTGGTAATATACAGATTTCCTACAACTTCTTCCATCTCTTTTTCCATAATCAGAAGATCCTTTGTTTTGGAACCCACAATCACATCCGCATGAATTCCATGTTCATGCAACCACTTTACCTGTGGATAAACAGGTGCTGTTCCTACACCACCTGCAACAAACAATATGCGTTTCTTTTTCAGTTCCTCCAGATCTTCCTTCAATAAGTCAGAAGGACAACCAAGTGGTCCTACGAAATCCTTAAAACTATCTCCAGTTTTCAAGGAGGCCATTAACTGAGTGGATGCTCCCACTATCTGATATACAATTGTAATTGTTCCCTTTTCTCTGTCATAATCACAGATTGTTAGGGGAATTCGCTCACTCATATCGTCCATACGGGCAATAATAAACTGTCCCGGTTGACAGGATTTTGCTATTCTTTTCGCTTCCACCACCATCTTATAAATATTGGTTGTCAGTTCTTTTGCTTCTAAAATTTTAAACATTATACACCTCATGTCCGGCTTTAACGCCTTTTATTATTTTTTTCTGTCACTGGAGTGGCTCCAAAATATAGTGATCCAACGAATCCACAGACAGTTTATAATATTCTTTTGTATTTACATTAACCGCATAAGTTGTTCCGGTTTTATTTTGAACACCGGTAGAATCTTCAAAGATCTCACTTATCACATAAAAATTACCTTGATCCGGTATCCCTAGGGCATATAGGAAGTTGTACAAATAACGACCATTCAGATCAGTAGCAGCATTCCCATAATAATCCATTATCTTACCGCTTTCCATCATTATTCCCAAAAGACTGTAGACTGCCATTTCGGAAGTAAACTCTGTCTCTAAATGAAGATCAAATTCCCTCACTGTATAATCACCGGCAACGCCTTCTTTGTTATATGTGATAAATTTATACGTTGTTTTTCCCAGTGGCATAGGGATAGGACTTACATAAGGAATAGATTGATCTGTGGGAACAGTCCCATCAACTGTATAGTAAATTTTACATTCCAAGGGTACCTGTACTTGTATCATAACAGGGCTATCATATTCTCCACTATATGTCTCAACTTCAGGTGCAGATGGTTTTAATACCTCTATGACATAGGTTTTCGCAATTACTTCACTTTCGATGTTATATGTATTCACAAACATTGCGGTAACAGTATATTTCCCTGTTTCAAGAAAAATGGGAGTTGTATAAATATCACTGTTTTTATCTGGTATGGAACCATCGATGGTATAATAAATAGTTCCCTGTGTACTGGCAGTTAACTTTAGGGGAATCACTTCTGCATAGGTCCCCTCATGATAGCTGAAATCCGGAGCCATTGCCATAAAGCTTTGAAACATAACTTTAATCGTATCATCCTCTGTATTCATCAAAAGTGTACTAATAGATGCATAGTCTTCTTTTCCTTTGTAAAAAGAAATAATCTTCTTATATGCAGTCTCCACTTCATCCTGCGTTGCATAATCTGAGTTGATAATAGACATAAGGCAGTTTCTATATTTTTCCTCATATTCACTAATCTTGTATAGCTCTGATAGTAGGAACATGAGTGACATATTCGTGTCTTCTAACTCTAGTGCTCTTTCATAATGCTCCATTGCATGATCTACATCACCTGCCTGATAATATGCTGTTGCACGGGATATTTGATAATTTACAGAATGATTCTGAGCATTTCTGATAATCAAAATACTGATACCTATTAGTATTACTACTCCTAAGGATAAACAGCCCATCAGAATCATTCTGATCACTTTCTTTTTACTATCCACAATACTTTCTTGATTTTCATCTACTAGGACATCTTCTACAATACCTGAAAGGTTTTTATGAATATTATATTCAATTTCTGGTTCAAAATCTGGGACAATTTGAATCTCTTCACCGCAATTCTCACAGTAAAGATGATCCTCTTTCATCTCTGCTCCGCAGTTTGGACACTTCATAAAAAACTCCTATTCTTCCTGTAATTTCAAAGATTCCATACAATTATTCATTAACATAGCAATTGTCATGGGTCCTACTCCTCCCGGAACAGGAGTAATGGCACCACAAATAGGTGCTACATCATCATAGTCTACATCACCGCATAACTTATTGTTTTCCATACGGTGTATTCCTACATCAATGACAACTGCTCCCTCTTTTACATATTCTCTTGTAATCATTTTGGGTTTACCCACTGCAACGATAAGAATATCTGCTCTTTTTGCAACATTCTTAAGGTCTTTTGTTCTTGAATGTGCGATGGTAACAGTACCGTTTTCACGTAGTAACAGAAGGGCCATGGGCTTACCGACAATATTACTTCTCCCAATTACAACGCACTCCTTTCCTTCTATCTGAAGGGATGACCTCTTTAGTAATTGAATAATACCTGCAGGTGTGCAGGAAACGAATCCTGGTTCTCCAATACACAGCGCTCCTACATTCTGAGGATGAAAACCATCCACATCCTTTTTGGGTTCAATACTACTAATCACCTTGTCTTCATTGATCTGCTTTGGTAATGGCAGCTGAACCAATATGCCATTCACATCATTTCTTTTATTTAAGCTCTGGATCAACTCTAAAAGTTTTGTTTCTGAAGTATCTGCCGGGAGTTCAAACGATAAGGAGTTGATACCTATATACTCACATGCTTTCTTTTTATTATTAACATACACAGAAGAAGCCGGATCTTCACCTACTAAAATAACTGCAAGAGTTAATGTTTTGCCCTTTTCCTTAAGCATCTGAACTTCTTTTTTTACTTCTTCCTTTATCTGTGTAGAAATCAACTTTCCATCTATTATCTGCGTCATCATTCATCTCCCATTAGCCTACTAGAATAATCCTGTTATCATTCCTTTTTCATTTACATCAATCTCATATGCAGCAGGGCTCTTTGATAACCCTGGCATTGTAACAATAGAACCCGTCAATACAACTACAAATCCGGCTCCTGCTGAAACATATGCTTCCCTGATAGTCATATCAAATCCTTCAGGTCTGCCTAGTTTTGTGGGATCATCTGAAAGAGAATACTGTGTTTTCGCCATACACACAGGAAGATTTCCAAATCCCAGTTTTTCTAATTTTTCAATCTGCTTCATTGCAGCAAGCGCAAAACTAACACTTTCGGCTCCATAAATTTTACTAGCAACTGCTTCTATTTTCTCCTTTATAGAAATATCCAGTGGATAAAGGGGTTCAAAATGACTTTTCTTATTCTCAAGAGTTTCCAAAACTTTTTGGGCTAATGCAAGGCCACCTTCTCCACCTTTTTCCCAAACCTGGGATAAAGCAAATTCACATTCCCTTTTCCTGCAGAAGTCCTCCACAAAAGAAATTTCATCATCTGAATCAGTTATAAAAGAATTTAGTGTCACAATAACTGACACCCCATATTGCTTCAAATTATCAATATGCTTTTCCAGATTGACGATACCCCTTTTTAGAGCTTCTAAGTTTTCCTGGCTTAACTGATCCTTAGCAATTCCACCATTGTATTTTAAGGCCCGAATCGTCGCCACAAGCACTACAGCATCCGGCTTTAAATTAGCAGTTCTACATTTAATATCAAAGAACTTTTCTGCACCCAGATCGGCACCAAAACCAGCTTCTGTAATCACATAGTCTGCCATTTTCAATGCTGTCTTTGTTGCTCTGACTGAATTACATCCATGAGCAATATTAGCAAATGGTCCACCATGTACAAGAGCAGGCGTATGTTCCAGTGTCTGTATAATATTAGGCTTAATGGCATCTTTCAGCAGTGCAGCCATAGCACCAACGGCTTTCAGTTGTCCTGCTGTAACAGGTTGTCCATCGTAATCATAAGCAACAACCATTCTGGATAATCTCAATTTTAGATCCGCCATATCATTTGCCAGACATAAAACAGCCATTACCTCGGAAGCTACTGTAATGACAAAATGATCTTCTCGTACAAAACCATCAGTCTTATTTCCAAGTCCTACCACCAAATTTCTAAGGACACGGTCATTCATATCCATGCATCTTTTCCATACAATCTGTCTGGTATCAATACGTAATTCATTCCCCTGTTGAATATGATTATCTAAAAGTGCCGCTAATAAATTATTGGCTGATGTGATGGCGTGAAAATCTCCTGTAAAATGAAGATTCAAATCCTCCATGGGAACTACTTGTGCATATCCGCCTCCGGCAGCTCCGCCTTTTATACCAAAGCAGGGCCCAAGTGATGGCTCCCTGAGCACTATGATGGCATTTTTCTGTAACCTACCGAATGCTTCACCTAAACCCACAGTGGTTGTGGTTTTCCCTTCACCGGCTGGAGTAGGGTTTATGGCCGTAACCAGAATTAACTTTCCATCCTTGTGTTCAGATACTCTATCCATAAATTCATCCGTTATTTTTGCTTTGTACTTGCCATATAACTCTAATTCATCAGCTTCAATTCCTACCTTACGAGCTACTGTTACGATAGGGTCCATGCTTGCTTCCTGTGCGATCTGAATATCTGTCTTCATTAACTAAATTTCCTCCAGCAATTGATCAAATTGTTCCATGCTCATCAGCACTTTCCGTGGTTTTGTTCCCTCTTCTTCCCCGACCACTCCATATTCACATAATTGGTCCATAATACGGGCAGCCCGGTTAAATCCAATTTTAAACACTCTTTGAAGCATACCAATTGAGGCTTTCTCCTTATCTATGATAAACTTACCTGCATCAGCAAAATATTCATCTACGGAATTTCCATTACCAGTACCAGAGGAGGATGCACTATTTCCGGTTCCCATATTTACAATTTTCTCTTCCACATCCTGTGCATAAACATTACCGATGGCCTGGTTCTTCAGGAAGTCTACTACATCGGATACTTCTCTGTCAGACACAAAGGCCCCCTGGATACGGATCGGCTTTGCATACCCTTGAGGATAGAAAAGCATATCTCCTTTTCCTAAAAGTTTTTCAGCACCATTCATATCCAATATGGTTCTTGAATCTACACCACTGGATACACTAAACGCAACTCTGCTTGGCATATTGGCTTTAATCAATCCTGTAATCACATCAACTGAGGGTCTTTGAGTGGCAATGATTAAATGAATACCGGCTGCTCTTGCTAATTGTGCCAGTCTGCATATAGATTCCTCCACTTCACTGGGTGCAACCATCATAAGATCAGCTAACTCGTCCACAATAATCACAATCTGTGGCAGTTTTGAAGGGATATCATCACCGCCCTTTTCCTGCAAAGATTCTACTTTCTGGTTATACCCCTTTAAGTCTCTCACATTGAAGTCTGCAAACTTCTTATATCTGTCAGTCATTTCAGATACACCCCAATGTAGGGCAGCTGCTGCTTTCTTTGGATCTGTCACAACCGGTATCATTAAGTGTGGTATTCCATTATATACATTCAATTCCACTACTTTTGGATCCACCATAATCAGCTTTACATCATCAGGATGGGCCTTATACAGAATACTCATAATCAATGTGTTAATGCATACTGATTTACCCGAACCGGTTGCTCCTGCTATCAGCATATGTGGCATTTTTGCAATATCAGCTACCACCACTTGTCCTGCGATGTCTTTCCCTACTGCAAAAGCAAGATTGGATGGAAATTCTTTAAATTCTTTCCTTTCCAGTAAATCTCTTAATGATACAAGTGAATTTTCCTTGTTGGGTACTTCAATACCGATGGCTGCTTTTCCGGGAATAGGAGCTTCAATACGGATATCTGTTGCTGCCAGATTAAGCTTAATATCATCAGCAAGTCCAACTATCTTACTTACTTTTACGCCCTGCTCAGGCTGTAATTCATATCGGGTTACCGCCGGTCCCTGGCTGATGTCTGTAATCATTACTTTTACACCAAAGGTATTAAGTGTCTGCTGCAGCCTCATGGCAGTCTCTTTTAACTCTCTAGCAGAATCACCACTACTGGATTTTCCCTTCTGTAGACGGGAAAGTGGTGGAAATATGTATTTCCTTGGCAGCTTCTTCTCTTTATTCAGAATGTCATCTTCCATCGTTCCATCCATTTGTTCCGGTTTTTCCTGAGAATTTCTTGCAACCGGTCGTTTTTGTATGATTGGTGTTTTAGAATTTGCATCCATTTCATAATTTTTATTTTCATCTTCAAATAATTCATGGTTATTTACAGGATTTGCAGTGGCACCTCGTATCCGGATATGGTTTAAATCAATATCCTGTTGTACTGGTTGAGAAGGCGTTTCTTCCATGGTAAATGTATCATTTAATGTAATCTCATGAATATCATCCCGAACTTTCTTTTCTGAGGAAAGAGTAAGGGTGGTATCTGCCATGACACCAGCCACTCTTTTATCCATCCTAAGGATTTTCTCATTCTCTTTTCTTTCAGCTCGTAGACGTCTTTCTTCTTCTCTTGCTATACGCTCTTCTTCTTTTCTTTGTTTTCCTTCTTCAAAGCCGGTTTGTCTTAATTTGGTCTGTTCACGTCTTCTTAATGCATCTTCTCTGGAAAGTTCCATTACCTTACGACTACTGTTTTTCATGCCTTCCACAAGGGATCGTTCTGTCAGCATAATGATACTGATCATGGTAAGTAAAATGACTACCACGATAGTACCAATCTTGTCTAGAAAGTGATAAATGAAATAAGTCAGGCTTCCTGCAATAACTCCGCCACCAGTATGATTTTGACTGGCAAAAGAATACAACTCTTTAATATGATAGGAATCCATCTGCGTTGCACGTCCAAAAATCATTTCGCTCATTACGCCCACCATAAAAAAGAGGACGCAGCCTGCACATATTTTTCTGATAGCCGTAGGATTTCCTGTGTTTGCTGACCAAAAAGCAACTGCAAAAAATATCAAAATTGACACTACATATGCTGAAAAACCGAACATGCCGAACAAGAGGTTGCTGATTACATTCCCGACCTTGCCTATTAATCCAAAATTACATAAAAACAGTATAACAGATACTGCAAACAGCAGGATTAGTACCACTTCATGAAAAAGTGCACTCTCCTGCTCTGTATAATGCCTGCTACTATTCGTTTTTTTCCTTGAAGAATTATGACCGCTTCTACCTGAAGCTGATGATCTTCTACCCTGCTTAGCTGCCATACTTGTTCAACTCCCGTATTTTTCGTCTTTATCCAATCACTTTTGTTATGTGGACTAGACAACTTTAATATTATACCATTTTTCCTTTGTCTTGTCACCATTTATACAATTCATTTTTGTTTCCTATTAGCTACCTGTTTTATGATTGGTTTCCCCAATCATATCATGAAGCTTTTTCATAGCTTGCTTAATTCCGCCCACTTCATTAATCACACCTTCATTTACTGTCTCCTGGCCAACAAGGATAGTTCCAACATCTTTCGTTAAAAAACCTGTTTCCATCATCAGTTCTTCAAAACGCTGTTTGTTAATGTTACAATGGCTGCAAACAAATCCGGTTATTCTATCCTGAATTTGTCTGAAATAATCAAATGTCTGAGGTACTCCAATTACCATTCCATTCATCCTGACCGGGTGAATCACCATTGTACCAGAAGGAACGATATAGGAATAATCGGTACTGACTGCAATAGGCACGCCAATGGAATGACTTCCTCCAAGTACCAGTGACACCGTTGGTTTGGATACCGAAGCAAGCATTTCTGCTATGGCAAGACCGGCTTCCACATCTCCTCCTACCGTGTTCAATAAAACAAGTACTCCTTGTATCTCCTCACTATCTTCAATGGCAGCCAGTTGTGGAAGAATGTGCTCGTACTTTGTGGTTTTTGTGGAACTGCTCAGATTATCATGTCCTTCTATCTCACCAATTATGGTAATCAGATGTATATTCTGTTTCTCTTTATTTTTGTTTAAGGTTACCTGACCCGTTTTTTCAATTCGTTCGTCCCGATGTTGTTCGGCATCCTTCTTTTCGGTTTCTTTACTTCTTTTTTCCTCTTTATCATTTATATTCTCTGTGCTCATGAAACTTCCTCCTGGTATAAAATAAGGAACCGTTAAACGGTTCCTTAATATTGTCTACCAAATCATCTATTTCATGCAGAACACCTATCTATCAAAATCATCTTTTTCCGTAACCTCTATATCATATTTCATTTGATCCATAGGTATTTCCTTATGATAGTCTAATACTTTTTTTACATGCTTTTTAGGTAATGGAAGCGGGTTGTCTATGTAATGAATCTGCTTTTCTACATGTTGTATTTGTATGTTATTCTGTCCTTCGCCTTCGCCTTCCTCTTTTTCCTTATCCGGTATTGTTTCATTAGGTAAGACAGCTTTCTGAACCGAATCCGATTTGCCAAAAATAGCTTGTATTCCAACACCTGTCAAGGCGGAAATAGTAAAAAGCAATAACTGTTCGCAGGTCATACCGGTATAATGAAAATTACATGTCCACATAATAACTGTAACAAAAGCCATTACAAACCAAAGCATTTGTATATTGGTTTTCTTTTTTGCAAAGAAGCCGGGGACACCC
Organism: Lachnospiraceae bacterium; assembly: GCA_035271185.1. Taxonomy (GTDB): domain Bacteria; phylum Bacillota; class Clostridia; order Lachnospirales; family Lachnospiraceae; genus Acetatifactor. Next base: position 8,484 of record DATERV010000047.1, on the reverse strand, counting down.
AGTACAATGAGAAAGGAAATGATAGCAATCATCCTTAAGTCGTTCATTGCTAAAATGGTTGTTTCCATGGTATGAATGGAAACCACGCCTTTATACCGAAATAATGTGGTCCATACCTGTATTACCTTTAATAAAGACACATGGTTCATATAGCTGTCTATAAAGAAACTACCAAATAAAAATACCAAGAAACTGATTAGAATGATGACACATTGTAATACAGAAGATAAAATTTTCTTTTTCTTCTCATCCACATTTTGATTCTTTTCAAGAAAACATATAAATATAACCGGAATTCCTAAAATCAATCCAGTTACATCCAAATAAGTGAACGCCCCCATGAGACATCCTGTAAAGATTAGTTTGATCCAGAAATCCCATTTTAAACTACCATTTCTTTGATTGATTTCTGTAATCTTTGCAATGAATGAGAGAGCAATTCCAAGTAAAAGCAGATAGAGCATTTTAGGTGAATAGGTAATTGCTGCTTTTATGTTTTCCGGAAGTAGCATAATAATAGATAGAAATATGACAGAAGCCAGGCTGCCAGCATATTTTCTAATAACAAAATACCAGATCAATGTGGCAAGACATTGCAGGCATATCTGCAAAATAATACCTACAGTAAAAAAATTACCAGTAATCAAAAATACCCATCTAAGGAGTATCAAATAAAAATATTGAACACCATGTGCAACAGGCTTAATTGCCTCTCCTGTCACTTTAGCTATTTCATAATAGGCAGCCTCTTCTCTGCCTCCGTTCATAAAATAAACGCGTAGCAGAATTCCAATACCTACCAGAATAACAGCTGCAAAAGCTTCTACTAAAACTAAAGTATTCTTCTTTAGATTGTGATTTTTCACATGCCTGATCAGGGTGCTAATTCCAGCCGCCAATACAAAAGCAAGGCATACTATGCTAATCTTTGCATATATACTGTTTAATGGTGTATGATTCAGTCCGTAGAACAATACACCTATCAATCCTGTACATGCCAAGAATGCATATGAACCCCATAAAAAATAACTTAACAAGTTTTTTTTGAAAGTCATAGAGCGGCTCCTTCTGCTTTGGTAAATCCTATTGTAAGATCTTTTCTATATTGTATCTAGGTCTTTGTTTTACTTCAACATAAATCTTACCAATGTATTGCCCAACTAAACCAATTGCCAATAACTGTACCCCACCAATAAACCAGATTGATAAAATCAAGGAGGTCCATCCGGGTACCACATTACCCGTAAAGTAAGAAATCAAGGCATAGATTGCTGCCAGTACACAACCAATTACAATCATAAATCCCAGTACAAAAATAAGATTAATGGGTTTTATAGAAAAGGATGTGATACCATCGATTGCCAATGCTGCCATTTTTTTGAAAGGATATTTTGATTTACCGGCAACTCTTTCTTTTCTCTCATAATATACACATTCTGTCTCATATCCAAACAAAGGAACCATTCCACGCAGGAAAAGATTGCTTTCTTTATATTGTGAAAACTGTTCCACAGCACGCTTACTCATCAATCTGAAATCTGCATGATTATAAATAGTTTTTACACCCATCATACCCATGATCCTGTAAAAAGACTGTGCCGTAAATCTTTTCAAGAAAGAATCTGTATGTCTATCACTTCTAACACCATAAACAATGTCTTTGCCATTATAAAACTGATCAATCATATCTTCAATGACATTTACATCATCCTGCATATCAGCATCTATGGAGATTGTTACATCGCTCATATCTTTAGCAGTGATAAGTCCTGCAGTAAGTGCATACTGATGCCCCACATTGCCTGACAATTTCAGACCCTTAATCTGTTCCGGATAAGTTTTGTGTTCTTCTTCTATTAACTTCCATGTTTGATCCTTGCTGCCATCATTTACAAAAAGGATAAAACTGTTTTTTGTGACTTTTCCTTTCACAATAAGGTTATTTAATACGCCTCTTAATGCTTCCGACGCAATGTGAAGTACCTCTTCCTCATTATAACAAGGAACTACAATTGCAAGTCTGTCCATTCATATATCCTCCAACTTGCTTTAGTATTAGATAGCTGTCAATGCTTGATCTAAGTCTGCCAGAATATCTTCTACATTTTCGATTCCTACAGAAAAACGAATCAGGTCAGGTGCAACTCCTGCTTCTAATAACCGCTCATCTGTCATCTGTCTATGAGTATGACTTGCAGGATGTAAAACACAGGTACGTGCATCTGCAACATGAGTTACAATGGCTGCCAGTTTTAACTGGTCCATTAATTCTGATGCTGCCTTCCTACCGCCCTTCAGACCAAAACTAATCACGCCACATGTGCCATTGGGCATATATTTCTGAGCTAAAGTATAATACTTGTTATTTTTTAGGCCGGGATAGTTTACCCAGGCAACTTTTTCATGATTTTCTAAATACTCAGCTACCTTCTGTGCATTATAACAATGTCTTTCCATTCTTAGAGGTAATGTTTCTAATCCCACATTTAATAAAAAAGCATTTTGCGGCGCTTGCACAGAGCCTAAATCTCTCATCAGCTGCACAGTCGCTTTGGTAATATAGGCACCTTTCCCAAATTTATCAGTATATGTAATACCATGATATGATTCATCGGGTTTGCAAAGACCCGGAAATTGATCTGCATATTTCGTCCAATCAAACTGACCGGAATCCACAATGGCACCGCCTAAAGTCATAGCATGTCCATCCATGTATTTTGTTGTAGAATGTGTCACAATATCTGCTCCCCACTTAAAAGGATTGCAATTAATGGGAGTAGCAAAGGTATTGTCTACAATTAAGGGAACATGATGTGCATGGGCAAGTTTTGCGAACTTCTCAATATCTAAAACCACAAGTGCGGGATTAGCAATGGTTTCTGCCATTACACATTTGGTATTTGGCAAAAAAGCTTGATCAAGTTCTTCTACACTGGCATCCGGGTCAACAACCGTACACGTAATTCCCATCTTTTTCATGGTGACTGTGAGTAAGTTGTATGTACCTCCATATACGGTGGAAGATAATACAACATGATCTCCCGCTTCACAAATATTAAAGATGGCATAATAGTTGGCTGCTTGTCCTGAACCTGTCAACATGGCAGCAACGCCACCCTCCAGCTCACAAATTTTTTGAGCGACAAAGTCATTTGTAGGATTTTTCAGTCTGGAGTAAAAATATCCATCCTCTTCTAAGTCAAACAGTTTCCCCATTTGCTCTGAAGTTTCATATTTAAAAGTGGTGGACTGATAGATGGGTAGAACCCTTGGTTCCCCATTCTTTGGCTGCCAGCCTGCCTGCACACAAATTGTTTCTTTTTTCATGTTCTGACCATGCCTTTCCTGTATCCTATAGACGCTTAATAAAAATATTTATTCATTCCAGTTATGATAAACAGACTGTACATCATCATCGTCATCCAGTAAGTCCAATGTACGCTGCAGATTCTTGATAGCGGTTTCGTCTGTTAAATCAACATAAGTCTGCGGTATCATGGTAACCTCTGCACTGACCATAGGAATACCAGCCTTTTCAAGAGCTTCACGAACTTCTTCAAAAGAATCAGGATCTGTTATTACTTCATAACTGTCCTCTTCTTCCGAAAAATCTTCTGCACCTGCATCCAATACCTGCATCATCAGTTCATCCGCATCAGCTTCATACTCTTCTTTGTCTATGATTATCTGTCCCTTTTTATCAAACATAAAGGAAACACAGCCAGGTGTTCCTATACTCCCCTGTCCTTTTGTAAAAGCACTTCTCACATTTGCTGCGGTACGGTTCTTGTTGTCAGTTAAGGTATCTACAATAATGGCTATCCCATTGGGACCATATCCTTCATATGTAATATATTCATAATTGACATTGCCAGCATCTCCGGCAGCCTTTTTAATTCCTCTATCGATTGTATCATTTGGCATATTACTTGCCTTTGCTTTAGCCACAACCTGTGCCAATTTGAAATTATTGACAGGATCAGGACCACCTTCTTTTACAGCTACTGCAATTTCTCTTCCGATAATGGTAAAGACCTTTCCTTTCGCTGCATCATTTCTTTCTTTTTTATGTTTAATATTTGCAAATTTTGAATGTCCAGACATACTATCTCTCCTTTAGTTCTCAATTTTCATTTATCGTCTATAAAACACCGTAAATTAAAATATACCATTATAAGCACCACAAGTCAAGTTTGGCCTTTTCGGCTATGTATCCAGTTCCAGACTTATCATCAGGGCTTTATTTACCTTATCCATAATCTGGTTATCCAGATGACATACCTTATCTTTGAGTCTCTTTTTATCAATGGTACGTAGCTGTTCCAGTAATACAACCGAATCCTTATCCATATCATAATTATCTGTGGATAATTCTATATGTGTCGGTAATTTTGCTTTATTCATTTTTGATGTAATGGCTGCGCAGATTACTGTAGGACTATGTTTATTCCCAACATCATTCTGTACAATCAAAACAGGACGGATTCCACCCTGTTCAGAACCGATTACAGGTCTTAAGTCAGCATAATATACGTCTCCTCTTTTCATAAACCAACATCCCTTCTTCAAAACTCTTGTAGTATTATTTCCAGTTTATCTGAAGGTATTCAACCAAACATGTTTGATTCCTGTTTATTCACCAATATATACTCTGGGTATTCTTTTACCAAGATCACACATGAATTCATAATTGAATCTACCTGAAATTCTTCCAAGCTCATCTGCTGTTATATCTTCATTACCATCCCTGCCTATCAGGGTAACGCGGTCACCTTCCACCACATCCAGAATTTCTGTCACATCAACCATAAACTGATCCATACATACTCTTCCCACAATAGGAGCCTTTTGTTCTCTGATCAGGACATATCCTTTGTTGGACAGACTTCTGGGATAACCATCTCCATAGCCTAAGGGGACAGTGGCTATTTTAGTTCTCTTAGAAGTAATATAAGTTCCTCCATAACTAATGGGATATCCTGCATCCAGCCATTTTACAAATATGACAGTACTATATAAGGAGAGAGCAGGTACCAATGGAATTTTGGTCATATCTACTTCTTGAGACGGCGCTAATCCGTATAAGGTTATGCCCGCTCTTACCACATCCATATTAGCTTCCGGAATTTCCAGAATTCCTGCGCTATTGGAACAATCTTTAATCAAACCGGTTAAGCCCAGTTCTGTTTCCAGCCTGGCAGTAAATTTTTGAAACGTTTCAAGTTGCTTTTTTGCGCATGACTTATCTTTTTCATCAGCTCTTGCAAAATGAGTAAAGATACCCTCGATTTCTATACCATCCGTTTCTCTCATTTTTTTTACAAATTCATACCCTTCTTCATCAGGCATAATACCTATTCTGCCCATACCTGTATCCACTTTTATATGCACTTTAGCTTTTTTATTTTGTTTCATTGCTTCTCTGCCAAGGTCCGCTATGGAATCGTAACGAAATACACAGGGTCTGATATCCTTCTCCACTATTTCTTTATAACTATAGGGAAACGTATATCCTAATATCAAAATTGGCATTTGAATACCGTTGTCGCATAATTCAAACGCTTCTTCTGCTGTTGCAACCCCAAATCCATACATAAAATCCAGCTTTTGCAACATCCTTGCAATGGGAACGCTTCCATGCCCATACCCATCTGTCTTTATCACACCAACCATTTTAGTCCCTGGTTTTAGATGTTCATACATACTTACCATATTGGACCTGATGGCATTTAAGTCTACCAAAGCATACCCTCTGGCATATTTCTCCATATCCATTTTTGTTCTCTCCTTTATATAAATAATTTGTAGAAATTTCTGAATATTAGATTAATTGGATACATGACGGCCCGCTCTCGCTTAACGAAAAACGTAGCAGTACTAAGACTTTTGCATATGCAAAAGTCAAGTGCTGACGTTTTTCGAAAGCCTTACATGTAAGCCAATTAATCTAAAGTTCATGCATTTTATAAATGTACTATAGATATGACAGGCCGGCTATGATATCGCTGGCTGTAAGAGCTGCGCTTCCTGCGTGATGAGCAGCTGCGTCACCTGCACATGCATGTATATAAACGCCACTTTCTGCAGCTTGAAAGGGAGTTAGCCCTTGGGCCAGAAAGGAAGCAATGATTCCGGTTAAAACATCACCACTTCCTGCAGTTGCCATCTTATTGTTACCTGCTGTATTTAAAAAAATGGGGTTTCCCTGTTGGTATACATGAGTTCTGGCACTTTTCCCAACAACAATACAGTGCGTAAGTTCAGCTGCTGATATCGTATTGCCGGTTTCATCCTGCACAACCTCATTGATCTTCTTCTTCAATAATCTGGCCAGTTCACCCATATGTGGGGTTAATATGACGGGTTTATGTCTGTTTTCAATTTGATTAACCAAAGTTTCAAGTAACTTTGGTTCGATTGCCAACATATTAATGCCATCTGCATCAATGACTAACGGTTTGTCATCATAAGTAATAGCAAGATTCAAAAATTCTTTACCTATTTCGCTGATAGAAAGTCCCGGGCCAATCGCTACTGTATCAGCCCAATCCATATTTTTTATAAACTCATTTTTTTCTTCTTCCGATAAGTTTTGAACACCACAATAGGTTTGTATCATTGCATCCGGCAGAGATTCCTGTATGATCACTCGAATGGTTTCCGGAATAATCAGCTTCACCATTCCTGCTCCTGACTTATAAGCACTTCTTCCTGCCAATATAGCGGCTCCTGCCATATCAGCACTTCCTGCCACTAAAAGCACTTTTCCAAATGTACCCTTATTTCCATCTTTTTTTCTTTCTGGGAAATAGCTTTTAGCATTTTTCATAATTGTATACATACCTGGCATTTGATTTACAAAGCTTCTTGTACTGATTCCAATATCCACCAGCTCAATGTTTCCCGCGAAATCACTTCCTGGATATAAATATAGCCCTCTTTTTCGAAAAGCAAGAGTAATCGTTACATCCGCTTTCACAGCCGTCCCCATACTCTGTCCCGAATCTACATTTATTCCTGATGGAATATCAATAGATATTTTCACTCCGGAAAGGGTATTGATTTCATTGATCACATCCTTATGTTTTCCTACTAGCTCTCTCTTTAGACCTATGCCAAAAAATGCATCAATTATGACATCATACTCTTCATTTGGAATTTTATCGTAAGGAAAAACGCCATATTGTTTCAATATATCAAGTTGAATTTTTGTTTCGTTAGTTGCTTTCGTATCATCACCAACCAGCACTGTATCCACGTTCATACCGCGGTCTATAAGCAGTCTGGCAACACAAAATCCGTCTCCGCCATTATTTCCGGTACCACAAACGCATAATACATTACTATTCTCTGAAAACTTTTTTTCTATATATTCAGCAACCTTCAGTGCTGCACGCTCCATTAAAACCAAAGCAGGAATCCCAATCTGCTCTATGGTATAAGTATCATATGCATGCATTTCATTACCTGTTACCAGATACTCCATTCTTTTCTTTCCTTTCATAATGAATATACAATATATGCAAATTTTCATAAAAATAATAGCATAAAAAAAGACTGTTGTACATAAACAGTCTTTTTAATGGCATTTTCTGCTAACTATTCATTTTTTTCAGCATTTTCTGCTCCGGAATCCTTCTTATGCAGTTCTTCCGGAATATATTTCAAATCAAAAATTTGAATCACATCAGCACCAAAAATGGCATGCATATAGGTATATAGATCACGGTTCTTTTGCTCTTTTTCCTGTTTCCTGATAATCTTTTTTTTCAATTCGATTCTAATCTGTGTAATCCACTTTCCTATCTCTTCTATCTCTGAAGAATTTTCATGTAAAGTTTCATAACAGGCATCCATGGTAACAAGCATCAGTTGATTATTTACATCTGCAATTTTACTTGGGATATCTAGTAGTTCATCTTTATATTGATCTAGTTTTTCATTACAATCCTTAATCAGCCGTTTATTCTCTTCTATCTTTTGTTCCATAAAAGAATCATTATTTTGTGATAATGCATCCACCATGGGTACAATTTCATTCATAAGTCTTTTCTTCAGCTTCTTAATCTCTTTCGATTCCGTATTTAATTTCCCTTGAAGTTTCAGTAAATCATTCAGCTTGCCTTCTAGATTCAAGATAGTCTGTGTGGTATCTGCATGACTGAAAAGTTTATGCCAGTTATGATCCAGGGTAAGCAACGGTACTCTCTTTTCTTTTAATGCAGGCTCATATACTTCTTCTTTTCTCCCCATATCTAACCCGCCTTCCAGACTCATCATCAATCAGTAGCTTGACTATATCTCTCTAAATTATAAGATAATTTCATCAGGCTATCTGATAAATGAACATTTTCAACCTGTATGCCCTCAGGTACATTTAGATCTACATGTGCGAAATTCCAAATTGCTTTAATCCCGTTATCCACAAGAACTTCTGCAACCTTTACTGCGCTATTCTTGGGAATGGTAAGTACAGCTATATCT
>DATERV010000046.1:0-29885 GCA_035271185.1 Lachnospiraceae bacterium | reverse complement strand
CTTTGATACTTCGGTCACAGCTAATAAAGTTTTAATATCAATTTAATATCAACCCCAAAAAATAAATCCTACAACCCTCATAAACACTGGGCTGTAGGATTTTCCTTTATCACTCAAACTCAATAGTACCAGGTGGCTTACTCGTACAGTCATAAACTACCCTGTTTACTCCCTTGACTTCATTGATAATTCTATTGGTCACTTTGCCTAGCAGGTCCCAGGGGAGCTGTGCGGTTTCGGCGGTCATGAAGTCGGTGGTGGTTACAGCGCGCAGCGCCACGGCGTAGTCGTAGGTGCGTTCGTCACCCATGCAGCCTACGGAGCGCATGTTGGTCAGGGCTGCGAAGTACTGGCCAAGGTCTTTGTCGATGCCGGCTTTGACAATCTCTTCGCGGTAGATATAATCTGCATCCTGTACGATCTTCACCTTATCGGCGGTTACTTCGCCGATGATACGGATGCCCAGGCCGGGGCCGGGGAATGGCTGGCGGTTTACCAGGTATTCGGGAATACCCAGTTCACGACCGGCTCTTCTCACTTCATCCTTAAATAAAAGTCGTAAGGGCTCAATAATCTCTTTGAAATCTACATAATCAGGCAGTCCGCCTACATTATGATGGCTCTTGATCACGGCTGATTTACCCAGACCGCTTTCAATCACATCGGGATAGATGGTTCCCTGTACCAGGAAATCTACTTTGCCGATTTTCTTCGCTTCTTCTTCGAAGACACGGATGAATTCTTCACCGATGATCTTGCGTTTTCTTTCAGGCTCTGTGACGCCTGCCAGTTTGTTGTAAAAACGTTCCTGTGCATTCACACGGACAAAGTTTAAATCATATGGACCGTCAGGTCCAAATACAGTGGATACTTCGTCTCCTTCATTTTTACGGAGAAGACCATGGTCAACAAATACACAAGTAAGCTGCTTACCTACTGCCTTAGCAAGCATGACTGCTGCCACAGAGGAATCTACTCCACCAGAAAGAGCACAGAGTACTTTACCGTCACCTATCTTTTCACGAATGGCTTTGATGCTGGCTTCCACAAAGGAGCCCATCTTCCAGGATCCCTCACAGCCACAGATATCGATAATGAAGTTATGAAGCATCTTCATTCCTTCCTGGGTATGCATGACTTCTGGGTGGAACTGAACTGCATAAAGCTGCTTTTCTACATTTTCCATTGCAGCTACAGGACAAACGGGGGTATGGGCAATTACCTTAAAATCTACAGGCGCTTTCACAATATAGTCAGTGTGGCTCATCCAGCAGATTGTCTTGGCTGAAACGCCTTGAAACAGTTTCACTGTATTGTCCACATCCACTTCTGACTTACCATATTCGCTGACAGGTGCTGTCTCCACCTTGCCACCTAACAGATGTGCCATCATCTGGGAACCGTAGCAGATGCCCAGAACAGGTACTCCGAGTTTAAATACTTCCATATCGCATAAGGGAGAATCTTCTCCGTATACGCTGTTGGGTCCACCTGTAAAAATAATACCCTTTGGATTCATTGCCTTAATCTGATCCAAAGGAAGATTGTACGGGTGTACTTCACAATAAACATTGCATTCTCTGACTCTACGGGCAATCAATTGGTTATACTGGCCGCCAAAATCAAGAACCACAATCATTTCTCTATCCATGTCTGCACCTCTTTTACTGCCTGGATGGGCAGTTATTTTGCATTTTGTTATGTTCCTTATTATAAGGATTTAGCATTGGCTTGTCAAATCAATCCTGTGGTTGTATCTTGTTTGCCACTGACTCTTCTTGATACAGTTTTACTGCAAAGTAGGCGATGACAGCCACAACAACCAACAGCACTACTTCTATCCATACAGAAGACAATACCTTTGTTAATAACAAGGTTCCTGCATCTACGGCGAAATGAAGAAGATACGCAACCAACAGATATTTTACATTTCCCGTTTTTACCGTTTTATATACAAATATAGACAAAGAGATATGAAGTGTAATTGCTGCTAACCTTTCTACTCCTGCCAAAAAGAACAAACTGCTGCTTGTGGTCCAAAGAACAGAGAGCTGGCTCACCGTCTGATCATATGTAGCGCTATCCAGCACAGTTAGAGATTTCTCCATGGTACCTGTGTTCGCTAAAATAGCCATAATAATATTGGATATATAGGTAAAGCCCACAAGGAGAATGGCTTCAATTCCACCATGACCGGCTCCATACATCAACGCATTTTCCCTGTTCAATGCTTTTTTCATACAGAATTTCATAGCCAGAAATCTGCCTGTTTCTTCAAATAAGGAAGCAGCCAGTCCACCATACAGTGCATATGCCCAGATGTTACCTGAGATTGCATTTCCCGTAGCTGAAAATACAAAAGAATGCATAATGCTTTCTAAAATCATGGCGAACAAAACAAAAGTAACACAGCCGATAAAAAAGCTGGAGACTCTTGCTTTTGTCTTTTTACGAATTACCACCAGCAGTGTGATTGGCACCCCAAATGCAATTAAAAATGAAAAAATCATTCCTATGATACTTAATGTTGAGACTGATTGGATTTCCACGTTACTTCCTCCTCGTATTATGGTAAGTTTGTCCTTGCTTGAAAGGAAAAACAGTTATCTTTGCACCTTAGTATAAATACTTTCCTCTGTTTTTACAAGTAGCATGTCAGTAACTGCATACCTGCTTTCTAAAATTGACTTCTTTATGGGTTCTCTTTTGTTCTTCCATAATCCATTTTCTTTCTAGGTGAAGGCCCCCTGAAAATACTTTTCAAGGGGCTCGCTATTTATTTTCCATTTTTGTGTAAGTACTTCTCTTTGGTAGCAAGCCCGCCCCTGATGTGTCTCTCAGACTTATTTATGTCCAGTACGCATCTGGCCTGCCTTGCAAGCGTGGGGTTTATCTGTATAAGACGATCTGTTACGTCTTTATGTACCGTGCTTTTACTAACGCCGAATGCTTTCGCTGTCTGTCTTACTGTTGCATTGCTTTCAATTATGTAGTTTGCAATGTTAATGGCACGTTCTTCAATATAGTCCTTCAAAAGAAATCCCCTCAGAATACTTTTTTACATTGTATGAAGTAATCTTAGGGGATATGACAGGTTATTTGGTACTTCTACCTGTTGGCATTTTATAAATCCATTGGCCGTAATGCCTTCTTTGTATGACGGCAAGATGGATTATCACTAGCTTGCTGCTTCTCTTTTTCTATCCATATCAGTCCTATCTTTTCATAGCACTGCTGGTTCATTTCACAGTCAAATAACGCTCTATGGGCGCCTTCTGTTTCAACATGAAAGTAAGAAGCCACATCTACCAGACGATGATGATCCAGCTGCGGAAGTGCTCTTTTTGCCATGTATAGGGTATCCACGTAGTCATTTTGGACAGGCCTGCCCAATTCTCTGACAGCACCGTCATAAATAAAATTGGTATCAAAGGTATGTATATTGTGACCCACAAGAATATCCTGTCCGGCAAAATCCAGAAAATTGCCTAGGGCATTCATTAAGAGAGGCGCATCTTTCACCATCTTGTCTGTAATCCCATTCACCGCTGTTGCAAAACGCGGTATAGGCATGCAGGGGTTTACCAGGGTGGAAAATTTCTCTACCACCTTACTATCCCTCACCTTAATTCCAGATATCTCTATGATTTCGTCCTGGTTCAGATTGATTCCTGTGGTTTCCAGGTCAAAAACCACATAGTCTTTTACATAGGCATTTAGCCTTTTTCCTTTATTCCTTGTCATGTTACCTGCCTCTATATTGTTTTTCCGCATCTTCTCATCAGGTACTCATTCATTTTTTCCTTCATCAGGGCAAACTGGGCCTTTGTCTCAAAATTTTGGGAAGGAAATGCCAAAAGCGATGCCAGATAACCCTGTTCGATGGCAATTTTCAAACTGATTGGATATACCAGTTCAAAAACTAAAGATATATGACCTGCAATATGATCAATGGGGGTTTTTTTCACAGAACGAAGTGTAGCATGCTCTTCCATAAAGCTTTCCATGACTTTTTCTGTGACCTTGCAGCTGTAAAATTCATCTGCTGTTGTATTATAAAGTTCATGAATCTTAAAATCTACATTCACTCGCAGAATATCAATTTTATCTGCATCCCTGACAATCTGGCAGAAGGTCTGTTCTCTCTCTGTCAGATTGTCAGGCAGACAAAACAGGTTGTGATTGGCTATGGCAGTCCGAATCATGGAATCTTCTGTGTGGTCAGTTACATAATGATTGATTTCTCCGTCCTGAAACAAGATCTCTACTCCTAAGGCCGCATGATCCACAGATTCTGCATCCATAAAGGTATCATATCTTCTTAACTGCTCAAACCGACCAATATCATGGAGCATGCCAATCAGCCAGGCTAACTCTATATCTGATTCGGATAATTGTATATTCCGGGCTATCTGCTCGCTTAAAGAAGCCACCCGATAGGTATGTACCACTTTCAAATGTATTTTTTCATCTGTTATGTCATAATGCTTCGTATATGTCTGAAAGGTTTCTATCACATGTGTCCTGTCAACTTGCATCTCTTCTGTTCACCTGTCCTTTACACTAAATCAATATTATATCAGAAAAAGGGCTGTATATCTAGGATGTTCTTGCAATTCTTACGCAAAGTGCTATAATAAAAAAATGTATTATCGAACATTCATTGCATAATGGGGTCATAGCTCAGCTGGGATGAGCGTTCGCCTCACACGCGAGAGGTCAAGGGTTCGAGCCCCTTTGGCCCCATATAAAAACCAGTAATGATCATTTAGATCATTACTGGTTTTCTGATTAACAGGATTCTACCGTTTCTGGTTAATAGGCTTGATACCCTCTTCCCGGGTATTGTGACTCTGATTCTGGTTTTCCGGTTTTACTTTCTGGGTAATGCTATTAAACTCATATAAATTCTTCTGCATATTTTCTTTTTCCTGTTTCTTCTTATCCATCTCATCACCTCAAGCATCAGTATTGCCCTTCAAGTGATCTATTATTCATACACTTCAACTGTGTTAATTTTGATCAAATAGTAAATAATATTGCAACTTCTGGTAGCTGGAATAAGCGCTCTCTATATCACTTACTGGCTCAGCCATGACTTCCATGGAACCATCCGCCTCCTGTATTGACTGAGACTGTTCCTTCATGTAATCACTAAAATGATCTGGAATTCCGAAGAACCCATCGGAAGTCTTCACTGTCTGTGCAGAAAGAACTGGCACTTCCTTGCGTAATTCTTCAAGACAGGACTGATAACTGGATAAAGGAAGGCCTGCTGTTTTGCATACCAGACTACTTAAATAATTGGTACTGATTTCAACCTGGCTCTCTTTTGAAATATCATAGTTTGCCCAGATAAGAAATGGTACCTTATAACGGTTTGCCTGCTCTTCCTGGGTAAGTTCAGATCCGGTTTTTCCCTGCAGCTGCCAAATAGGCTCAACAACAAAATCGGCGGGCTGATGATCCCCAAAGAATACAATAACGGTCTTTTCCTGCTGTTGTGCAAAATACTCAATCAAGTTTTGTAATGCTTCATCTGTTTTCTTAACTAGAGAAAGATACTGATTCAGTGACTTGGAAGTACTTCCTTTCACTTCCACATCCGATGTGAAATTATCAAATTCCTCCGAATAACCGGAATGGTTCTGCATGGTTACTCCAAAATAGAACAGAGGCTGGTCTTGTGTTTTTCTCTCATAACATTCAATGATGCGTTCAAATGCAGATTCATCACTCACATATTTTCTAATCTTTGTTGCATTGGTAAAGCTGTCGATAAAGTCTGACTTACCAAACCCTAAAAGGGGATAAACCGTTTCCCTTTCCCACCCTGATGCATAGTATGGGTGAGCAGCCCTTGTAGTATAGCCTAAGTCTGCCAGATAGGACGCTAAGGATGGTTGCTCACTCTTGATATATTGTTGGTAAGGAATACTTCCCTGGGGCAGAAATGCCATCGTGCTTCCTGTCAGAAATTCAAATTCGGTATTGGCAGTATTACCACCTTTTATGGAAACGTGAAGATTACCGGTTATGGCATTTTCCCCGTTTTCCTGCAAGCTGCGTAAGAAAGGCATATAATCCATATTGGTTTCAAAATCACCTAATACAGACAGGTCTGAAAAGGCTTCGTCCATAATGACAATGATGTTGGGAGTCTCTGTTACAGTCTGTGTAGCATCCTGTTGTAATAGTGCTTGGGCAGATTCTTTATCATATCCCTGTGGCTTATCAACGTCCATATATTGCAGACCCAGTAAAAATGCCATGGCGGTTCCATCCCGCTCACTCATAACAGTGGGCGTAAAAAGTTTGTCATACATTTTGATTTCTTGCTGTACAAATTCTTCATTGTGAAGAAGAGATACAAATCCCACCAGCATAGCAAATACGCTTATGGCCACCGGTACACGGAATGCCCAGCTCCGTAAAGGCCCTTTGTAAAACTTGCCTACAGTATATTTCAGCCGGTTTCTGCAAAAAATGAGTTCAATGGCTATTAATACCACAAAACCTACTAGTGCACCTATCGCCTGTGTATCCATTTCATACTTAAAGTCTCCAGCCACACTGGCTGCTGTGCCAATGGATAGGAAGTCCCAGGGTTGAATGGGCTGGGAGCGAAAAGACATTACAAAATAATTGACAAGTCCGTAAATCATAAATATCAGGGTTTCCAATAATAAGGCAATATGCAGTCTACCAATCAGACTATAAACGAGCACCATTACCAGTTCAAAAAAGAGTATATTAAACACTTGGATGTCCCAGCGTATATCTTCCCATGGATTGTGAGTATACCACTCAAATAGATAAAAGATAGCAGCCGGAATCAATAGGGCTATTATTGCTTTTACCACTTTTTTACATTTACTTTTCATAATACTAACACCTCGAATATTGATTTTAGGCAATATCATATTAATTGTCAAGTTAAGTCTATTATATTGAACGACAAATAAAAATATCCATACAGCCTGATTTCTGTACGGATATTTGTGAAAGTCTTGTATTTACTGGTTTCTATTGGTTTCTATTTTACATCATGATACATTTCAATAAACATATATTACCAACAAATTCGCTTAAGGAATTCTTCTGACTGATAAAATACTGCGGTAGGTGGCTTTTCCCAGCTTTATACCTGTCTTGGCTGTGCTGGCATGTACAATATAGCCGCCGCCAATATACAGTGCAACATGTCCATCATAGCATATAATGTCCCCGGGCTGTGCATTGTCATAAGAGACTTCCTGCCCATCACTACGCTGCTGATAGGAGGTACGTGATACAGAGTATCCAAAATCAGCATAAATACGATAGATAAATCCAGAACAGTCTGCACCATTCGTCAGACTGGTGCCTCCTAAAACATATGGATTTCCAATGAACTGACAGCCATACCGGGCAATCTGTTTTCCTAAATCGCTTCCAGAAGCATTGTTGATAATCTGGGAGACAGAAACATTCACACTATAATTACCATTGGCCGCCGCTTTTCTCTGCTCTTTCTCCTGTAATTTTTTCAGTTCAGACTGTTCCTGTTTGATTTTCACCTTAAGAGCATTGGCTTCCTGTTTTGCGCGGGCAATCTGGGCATCATAGTTGGCAGATTCTGTTTTCTTCTTTGCTAAAAGGCCATCTAAATAGACAGTCTGTTCTTCCATGTCTGCCTTATCAGCTTCCATGGATTGCTTCTCATTCTCCAGCTGATCCCACAGATTCTTTACTTCATTCTTGGTCTCTTCATATTCATTCAGCATCTTACGGTCATATTCATAAATGGCTTCTATGTAACTTGCCTGATTCAAAACCTCGCTGAAATCTGTTATTGCAAATAGAGTTTCCAGATAATCGGTCTCTCCGGTTTCATACATAAACTGAATCCGGCTCACCATGGCGTCATACTGAGCCTCTTCCTCTGCTTTGGCTGCTTCATACTCTCCCTGGGTAACTGCGATATTGTCTTCTTTTTCCTGAATGCTATCCTCTAGGAGTCCAATCTGAGTCATTGTATTTAAAAGTTCTGCATCCAAATCGCTGATTTCTTCTTCCAACAGATCCTGCTCATCCTGAAGCCCCAAAATGGAATCATTGATACCAGTCAATACATTCTGGTTCTCATTGATTTTACTCTGGATATCACTGATGGTGGTAGCATTGGCTGTAGAAGTCATGCCGATGATCAGCGAGGCAATCACTATTAAGTTAAGAGTCTTGATGGTTGTCTTTTTCATACAATCATAATACCATATCGTTTCAATATTATCATCAGAAAAATGTTCTTTCCCTCTTATAGCTCACAGTTTCCTGTGGTTCTAGGGAATGGCAGTACATCTCTGATATTGCCCATACCGGTGAGATACATAACACATCTTTCAAAACCAAGGCCAAATCCGGCATGACTTACGGAACCATATCTTCTCAAATCCAGATAAAAATCATAATCTTCTTTATAAAGTCCAAGCTCATCCATTCTCTTTTCTAAAAGCTCCAGCTTGTCTTCTCTCTGGCTTCCACCGATGATTTCACCGATTCCGGGTACCAGACAATCCATAGCGGCAACAGTCTTTCCATCTTCGTTCAATTTCATGTAGAAAGCTTTAATTTCCTTTGGATAATCAGTCACAAATACAGGACGTTTGAACTCTTTTTCTGTGAGATATCTTTCATGTTCTGTCTGCAAATCGCAACCCCAAAATACTTTATAATCAAATTCATCATTATGCTTTTCCAGAATCTGGATGGCTTCTGTATAGGTTAAGCGACCAAAATCAGAATTCAAAACATGCTGTAATCTTTCAATCAGGCCTTTATCTACAAACTGGTTGAAAAAATCCATTTCGCCAGGTGCATTTTCCAATACATAGCGGATTACATGCTTCAGCATTAATTCTGCCAAAACCATATCATCTGCCAAATCAGCAAATGCCATCTCCGGTTCAATCATCCAAAACTCAGCAGCATGACGTGTGGTATTGGAATTTTCTGACCGGAACGTAGGTCCAAATGTATAAACATTCTTAAATGCAAAGGCATAAGTTTCCAGATTCAGCTGGCCACTTACGGTAAGATTGGTGGGTTTTCCAAAGAAATCCTGACTGTAATCCACTTCCCCATCTTCTGTCTTTGGTACATTCTTCAAATCCAGTGTCGTTACCTGGAACATTTCGCCGGCACCTTCACAGTCGCTACCGGTAATGATAGGGGTGTGTACATAAACAAAACCTCTCTCCTGGAAGAAGGTATGAATCGCATAGGCAATCAGGGAGCGAACTCTGAAAACTGCTTGAAAGGTATTGGTTCTTGCTCTCAAATGAGGGATGGTCCTAAGATATTCAAAGCTGTGGCGCTTTTTCTGTAAAGGATAATCTGCTCCGGATTCACCTTCCACCATTGCTTCAATAGCCTGCATTTCAAAGGGCTGCTTTGCATCTGGTGTAGCCACGATAGTTCCCTTAACAACAATCGCAGAACCTACATTTAACTTGGTAAGCACATCAAAATTACTCATTTTGTCACTGTATACAACCTGAAGGGTTTCAAAATAAGTACCATCATTAATCACAATAAATCCAAAGGTCTTGGAGTCACGATTACTCCTTACCCAGCCACCCACTGTGACTTCTTTTCCCATAAAGCTTTCTCTGTTTCGGTACAGTTCCCTGATATCTGTTAAGTCCATTTCTACTTCCAGCCTTTCTATCCCACAACTTGTTTTACACAGGTTTATTTCTGTTCTACAGGTTCTGTTACCTGCGCATTATCAAAAATATAATCAATTACCTTCTGATACATAAAATATTCTCTGAAATCTTCTCTATCGTTGTCACCAACAAGTGCTTCTACTGATTCCATTTCATTTTCAACTACCATATCCTGTAAGGACTGCTCTAACTCTTCATCAGAAACATTCAGCTTTTCCTGATTGGCAATATACTGGAATACCATTGCCTGACGGGCACTGGCTGCTGACTGCTCTGCAATATAGGTTGTTGAATCTGTTGCAAAATAATAATTACATAGAGTATCCAGGTCTACCCCATAACTCTGTGCTGTAGCAGACAGGGAGGTGGTCATAGACTCTGTATATTTGTCAATCAGTACCTGAGGAATGCTCTTATAAGTTGTGATTCCCTCCAGTGCAGTAATGATACTGTCTTGCTTACCCACATTATACTGATATTCTGCATTGTCTTCTATATACAATTTGCAGTTTTTCATATATTCCTGTACTGTGTTAAATTGACCTGAAGTGATCACACTGATGACTTCGTCTTTCATCTCATCCGTGGTCTTTGGATAAATAAAGTTTACGGTAACAGTAAATACAACTGCCTGTCCTGCTAAATCAGTATTCTCGTAACCCTCAGGAAATGTAATATCCAGTTTCACTGTTTCACCAGGCATAACCCCAACCAATCCGCTTTCAAACCCATCAATAAAGCTGTTTGAACCAATCACAAGGGTCTGTGCAGCAGCGGTACCACCTTCAAAGGCAACTCCATCCTTTTCACCGGCATAATCAATGTTAACACTATCCCCATCCATTACTGCACGGTCCTTAACCCCACCATTCTCGGATGTCACCATGCTATTATAGGATGAAAATGCAACCTCGTTTACCTGATCCTCCGTTACCTCACTCTTGGGGGTAACTGTTAGTGGTAACCCTGTATATTCTGAGTTCAAGGTAACATACTTAGATACCTTGATATCTTTTAAATGATCGCTTTTTTCTGATCCGCAGCCACCCAACATACTTACTGTCAATAAAGCGGTTAACACTACCGCCAATCTCTTTTTCATTCTTCTTTTCTCCAATCTGCGCCCGTTCAATGCGGACGACTATTTATTTATAACATAATTCCCATATTGTTGAAAGCACTTTTTTAGTTGTACAACTACAAAAGTGGTGACAGCAGCCTGCTCACCTGCTCCTTGAAACGAATGAGCAATGAACGGCGTGCATAGATATCATTAGTAATCAAGGTGCTCTGCTTTATGTCATCTTCAAAATAGGATATCATCTCTTTGGTCTTGGGCTCATCATATACAACTACATTTACTTCAAAGTTCAGGGAAAAGCTACGGATATCCATATTGGCTGTACCATAACAGAATACCTTTTCGTCAATAATGATTCCCTTGGAATGTAAAAAGCCATTGTTGTAGGTATAGCAGTTGGCTCCCGCCATGATCAGATCACCCATATAGGAATAGGTTGCCCAGTATACAAAGGGATGGTCCGGTTTGCAGGGAATCATCAGGTTCACTTCCACCCCGGAATAAATAGCAATCTTTAGTGCTGTCAACATAGCTTCATCAGGAACAAAATAGGGGGTCTGAATATAAATTTTTTCCTTTGCTTTATGAATCAGTCTGACGTAATTGTCTCTAATATGCTGCAGGGAAGTATCCGGTCCGCTGTAAATAATCTGCATATCACACCGATCCCTGTGAACTGCTTTGAGACCCTGCATATATTTTTGTTTTGCGAAAAGATTTTCTTTGGCTGTGTAATTCCAGTCTAACAGGAAACGTAATTCCAGTCCCATGATGGCTTCTCCCTCAATTCGAAGATGAGTGTCACGCCAATAGCCAAACCTAGGGTCCAGACCAATATATTCCTTACCGATATTGAAGCCCCCAACATATGCCACGCGGTTATCAATGACCACAATTTTTCTATGATTACGGTAATTGACACGAAGGTGAAGCCTTCGAAACAGTGCCGGAAAGAATTCAGCAGTAATAATTCCCTGTTTATTTAGATTTCTCCAAAAACTTGATCTCACGGAACGACAGCCCATGGCATCATAGAGAATCCTGACTTCTACTCCTTCTCTGGATTTTTCGATCAGTACCTCTTTGATCCTATTAAAAAGTACGTCGTTTTTGATAATGTAATACTGGATATGAATAAAATCCTTTGCACTACGGATATCTTCTATCAGAGCATCGAACTTCTTATTTCCATCCACATAAATATCAATATCATTGGTATCTGTGAGAACACTTCCCATGGTATCCAAATTAAACATCACAAGATCAGAAAAGCCATCAATATCGGGAGCGTGGGCTTGTAGCTCTTTGATCCTCAGCTGATGTTCCTGCTGCCTGATTGCCTCATTCAACTTATCCTCTATTTCCTTGATCTTAAACATTTTGCGCTTATGCATATCTGTTCCAATCAGCAAATATAGAATGAAGCCCAGAATAGGAATAAAGTACAAGGCCATAAGCCAGGTCCAGACGGTCTTGGGATCTCTTCGCTGAAAAAAGACGATAATGATCGCAAATATTATGTTAAAAAATGCCAGATGTCCAAAGATGAATTGTAACACAGTTACACTTGCATCCCATATCTGCATCATATGTTTTCCTCCCTCCCTACCCGTCTAAAAAAATAGTCCAGTTATTATGAGTATACCACACTCCCTATATAAAAAATACCCATAAAAAGCGTATTGCCTATTATTCGAAACAATGCTACAATCATTTTGCATACTAAAAAATCAGGAGGTTTTCCCGTGAGCACAGGCTGGATTATCACAATTGTTGTTTTTGTAGTTCTAATCGGTATATTAATAGCACTCTATTTCTTTGGAAAAAAAGCACAGAAAAAGCAGGATGATCAGAAAGCTCTAATGGAAGAGAGCAAGCAGACTGTATCCATGCTGATCATTGATAAAAAACGAATGAAAATAAAACAATCCGGACTTCCTCAGATTGTCATTAATCAGACACCAAAGCTGATGCGTTTTACCAAATTACCCATTGTAAAGGCAAAAGTAGGACCACAAATTTTATCCTTAGTGAGTGATGAGAAAATTTTTGACAGCATACCTGTTAAGAAAGAGGTAAAGGCTGTTGTAAGTGGTATCTACATTCTGGATGTGAAAGGCCTACATGGCAAATCCCAAGCAGCTCCACAGAAAAAGAAGAGTTGGTACAAACGTACACTGGAAAAGGTCCAAGAAAAAGCCGGTGCCAAACCATTGAAATAGCATACAAAATACATAAAACCGGAATTCATTATGAGTTCCGGTTTTTTTGATTATCAATTTTCGAATATAGTAAAATCTTCTTCGTTTCTTTCAGTAATATCCATACTGATTCTACAGTTTGCAAGAAATTCATAATTCACTTCCAACATATAATCTACTTCCACATGCATTTTATTCACTTCAGATGTCACAGATATTTTTCTGGTGTCTAATCCAATCAGAATGTCTCCAAAGGGAGTGGCATAATTAGACAGGCTTTTTCGATTCTCCTCAAAGATCATATGCACATTTACATGCCCTTTTTTGGTTATTTCCAGGGATCTGCCCTTTAACCGGATTACGTTTTTTGTTAACTGGTCGGAGCCTTCTGTGGCTTCGTCATATATTACAAAGTGACTGTTATTTTTCAAATAATAAGCAGCCGGTGTAATTGTCTGTATATTACTTTCCTCGTCAGATGCATTGAACTGCAGTCCTTTAATTGCTAGTAAAACATCTTTCGTCATTCATACTCCTATCCATAATTAGTATTCCTCAATATTCACTTGCTGAGCAGATAAAATACCGTACTTTATAATTGAATTAGCAAACCGAATAAATTTATCAGTCGTATCACTCACATAAAACTGATACTGGTTACTTCCAAGACCCTGAACCTCATCACTTAGTAATCCCTTCCGCTCAAGCATCTCCTTTAACTCCTTTGCTGTTTCATAAGCCGGATTCACAAGGTTCACACCCTCCCCCATCATTTTTCCAATGGTTTGTCTGATAATGGGATAATGGGTACATCCTAAAATCAGGGTATCAATACCTAAATCAATCAGTTCTGCCAAATACCGTCTAGCAATTTCGTCTGTAACCGGATCCTGCAAAAGTCCCTCTTCCACTAGTGGTACGAACAGGGGACAGGCCTTACCCCAAATGGTAACATCAGGCTTCAGTTGCTTTATGTACTGGGTATAAATTTTGCTTCCTATGGTTGCTTCTGTTGCAATAACACCAATTCTTCCATTTTGGGTGGTTTCTGCAGCCACTTTAGCTCCGGGTTTCACCACGCCTATCATGGGGATATCGATTTCTGCTTCTATGGTATCCAGGGAATAGGCACTTACCGTATTGCATGCCACCACAATGGTCTTTACTTCATGGGTCATTAAGAAACGAACAATCTGTCTGGAATAACGGGTAACCGTATCCTTGGATTTACTTCCATAGGGTACTCTTGCTGTATCCCCAAAATACACAATTTTCTCGTTTGGTATCTGCCGCATAATCTCCCGCACCACAGTAAGCCCGCCAATTCCTGAGTCAAAGACACCAATAGGTGCTTTTCTTTTGTCTGTACTATTTATATCGAAGTTCATTCCTCTTGTTTGTTCCTTTCAAAATATGACTGTATTGCTTCCAGCAATCTACTCTTTAATTTTATATCCTGCGGCTTTGCTGATAAGAGTGCATAGTACAATTCACTTCCTTTTGGAACTAGTACTTCCTCCTCTCCGTTTGCGGTTTCCACTACCACTTTGCAGGTATCCTCCACCATACAGAGATCAGGATATAATAATCCAAAGAAAGCAAATGCTGCTACAATAAGCATTCCTTTCCTAATATACAACTGCCATTTTTCCCATCTACTATTTCTCTTTGTTTTGTTTTCTATCTCAAACATGATTGACTCCCACCTTTTATTTCTTGTTGGTTAGGAGTCTGACCAAAATCAAACGACTTATTCATTAAAATGGATTATTTTGGCATATTTCTTTCTCTTTCAAGACTAATTTGTTTCATGACAGAGAGTTCCTGGTTGTCTATGTGCAGTTTGGCTGTTCTTGCAGCAGTCTCTTTATCCTTATTGTAAATACTGTTATAAATAATTCTGTGTTCTTCAATCAGCTGGGCATGGCAACTTTCATCCTTTATGTACTCAAATCGATAGCGATACATCTGCTCGGCTAGATTATTCACCAGCTGAGTCAGACGATTATTGGCTGTTGCTTTCACAATTATATCATGTAAAGCCACATCAGCCTGGGCAATCTTCTTGGTATCATGGGTTCTGGTAGCTACTTCAAAGGCACTGCAGGCTTCTTCCAATGCTCTCAGCTCTTCTTCATTGATTCTGTCACAAGCCAGTTCCACACTCAGTGCATCCAGTGCTCTTCTGACCTCTAAAACATCCTTTAAGCTTTTCTCTGTAATCTGAGCTACCTCAGCACCTCTTCTGGGAATCATGGTAACCAGTCCCTCTAATTCCAGTTTTCTCATTGCCTCCCTGATGGGTGTACGACTGACTCCTAAACGATTAGCCAGATGGATTTCCATAAGCCTCTCTCCGGGCTTTAGGTCCCCAGTCAGAATGGCTTGACGCAAAGTACTAAATACCACATCCCGAAGTGGTAAAAACTCATCCATCTTCACCTGTAAATTATCCTGCATTTTTGTTTCTCCCCCCTAAACCGGTTTTGTTACAAATATCTGTTTTGCCAGATGATAACCGGACAATTTTTCCTTTGCAAGCTGTGCTTCGCCTTCACTGTCATAGATTCCAAAAACAGTGGGCCCGCTTCCGCTCATCAGTGCCATTAATGCACCATTCTCTTTCATGAACTGCTTGATCCGGGTAATAACAGAATATTCCTTTTCTGTTACACTCTCCAGCACATTACTCATTCTGTCAATGATCCCATGCAAACTGCCTTCCTGTATCGCCGTCACCATACCTTCCATATCGGGATGACTTCTAAGTCCGGCCAGATTTAAGTTTTCATAGACATACCTGGTGGAAACAGATAAATCCGGTTTTGCCACAAGAATAAAGCAGTCCGGCATATTAGGAAGTGCTGTGAGCTGCTCTCCAATTCCGCAGGCTAAAGCCGTTCCTCCCAGAACACAGTATGGCACATCTGCACCCAACTTTGCTCCTTGTGCCATAAGCTTTTCCTTGGGTTGTTTCAGATGAAACAGCTCGTTCATGCCTCTTAGGACCGCTGCTGCATCGGTACTTCCACCGGCCATGCCTGCTGACACAGGAATTCTTTTTACCAAATGTATGGCTACACCCTGTTTGATTCCATAGGTTTCCTGCATCAATCTGGCTGCTTTGTAGATCAGATTATTTTCATTTAAGGGTACTTCTTTACTATCTGAGGTTAGCCAAATCCCCTGCTCCGTTTTCTGTAAGGAGATTGTATCGTAAATGCCAACGGACTGCATAATCATTTTTACTTCATGATAGCCATTTTCCAATCGTCTTACTACATCCAGTGCCAAGTTCACTTTGGCGTACGCTTTTATTTCTACTATATCCATCTATTCTCCCAGTATTTAAAATGTATACAAAGATTGTACTTAATTATATACAATCCCAATTGATTCGTCAATGTTTACGATTCCAATCTGCTTGTGCTATACTTACCCAGGTAACAAAAATACTAGGGACAGCTGATTCGGATTGTCCCTCCTTTATTAGGTGATTAACAAATGAAAAGAAAAATTATTAATGTAGGTGAACTTACCTGGCTGCTTGCGATCGTTCTTTGCTCGTTAAGTGTATGTTTATCCGCCAACAGTGGATTTGGTGTATCCATGATTGTGGCCCCAGCCTATATTCTTTACTTGAAAATAGTAACTCTGCTGCCTTGGTTTACCTTCGGCATGGCAGAATACTGCCTTCAGGGCATGCTACTTTTGGTTTGCTGTATGGTGATGAAGCGATTTAAATGGAAATACCTGCTCTCTTTTGGCACAGCTATCCTGTATGGACTCTGCCTGGATTTCTGGAGACTGGTTTTTGGATCCGCAATTTATGACATTTTATGGCTTCGATTCTTTTCCTGTGTAGCAGGTATGATCATCGGTTCTTTTTCCATAGCCTTGTTTCTCCGCAGTTATCTTCCGCAAGAAGCTTATGAACTATTAGTAAAGGAGCTGTCCATAAAAACTGGTGCCAATATGCATAAGGTTAAGTGGATCTATGATATTTCCTCACTGGGTGCAGCCATTTTATTGATGTTTCTGTTTTTCCATCAGTTTTCCTTTGAAATGATTGGGATTGGTACCCTGATCGTGACTTTGTTGAACACCCCTCTCATTGCATTCTGGGGCAGATTGATAGATCGATATGCTTCACTTAACTCCGCTTTCCCTAAGTTCTATCAAAAGTATGAAGAGTTAATGGACTAAAGTATTTTTTCATTAAAAAATGCCGGCCATACCTTTTACTAGGTATTGGCTGGCATTCCTCAGTTTATTGTCTATTATAATCCTTTTACAATGAGGAGTTTGTCACCGGGGTGGATTTCATCAGAAGACAGTTCATTTACTTCCTTGATTCTTTCCACAGGCACATAGTAACGCTTTCCAATATTCCACAAATTATCCTCAGGACCTGCAACATACATAACCATACTTGGAAGGTCATTCACTTTTGCCATATCCAGTGGGGATACCTTCAGGTTGGAAATGAGACGACAGGGCATATTACGAAATACAGTAGCTTTGAAATCCAGGACAACCTTCACATCCATTTCTTCGCTGTCTATCATCATAACCTGTAACTGGCCTTCATCTGCCTGAAGCTTATAGCTGTCATTCTTATTAATATCGGGAACCTCCAGAACATAGCTGAAAGGAATCATCCCCTTCACACATTTATAAGGAGATGCATCATCACCTGTCACATACATTACCTGTACATTTACTGTTCCATCAATCTGAATCCCCTCATCCGTAATCTGCTGGTCATCCACCTGCACGTTGCCTTCACTATGTAGTAACTGTAATACCCTGGTTTCCGGAGACTGAATCTTGATTCTGCCGCTTACCTTACTCTTACCACCAATTTTCATAAGAAGCTGTTTTAAGTCAACCTGCTTCTCAACACTTTCCACCTCTTTGGTGACACCATACACTTCAGAAACCATATCCATATTTTCTTCTTCATACAGTTTAATGGAAATATCAAGTACCATATCCAGTCCAAGCATACGCTCTTCGCCATCAAAATCAGGTCTTACTTCCAACTCCATATGTCCAATTTCATAGCAAATATCACTAATCAAAGAATCCTTACAGCCATTACACTCCAAGGTTCCGCTAAATGGGATTACGGTTTCAAATGCGCGAATGGGCATTTCCTCCCCTTCTCCTTCATACAGCACAAATACATGAATATCACCCTGTATAGAAATATTTTCTCCAATGGGCTTAAACTCTACTTCCTCTAGCCTCACACTTTCCCATAGAATATGAAAAATATTGGGATAATTCTGAGGCAGTGTGATCTCTTCCCTAATCCGAAAAATATCATTTTTCTGGATAGCAACCTGCGCCAGCTCCATTCTGCTCTTACGATACTCTAACGGAGTACCTTCCTCTTCAAAATAAAAGTCAACAGGAGCTTCTTCATCATATAATTCCTCAACCCATGCTTTCAGGGTGAAAAGAGCCTGCACGGAAAGCTTGCGGGAATTGATGATTCCTACAGTAAGATCCTCCATAATAGGTTTTACAGTAATCTTATCGGTTCCCTTTACTCCTTCCATATAAAGTTGTTCCTCAAAAGGCATTTTACCCTCTACACTGACCAGTTTCTGTCCTTCATCCTTGGTCTGATAAAGTACAGAAAAAAGAAGCCTGCCCCTTATATTCACATGATCTTCTGTGGGCTTGACTTCTTCTATTTGTATTTTCCCCTTTTCGTAAATTAGGTTGACCACATCAGGCTTACTGTCCGGAATATTAATATCTTCTTCCAGTGTTACCTGGGTAGCACTTCTTAATTTGATTCGGTCCATATGTATGTTTTTCTTAATCAGCTCCACAATAATCCCTCCATATAGGTGTTGCTTATATCCACTATATGTGAAAGAACACAAAAATATGCAGCACTGTAGTCCCTATTTCAGGTATATTTAAGGATTTTTTTCCTACTGTTTTCGAAAAAGGAGCGGTTATTTTACCGCTCCTATCAGTTCTTTTATATCTATAATCTGATATTGTTTCATATATTCCCGGATGCCCTGTACAATTTCTTCTGTTGCATAGGGATTGATGAAATTGGCGACGCCAACACTGACTGCTGTAGCACCCGCCAGTAAAAATTCAATGGCATCCTCTGCACTCAAGATTCCGCCCATGCCAATAATGGGAATCTTCACAGCCTGGGCAGTCTGATAAACCATACGGACAGCAATGGGCTTGATTGCCGGACCTGACATACCGCCGGTCTTGTTGGCTAAAGCAAAGGCTCTCTTATGAATATCAATTTTCATACCGGTAATCGTATTGATTAATGATAGTGCATCCGCACCTGCTGCTTCTGCTGCTTTTGCCATTTCAGTAATGTCTGTCACATTAGGGCTCAGTTTCATAATAATGGGTTGTTTTGCATGCTTCTTAATCTCAGCAGTAATAGAAAAAAGAGCATCTGCTTTTTGTCCAAATGCAATGGCTCCTTCCTTTACATTAGGACAAGATACATTAATCTCTAGCATGTCTGCATTTGTATCAGCTAACTTTTCCACAACTTCAACGTAATCTTCAACAGTTTTTCCACATACGTTTACAATGACTCTTGTGTCATATTTTTTCAGGTAGGCTAGATCTCTTTCTATAAAAACATCCACTCCAGGATTTTGAAGACCTATGGCGTTCAGCATACCACCATACACCTCAGCCACTCTGGGCGTGGGATTTCCGGTCCAGGGTATATTAGCCACACCCTTGGTTACCACGGCTCCCAAATGATTCAAATTTACAAACTCGCCGTATTCCATTCCTGACCCAAAGGTTCCGGAGGCTGTCATAACCGGATTTTTTAATTCTACACCTGCTATGTTTACTTTTGTATTCATCAGATATCCACCTCTCCAGCTTCAAAAACCGGTCCTTCCGTACAGATTCTGGCATTATACACATGGGAATGATGATCTACTTCCTTTGTCTTCACCACACAGCCTAAGCAGGCACCTACTCCACAAGCCATATGCTCTTCCAGAGAAATATAGGCTGGAATCTGATTTTCATCTGCGTATTTTTTAATGGCACGAAGCATGGGCATGGGGCCACAGGCATAAATCAGATCTGCCTTCAGGCCATTTTCATAAATGGCATTCATTACATTTCCTTTGGTTCCCACGCTACCGTCTTCTGTTGCAATATATACCTGACCATACTGTTGTAAATCCTGCTTCAAAAAGGTTTTCTCATCACGATAGCCTACTACGATCTGAGATTCGCCCTGAATTTTTTTTGCTAGCTCCAGCATAGGGGGAATTCCAATGCCCCCACCAAATAATAAGGCTTTCTTTCCTGTTGCCTTTTCATAAGGAAAGCCATTTCCAAGACAGCCCAAAATATCTACTGTATCTCCCTCCGTATAGGTGGAAAATTCTGTTGTCCCTTTACCGGCAATCCGATATACAATTCTCAACAGGGAATGCTCCCTGTCCGTTTCACAGATACTGATCGGTCTTGGGAGAAGCGTGCTCTTATCCTTTGGATACAGGCAAACAAATTGTCCAGGAGCTGCTCCTTCTGCCAAATCTGTTTCTAACCACATATCAAAAATACCGGGTAAAATTTTATTCTGGGATTTTACCCTGGCGGTTACCTTTTTCTTCTGCATGGCCAGTTTCCTTTCTTATGCTAATTATTTCACTTACTAATCCAGTCTCAAACAAATCATTTCTCTCTATCGCTATATATGATGTTCCCACTACAAATGGTATACTTCACTGCACCTTTTAATTGCCAGCCGGTAAAAGGAGAATTTGCTGATTTTGAAGCAAAATCCTTCACTATGAAATCTTCCTTAGGATCATACAAAACCAAATCCGCAGGGCCGCCTTCTGCCAGATAACCGGCATCCAGACCATACATTCTGGCTGGGTTACAGGTCATTTTTTCAAGTAGTGACATCATTGTCAGTTTTCCTGTTTCCACCAATTCAGAGATACCAAGTGCCAATGCTGTTTCCAATCCGATAATTCCACTAGGAGCTTCCGTAATGGGCTTGTCCTTTTCTTCTTTGCTGTGAGGGGCATGATCCGTGGCAATCAAATCAATGGTTCCGTCCTGTAGTCCTTCTATGATCGCAAGCCTGTCACTTTCTTCTCTTAAGGGAGGATTCATCTTGGCTAGAGTTCCATACTGAATAGCAGCCCTTTCTGTCAGGGTAAAATGATGGGGTGTGGCTTCGGCATGGATGTTACCACCCTTACGTTTCGCCTCACGAACCAGATTCACAGCTTCTTTGGAGCTGATATGCTGCACATCCATACATACACCGGTTTCCAGTGCAAGCTCCAAGTCTCTCTTGACCAAATCTATTTCCGCTTTTCTGTCCGATCCACCGATATGATAAAAAGCGGAAGCTACTCCTTTATTAATTCCATTATTCTCTATATATGCCGGGTTTTCTTCATGAAAGCTTATGGGTACATCCAGCCTTTTCGCCTCTATCATGGCCTGTCTGACTAATTCTTCTGAGAGAAGGGGAACACCGTCATCAGTAAAGCCTACAGCTCCTTTTTCAAACAGGGCTGACATGGGAACTAATTCTTCCCCCTTCATACTCATGGTGACGGTGGCACAGGTTTTAATATGAATCCCCGTTTCTTTTCCTTTTGTCAGTACATAACGAAGGGTTTCTTCATTGTCCACAGCCGGTTTTGTATTGGCCATAAGAACCACTGTGGTATACCCCCCTTTGGCGGCTGCTCTGGCACCGGATGCTATATCTTCTTTATAAATAAAGCCGGGATCCCTGAAATGAGAATGAACATCTACCAGGCCGGGTGCTACAAACAGTCCAGTTGCATCTATGACCTCTATCTCTTCTTTTTCCAGGATATCTCCACTTTTCAGTTTGCGGTACAAATCAGGTTCTATTTTCCATATCCTGTCCTGGTCTATCAAAATATCATAGTATCCTTCATCCCGGGTGGATGGGTTAATTAGGAATGCGTTAGCAATTAATAGCATAAGATGTCTCCTATTTATAAAAGTCCCGTGATCTTGATTCATTGGGCTTACACGTAAGGGCTTTCTGAAAGACGTATGATTCATTGGAATACACGACAGGCACGCTCTCGCTACACGAAAAACGTAACAGTACAAGATCGTGTAAGTCCAATGAATTAAGTCGTAAATAGTATAGCATATAAATTTTATTATCTGTATATTTTTTATTTGCATACAAAATCATTTCGATTCATAATATAGTACAAAATATGGATTGGATATCATATGGGAAAAAGAACTGCAAAAAAAATCCGAGTTCTTACTGTGTTGTTATTGCTTAGCTCCATCCTGTTAAGCGGATGTAGTATCGGAACCAGTAAGACTACAAAACTACGTGATTTGGAATTCACCATAGTAAGTGAAGAAAAGCTTCCTGAGGAATTGAAACAGCTGATTGATGAACGGAAAAGTGCTCCTTTTAAAATTACGTATAATGATAATGAATACCTTTATATTTGTGTGGGGTATGGGGAACAGCCTACAGGAGGATACAGTATTGCCGTTAACGAACTTTATCTGACAGAAAATGCCATCTACATAAGTACCAGTCTTTTAGGGCCAGGTCCGGAGGACAAGACAGACTCCGCACCTTCTTATCCTTACATTGTAGTAAAAACTGAATACCTGGATAAAGAAGTAATGTTTGAATAGAAAAAATGCTATAACCTGGCCGGACAGGGCTGCATTTCCTGACCGACCAGGTTTTTTCTCCTAAAAATGCCTTGTTGCTCTCTTAACTACCATTTAGTATAATGACTGTAATACTTTCAAAGGAGAATACTTATGCTTCGATTTATAATCGTTACTTTATTTGTTGTACTATTTCTCATTTTATCCATGCCTCTGATACTGACGGAATGGATCATTGGGAAATTCAACCCTGATATAAAGAGCCGCAGTTCCCTTGCCATCGTAAACTGGGCTTTTCGTTGTGTGATTTTTCTTTCAGGTACCAAGGTCATTGTCCTGGGTGAAGAAAACATTCCAAAGGACACTGCGGTACTGTATGTTGGTAATCACAGAAGTTTTTATGATATTATACTGACCTATATCAGAGTGCCACGTCCCACAGGTTATGTTGCGAAAAAGGAAATGTTGAAGGTTCCTCTTCTTTCCATCTGGATGAAACATTTGCACTGCTTATTTCTGGACAGGGATAATATTAAAGAAGGATTGAAAACGATATTAACTGCCATTGAAAAAGCAAAGTCAGGTATTTCCATTTGTATCTTTCCAGAAGGAACGCGAAATAAAACAGCTGATACCTTTTTACCATTCCATGAAGGTAGCTTTAAAATAGCAGAAAAAGCAGGGGTTCCCATCATACCCATGACAATCATAAATTCTTCTGCAATATTTGAGGATCACTTCCCCAAAATCAAAAGAACTACTGTTATCATTGAATACGGGAAACCCCTGTACATAAGTGAGCTGTCGAAAGAAGACAAAAAATTTGTGGGTGTCAAAATGAAAGACATCATTAAAGAAACCTATTTTAAAAACAAAGAAACTTACTCAGATTACCTCTAATGTTTCAACCACCTTATCAAATCCCATTCCATGGGAGGCTTTTACCAGGATAGTATCTTCCGGCGAAAGCAGACCGGGCAGGCTCACTAACAGTTCCTCCCGGTCAGCAAAATACCGGATATCCTGGAAACCATCATTTTTTTCAAATGCAGCATCGTACATAAATCTGGATTTTACTCCTGTACACAATACCACATCAATCGCTTTTTCCACAGCATAATCACCCATCTGGGCATGCATCTGATTTGAGTTTTCACCTAGTTCAAACATATCTCCCAGTATGGCTACTTTTCGTCCTTCTGCTGTAGCAAGCAGGTCAATGGCTGCTTTCATGGAAACCGGATTGGCATTATAGCAGTCATCAATCACAACCTTATCCTGTAATCGTATAATATTGCTTCTTCCTCCCAGGGAAGCTACCTTCTTTATTCCGTTTTGTATTTCTTCCACGGTAAGATGCAGCAGTTTTCCTACCAGGGCTGCTGCCATGGCATTGATCACCATATGCTGCCCGGGCAACGGAATTTCCACAGGGTATGTTTGCTTTTCAGTCTCATTTTCCACATTTCCCATAGTAATATGCATATTGGCACAGCTGCCAAAAAGACCCAGATTTTCCACATCTGTGGCATACACTTCAAATTCATCACTTGGTGAAATGCCAAAGTGATGTACGGGTTTTCCGTTCACTTTGCTCACCATGGAAAGTAAATCATCTTCTCCATTTAAACAGACTTCACCACCCGGTGCCATAAAATTGAAAATTTCTGTCTTGGCTTTCAGAACTCCCACCCTGTCGTGAAGCTTTTCTAAATGGCATTGGCCTATATTGGTTATGACGCATATGTCAGGTCTTGCCATTTCACCTAATCTACTCATTTCTCCAAAATCACTGATACCCATTTCCACCACTGCTGCCTGGTGTCCTCTGCGAATACGAAGCAGTGTGAGGGGAAGGCCAACTTCATTATTAAAATTACCTTCTGTTTTGAGGACTTCATATTTTTGCGAAAGTACTCCAAATATAAATTCCTTCGTACTGGTTTTTCCAACACTGCCGGTGATTCCAATCACAGGGATGGAAAGCTGACTTCTGTAAAAGGCTGCTACTTTCTTCAAAGCAACAAAAGTATCGGGCACTAAAATATAGGCGCCCCATTCTTGAACTTCTGTGCCATTTTCATCTGCCACCTGATTGGGGGTCTTCTCCGTTATCACACAGACTGCACCCTTCTTAAATACCTGGTCGATAAACAGATGTCCGTCCACCTTTTCTCCCCTGGTAGCAAAAAATAGCCCTCCCTGCTCCATCTTTCGGGAATCAATGACAGCACAGGTTATTTCCAGACCTAAATTTTCAGCCTGATAAAGTGTTCCGCCACAGGCCTTTGCTATATTTTGTAAGGTCATATTCCGCATAATTTCTGCCATAACGAAACCTCTTTCTATAATAACTTGTTATCACGAATGGAAATACTGATTATCTTCTCACAAAGCTGTTCAAAGCTCATGCCTATCACTGCTGCTTCCTGAGGCAGCAAAGAGGTGGACGTCATCCCGGGAAGGGTATTGGCCTCTAAACAATAAATAGCACCGTCCTTACCCATCATAAAGTCCATGCGAGCATAATTCTTTAGCCTTAATGCCCGAAAGGCTACTTCTGCATAATGCTGCATTTCCTTTGTCTTTTCTAAAGATAGCTGAGCCGGGCAGGTTTCAATGGCGCTGCCAGCCTGATACTTGTTTTTATAGTCATAGAATCCCTGTAAGGGTGCTATTTCAATGATAGGTAATGCACATCCGTCTATTACACCTACGGAGAATTCCCTACCCTCGATATATTGCTCAATAATTGCCTCTTTATCATACTTGAAGGCTTCTTCCTTGGCAGCTTCATATTCCTCTTCTTTTCTGGCTATGCTGACTCCTACACTGGAACCTCCACAGCAGGCTTTTATAATACAGGGAAAAGGTACTGCATGGGGGTCAGATTCATCCTGTTTCAGACGAATACCCTTTGGAGACGGGATGCCATACCGGGCAAAAATATCTTTGCTCAGACCTTTATCCATACATAGAGCACTGCTTACATAGTCTGTACCTGTATAGGTAATTCCCATTAAATCGAATGTGGCCTGAATCTTGCCATTTTCACCGTTTTCTCCATGAAGGGCCATAAATACCACATCTGCCTTCTGACAGATGGAAATCACATTGGGACCAAAGAAATTTTTCTTCCAGTCGGGCCTTAACTTTTTCACTGCCTCTATATCGGGACTTATATCCTTAATACCGGTTACCTGTGCTTCCCAGTCTGTATCAGCTTCAAAAATATGATCTACATCATTTCCTTTATATCCTAAAAACACATCCAATAGAATGGCATTGTGTCCATTTTTCTTTAATGCATTATAAATCATTTTTCCGGAAATCATGGAAACATCCCTCTCTGTACTGATTCCTCCTGCAAGTACTACTATATCCATGTCTTATTCCTCCTGTTCATGGCTCATTATTTCGCTTAATATCATGATGTATCTTGCCGTATTCATATAATCGGAGCCAATCTTATTCCTATTTTCTTCCTTTCTATCACCCAAATTCGCCTGCGTATCCTCTTGAAATTGAATATAATTTTCTGCTGACTCATTTTCTCCCGCAATATAGTTCTGAAAATTTTGAATGATAGTAGCATATTCATTGTTGGTAATCACATAATCCATA
Source organism: Lachnospiraceae bacterium (assembly GCA_035271185.1). Classification (GTDB taxonomy): domain Bacteria; phylum Bacillota; class Clostridia; order Lachnospirales; family Lachnospiraceae; genus Acetatifactor. The sequence goes on along the minus strand of DATERV010000046.1, from coordinate 3,591 downwards.
GATGACATAATAACCGCGTCCCATAAAATCTCCTCCAGGCTTTCCTCCTGTATACTGCAGCCAATTCCGAAAACATTCTGCTGTGCTTGTTCCGCAATCATTTCTGCTCTGTTTAGAAGTACACTTAACAGACTACCGCATAAATCCACATCTACTTTCCTTTTGGTAGAAGCATAGGTTAATGTACCAAAGGTCTGGGCTTCATCCACCTGAATTCGTGGAATATTTGCCCCCAATGTTTTCACAGAGGCATGATACATGTATTTTCCAGTTGCCCGATACAATTCTGCAGCACCATAAAAGAGAAGACTGTCTTCCATATCTGTATCTTTTTTCTCCAGATACTTCCATGCCTTATCAGATGCCTGTAAGCAGGCGTTGGCATAGACACTGTCAAACTTCTGGTAGGAATAACTGAACTTTGCAAGAACAGCCGCAAGCCACGCTGTTTCTTCATAGAGAGGTGTTTCCCCATTCATAACGGCTCCTGTGGTCATATCCTGAAATCCGATCAATTGTTCCACGTATAATTTCACTTCTTCCATCAGCTTAGGAAGATGGGATTCCTGTATCTGTCTGTCATAGACAGTACCATAAAGTTCATAGGATAGGAGTAATACTGACAAGCTGTCGCAGACTTGTATCATATCTTCCTTAGTCAGATTTCCTCTCCCTTTTTCCAAGGACTTGATGCATTCTGTCATAAGTTCCTGGTAAATATCTTTTTGAATGGAAAATCCATAGGAACGTCCTACTATATCACATTCAATATAATAGCTCCCTTCCTCTGAAAAAGCTGAGAAATCCGCATAACCAGTATATATTCTTGTATCTGTATCAAAATTTTTAAGTTTCAGATTCCCCGTAAAAACGATGTCTTCTGTTTCGGAATCTACTAAGTGAAACTGGGTTGGTAGCCTTTCCCCAGTTACTAATGCTATTTTAACTGTACCGACTTCATATCCCATCTGGTTTACGAGAATACTGGGCATAACAGTGGGTACCACATAGTCTAGGATTGGTTCTGCTTCAAGACATGTAATACTATCATTCTGCACTGGCTTCACCTGCATTTGATTCTTCTGATTGCTGCCTGTGGTACTACAGCCTTCCAGTATCAATGTTGCCAGCAAAAGAGCCAGCCATATCTTTCTTTTGTTTTTCTTAAGCAGCAATCCGGTATGCCTCCATCAGGATATTCCTTACTTTTGTTTCTACGATATTCTATCACGAAAACCAGAAAGGGTAAAGGTTTCTTCCATTTTACCCATCTTTTGCACATAAGAAAAGGAGCTGCGCATTTTTTGCACACCTCCTATTTTTCATTCCTGTCATAAACAATGTTTCCATCTATCATTGTGTAGAGTGTATGGGTAAAAACCTCCATAGGATTTCCGTCAAAAATAGCGATATCAGCATCCTTTCCTTCCTCCAAACTACCTACCCTGTGATCTACACCGCATATCTTAGCAGCATTGATCGTAATTGCTTTTAATCCTTCTTCCATGGATAAACCTGCCTTCACAGACAATCCTGCGCTAATTGGCAGGTACTGAATAAGGGATACCGGGTGGTCCGTGGTAATGGCAGTCAAAACGCCTGCTTGATTCAAAATACCAACCGTCTTAAAAGACATATTCTGTACTTCTATTTTACTTCTACTTGTTAAACCAGGCCCAACTATGGCAGGAAATCCTTCTTCATAAATTTTCTCTGCTATGAGATGTCCTTCACTACAGTGATCCAACGTCATAGACAACCCAAATTCCTTTGCAATACGGATAGCAGTAAAAATATCATCTACCCTGTGGACATGAGCTTTTATGGGGATTTCATGATTCAGTACCGGCAGCCAGGGTTCCATACGAAAATCCTCAGTAAAATCATCTCCACCCTTTTCCTTTTTATGCTGATACTGCTTTGCCTTACATAATTCTTCTCGTAGCATTGCTGCAATGGCCATTCTGGTTACAGGACTTTTGTTTTGTCCTGAATAATTTACTTTGGGATTTTCACCAAAGGATACCTTCATGGCCGCAGGTGCCTTTACAATCAGATCATCAATACATCTTCCTTTCGTTTTGATAAAGGCAAACTGTCCTCCCACCACATTGGAGCTTCCCGGTCCAATCATAGCGGAAGTGATTCCTGCTCTTACTGCATCATCGAATGCTGAATCCATGGTATTAATTGCATCTATTGCCCTTAATTGTGGAGTAATAGGAGATACATTTTCATTGCAGTCATCTCCCTCCATTCCCTTTTTTTCCTCATTAATTCCCATATGACAATGTGCTTCAATGAGTCCCGGCAGAATCCAGGCTCCCTGTACATCCAAAACCTTCCTGGAATGTCCAGCAGGCATATCGCCAATGGGACCTTCATGAATGGCTTGAATCTTACCATTTTCAATCTGTATCGTTCCATTTTCATATACCTGCCCAGTCATGGTATAGATTCTACCACCTGTTATATACATACTTTCACCTGTTTCTACTGTAATTCTCCCATAGGATCTACCGGCACGCCATCCAGAGTCAGTGCAAAATACACATTTGTTCCTTCCACACTGTAATACTTGGTGGGAGCTGCAACATAGCCAACTATGCTACCTTTATCTAAATAATCGCCTTTTGATACTGCAATATCCTTTAACTGTCCATAGGTTACCACATATCCATTTCCTATTTCTACTGTAACAGCACTGCCAATCTCTTCATTATAGAAAACATCTGTTACTTTACCTGCAGCTGAAGCTGAGATAGAATCTCCCTCGGTTGCTGCAATAATGAGTGCAGGATTACATTTATACTGCTCCAGTGTAGAAAAATATACTGTGTTATCCATGCTGTAGGGAATCAATACATTACCGGATACAGGCCATACCAAAGTATCTCCGGACTGATAGTTAAGTGTCTTTTGCTGAACCTGCTTGGGTGTAGTCTCTTTTTTAGAATCTGCGGATATAGCCGCTTGATCTAGCTGCTCAGCCTCTTCTAGCAGTGTCTGCTCTCTATTTTGTGGAATAGTTAGCTCTTTTTGCACATTTCCTGGTACCGGCTCGTCATCCGTCAAACCTGGTATTTTTACAATTCCTGAGTCTACCTGTTCCATAGGGGTGTAATCCAGATCATCTTCTGTCTTTGAAAGACTTTCTTCCACCTTGGATTTGATTTCTTCATATTTATCATGTACTGCATTGTTTTCGGCTTCACTTTCCAATACACTGAAGTCGATATTGTAGCCATCGTTTTTCTGCTTTTCACTATTGCTTTTTACATAAACTCCTGTCAAGGTAAGTGCCGCTAATACAAATACCGATGAAACAATCATGATTGTACGCTCTTTTTTAGCTCTCTTATTACTATTTTGATTAAAGGTACTCTTTCTTCTCATATTTTTCTCCCTCTGCTATATAAATCTGTGAATTATTCACAAATATTTTTTTCCTGTAGAGATAGTCTTGCCTTAAAATGATGTTTTATTCTTATACAATAAAAAAAACCATGCAATGCTTTTTGAAGCAATTACATGGTTTTACTATTTCTAATTTTTTATGTACATCAATTATATATTTACATCAATTTGTAA
>DATERV010000045.1:0-16683 GCA_035271185.1 Lachnospiraceae bacterium | reverse complement strand
GAAAGATAGTTGAAAGTGTAACAGAACTAATAGGAAAAACCCCGCTATTGAGAGTGAGCAATTATATGAAACTGGAAAATATCAGTAAAGCTGTCATTTTAGCAAAACTGGAATATTTGAATCCCGCTGGTAGCGTGAAGGACAGAATAGCGTTGAATATGATTGTAAAAGCAGAAGAAGAAGGCAAGCTGAAACCGGGTGCGGTCATCATTGAACCTACAAGCGGGAATACCGGAATTGGGTTGGCAAGCGTAGCAGCAGCCAAGGGATACAGAACAATTCTGACACTTCCGGACACGATGAGTGTGGAGAGAAGGACACTTTTAAAAGCCTATGGTGCTGAATTGGTACTAACCGATGGAGCCCAGGGCATGAAAGGCGCTATTGCTAAGGCCGAAGAACTCAATGAAGAAATAGAAGGTTCTGTCATTATGGGGCAGTTTGACAACCTTTATAATCCACAGGTACATGAAAAAACAACAGGGCCCGAAATCTGGGAGGATACGGAAGGTAAAGTCGATATTTTTGTAGCAGGTGTGGGTACAGGAGGAACCATAACAGGTGTTGGTAAATATCTAAAAGAAAAAAATAAGAACGTTCAAATTGTAGCAGTAGAACCCGCAGGTTCCCCTATATTATCCGGAGGGCAGGCAGGTCCCCATAAGTTGCAGGGAATAGGGGCAGGATTTGTTCCTTCTGTATTGGATACCTCAATCTATGATGAGATTTTACAAATAGAAAATGAAGATGCTTTTGTTACTGGCAGAAAAATAGCAAGAACAGAGGGCGTTTTGGTGGGAATTACTTCAGGTGCAGCCCTGTATGCTGCAAGTATTCTTGCAAAACGTCCTGAAAATGAAGGAAAAACCATTGTAGTATTGTTACCTGATTCCGGAGATCGGTATCTGTCCACTCCCTTATTTATGGAAGAGTAACAGGAAAGAAAGAGACTAATGCAAATCGCATTATTGTAAATCCAATAACCGTATACTTGAAACGCAGTTCCTAAAATGTTATGATACTACTTAAATTGTGAAGTACCATTGGGAAGGAGCCGTTTATGAATGAGATGATTCGGGTACAGGATGTATCCAAAACATTTGCAGGTAAGGATAATAAGGTTGAGGCTTTAAAAAACATTAACCTTACTATAATGGAGGGCGAAATATACGGTATTATTGGTATGAGCGGAGCGGGGAAAAGTACGCTGGTGAGATGCTTAAACTTCCTGGAAAGACCCACTTCAGGTACTGTATTAATAAGGAAACAGGATTTATTTGATTTAGATGATAAAGGGCTTCGTCAGGTTCGAAAGGATATAGCCATGATCTTCCAACATTTTAATCTGTTAATGCAGAGAAATGTACTCGATAATGTATGTTTTCCTCTAGAAATTGCAGGAATGAAAACGAGGGAAGCCAGAGTGAAGGCTATGGATTTCATAAAGGAAGTGGGCCTGGAAGAAAAAGCGTCTGCGTATCCTGCTCAGTTATCCGGTGGCCAGAAACAGAGAGTGGCTATTGCCAGGGCACTGGCTGGAGATCCTAAAATTTTGTTATGTGATGAAGCAACCAGTGCCTTGGATCCCAATACCACAAAATCAATACTGGCCTTATTAAAGAATATAAACCAGAAGTATGGAATAACAATTGTTATTATTACACATGAAATGGCTGTAGTACAGGAAATTTGTACACATGTAGCCATCATTGATGGTGGATGTCTGGCGGAAACTGGAACAGTAGAAGAGGTTTTCTCATCCCCCCAAACAGCAGCAGCTAAGAAACTGGTGTTTATGTCAGACCATAAATATAGTGTGATGAATGGTAAAAAGTGTATCCGTATTGTATTCAACGAAAATTCTTCCTTCGAACCTGTGATAGGAAACATGGTGCTGGAGTGTAAAGCACCTGCCAATATTCTCTTAGCAGATACCAAGGATATTAACGGCGTAGCTCATGGACAAATGGTGTTACAGCTACCTGAAGATGAGGCAATTGCCGGTAAAATGATTCAATATCTGAAAGATAGAAAGCTTACAGTTGAGGAGGTGGAAGATTATGTTTGATCAGGAAATGATTGCTATGCTGGGTCAGGAAACCCTGATGACATTGTATATGACATTATGTTCCACACTTTTCGCATATTTACTGGGACTCCCCATAGGAATCGCACTGGTGGTTACAGCCAGAGGAGGACTTCGTCCCAATCAAATCGTGAATAAGATATTAGATACCATAGTCAATATTTTTAGGAGTATCCCTTTCCTGATTCTCATGATTTTACTCATTCCATTTACTAGACTTGTGGTAGGTAAAACCTATGGAGCAACAGCTACCATCGTATCACTGACAGTGGCAGCAGCTCCCTTTATTGCCAGACTGGTTGAATCTTCTCTGTTGGAAGTGGACAAGGGAGTCATTGAGGCGGCGCAGAGTATGGGAGCCAGTCTTTGGACCATCATCTGGAAGGTACTGCTTGCAGAAGCAAGAATTTCTCTTCTGGTAGGCGGAACCATTGCATTAGGCACTATTCTGGGCTATTCTGCAATGGCTGGTGCCATCGGTGGTGGCGGTCTGGGTGCTATAGCCATTCAGTACGGGTATTACCGTTATCAGGCAGGTATTATGGTAGCTACGGTTATTCTGCTAATTCTATTGGTGCAGATTATGCAGTGGGCCGGTATGAAATTGTCCAAGAAACTAGACAGAAGAATAACCAGATAAGAACGTTTATGCGTTCTTACATAAAGGTAGTAGCCGCAAGGTTTCTATAGAGGAGTATATTAAGAGGAGGAAAGTAATGAAAAAAAGAGTATTAGCAATATTGTTTACCGTAGTGCTGGCGGCAACAAGTCTGACTGCCTGCGGTGCAAAGGCAAAGGATGATAAGATCATTACCGTTGCTGCTTCTGCGGTTCCCCATGCAGAAATATTAGAAGCTGCCAAACCCATACTGGAAGAACAGGGTTATACCCTGGAAGTAACTATATTTGATGATTATGTGCAACCCAACGAAGTGGTAGAATCAGGAGAATTTGACTGTAACTATTTCCAGCATGCACCTTACTTGGAAAGCTTTAATGAAGAAAAAGGAACCCAATTGGTAAGTGCTGGGGGCATTCATTACGAGCCTCTGGGTATTTATCCAGGGAAGGAAACTGATCTTACCACTATTTCCGATGGTGCTACCATTGCTGTACCTAATGATACGACCAATGAAGCCAGAGCGCTTCTTCTTTTACAGGAAAATGGCATTATCACCTTAAAGGAAGGCACAGGTTTTTTAGCGACAGTAAATGATATTGAGGAAAATCCTTATCATGTTGAAATCGTAGAACTGGAATCTGCACAGATTGCAAGAACCCTGCAGGATGTATCCTTTGGCGTTTTGAATGGTAATTATGCAATGCAGGCAGGACTGAATGCCAAGACAGACGCACTGGCCTATGAAACAGCTGAGTCTGAAGCAACACAGACCTACGTGAATATCATCGTAGTAAAGGAAGGAAATGAAAATCATAAGGATGTGCAGGCACTGGTTGATGTACTGAAATCAGATGCCATTACCCAGTTTATCAATGATACGTATAATGGAGCTGTGGTACCATTTAACTAAAAGATTTATTTATACATCGATCGACCTAAATGTTTTCTTTAATTCGGATATCAACAGCAACATAGTGAAACTCTTTTTTGGGAGTTTCTCCTGCTGTCAAATAAGCAAACAATATGTCCAGGGGCTTAGCCCCCTGGATTTTTGGTTGTTGGCAGATGGTAGCAGCGATGACTCCCTTTTGTACCAGCTCTCTCGTAGTGGTTACCTGGTCAAATGCCAATATTCGGATTTTGTCAGCAAGTCCTGCTGAAATAACAGCTCGGCATCCCCCATATACGCCGGCAGCAGCAAAGAATAAGGCATCCAAGTCCGGGTGTGCAAATAGAAGAGCAGTTGTTTTCTCATAGCTTTCTATATCATCATCGTGGTTTTCTATGGTTTCCAGTATGTGAATATTGGGATACCTCTCCCTCACGGCTTTTCTAAATCCGGCGATTCGTTCTGTATGACAAAGAATGTCAGGTGAACCACTTACAATTCCTACTTTTACATCTCCAGAGGTCATCAGGTGCATGAGCCCGGCAGCTGCTTCCCCGGAATGGGTATAATGGCTTCCAACATAAGCAATTCGCTTAGAACCTTCAATATCTGTGTTGAGTGTCACAACAGGAATTCCTTTTTCATAAAGGGCATTGATCCTCTCTTTGATGCTTACATGATTACAGGGAGCCATAGCAATACCATTCACACCTTCTCTTTCCAGTTCATCAATGGCAGCCAGCTGTTCGGAAATGTTAAAATGTACTTGCTTTACAATCACGCAGCAGTTATAACCAGCCAACTCTAAAGCCTTGGATTCAACACCTGCTAAAACATCCTCAAAAAAGGGATTATCTACAGAGAATAAAATGACACCCAGCTTTAGCTTTTTTTTCTGGGCAGCCAATACAATACCTGCTCTGTTTGGCTTGTAATCCAGTGCTTTCGCTATATCCATGATTTTTTCGGCGGTATGGCTGTTTACAGAACCACGGTTATTCAAAACTCTGTCCACTGTCCCACGGGATACCCCTGCAAGCTCTGCAATTTCTTTTATGGTTGCCATCATTTTCATCCCCTTTTAGCATTCTATTTTCTTACATTAGCATATTGAAAATAGGAAGTCAATTTTGTAAAAAAAGAAATGTGCTTGGGCACAAAATGTACTTGATTTTATTTGTAATAGATATTATTATATAGGTAACGTGCCCGTGCACATAAATGGATGCAAACAGGAGGAGGTTATTATGCTATATATAGGTGTTGATTTGGGAACATCTGCAGTTAAGCTGTTGCTGATGAATGAAAAAGGTGAGATACAGAATATCGTATCCAGAGAGTATCCTATTTATTTTCCACAACCAGGCTGGTCAGAACAGAATCCGGATGACTGGTTCAAGGAAACTATGACTGGATTAAATGAATTATTAAAAGATGCGGATAAAAGCAAGGTAGCCGGCATAAGCTTTGGTGGACAGATGCATGGACTTGTAATCTTAGATGATAAAGATCAGGTGATTCGTCCTGCATTATTGTGGAATGACGGCAGAACTTACGAAGAATGTGATTACCTCAACAATGTGATTGGAAAAGATAAACTTTCCCAGTATACCGCTAATATTTCCTTTACAGGTTTCACTGCACCTAAGATTCTTTGGATTAAGAATAAGGAACCTGAAAACTTTGCTCGTATCGCAAAGATTATGCTTCCCAAGGATTACATAGCTTATAAATTGACGGGTGTTCATTGTACCGATGTATCAGATGCATCCGGTATGTTGTTGTTTGATGTTAAAAATCGCTGCTGGTCCAAGGAGATGTGTGACATTTGCGGAGTCAGCTTAAACCAGTTGGCAAAGGTTTTTGAAAGCTATGAGTGCGTAGGTTGTCTCAAACCTGATGTAGCCACAGAACTGGGTGTATCAGACCATGTTAAGGTGGCAGCAGGTGCAGGAGATAACGCAGCAGCTGCAGTAGGTACCGGTACTGTAGGAGATGGCCGTTGCAATATTTCCTTAGGAACCAGTGGTACAATCTTTATTTCGTCGAAGAAGTTTGGGGTAGATAAGTACAATGCTCTGCATTCCTTTGCACATGCTGACGGCACCTATCACCTGATGGGATGTATGTTGAGTGCAGCTTCCTGTAACAAATGGTGGATGGATGAAATCATAGGTACCAAAGAGTATGCCAAAGAGCAGGTGGGTATCGAAAAGTTAGGTGAGAATCATGTTTATTTTCTGCCATATTTGATGGGAGAGCGTTCTCCTCATAATAATCCAAATGCGCGTGGTACATTTATTGGTATGACCATGGATACCAGTCGTACAGATATGACACAGGCTGTCTTGGAGGGCGTTGCTTTTGCTCTTAGGGATTCCTTGGAAGTAGCTAAGAGCCTGGGTATCAAGATTGAAAGAACCAAGATCTGCGGTGGTGGTGCAAAGAGTCCTCTGTGGCGTAAGATCATTGCCAATGTAATGAACCTGAAAGTGGACATTTTAGAAAGCGAAGAAGGTCCCGGTATGGGCGGCGCCATGCTGGCAGCAGTAGCATGCGGCGAATACAGTAGTGTGGAAGAAATTGCAGAGAAACTGGTGAAGGTTGTTGATACAGTAGAGCCGGATCCTGAAATAGCAGCTAAATATGAAGCACGCTACAATCAGTTTAAAGCGATCTATCCGGCGTTAAAACCGGTATATGAAATAATTAAATAAGGAGGGATCTAAAATGGTTATTAAGAAAGTAACAGATGAAGCATTTAAGAAATATGGACGTATTGTAGACAATGTGGATTTTACTTCCCTTGTACAAAAAATGTCTGAGACTCCATTGCCAGATGGAGTAGCATATGAACCTTCCGTTGCAGTTTTGGAAGATGCTTTCATCATGGAGAAGGTTTCTAATGTAGTTTATGGAGAGATGCCTGTACAGATTGGCTATTGTAATGGTCATAATACCAAACTGAATGCATTGGAATACCACAGGGATTCTGAGATCAATGTAGCAGCTACAGATGCTGTTCTGATGTTAGGAAGAATTCAGGATGTGGAAGATGATTTTTCATATGATACTGCAAAGGTAGAAGCATTTCTTGTACCTGCCGGTACAGCTGTAGAAGTTTATTCCACTACATTACACTATGCACCCTGTGATGTAGATAATAAGGGCTTTAAAGTATCAATCATTTTGCCCAGGGGAACAAACTACCCACTAAAGACAGTACATCAGAAGGTGGAGGGCTCTAGGGCTCCCAGTGAAGATGCACTGATTACAGCAGTAAATAAGTGGCTTATTGGTCACAAAGAAGGTGGTCTTGATGAAGGCAGTTTCTTGGGACTAAAGGGTAAAAATCTTTGCCTTACAGAAGACTAAATTCATTATTACAGATTATGATCTCTGCAGAATAGCAGAAAAAAAATTAGGAGGAAGAGAAAATGATTAATTTACCTCAGGTAAAAGTAGGAGTAGTAGCAGTTAGCCGTGACTGTTTCCCGGAATCTTTGTCAGTTGACAGAAGAAAGGCATTGATGGAAGCTTACACCAATAAATTTGGTGCAGAAGGCGTTTATGAATGTCCTGTATGTATCGTAGAAAGTGAAATTCATATGGTTCAGGCATTAGAAGATATTAAGAAAGCGGGATGTAACGCACTTTGTGTTTATCTTGGAAACTTCGGACCTGAAATCAGTGAAACTTTATTAGCTAAGCATTTTGATGGTCCTGCAATGTTCATTGCAGCAGCTGAAGAGTCACAGAACAACCTGATTGGCGGACGTGGTGATGCTTATTGTGGTATGCTTAATGCAAGCTACAACCTAAAGCTTCGTAATATAAAGGCATATATTCCTGAGTATCCTGTTGGAGATGCAGCAGCATGTGCTGATATGTTACATGAGTTCCTGCCTATAGCAAGAGCAATTATTGGTCTTTCTGACTTAAAGATCATTAGCTTTGGTCCCAGACCTCTTAACTTCTTGGCATGTAATGCACCTATTAAGCAACTTTACAATCTGGGCGTAGAAATCGAAGAAAACTCCGAACTTGACCTGTTTGAAGCATACAACAAGCATGCAGGAGATCCTCGTATCGCAGATAAAGTAAAAGAGATGGAAGCAGAACTTGGTAAGGGCAACTCCAAACCCGAAATTCTTCCTAAGCTTGCTCAGTATGAACTGACTCTGTTAGACTGGATAGAAGCTCATAAGGGATATCGCAAATATGTTGCAATTGCCGGAAAATGTTGGCCTGCATTCCAGACCCAGTTCGGTTTTGTACCTTGCTATGTAAATAGCCGTCTGACAGGTATGGGAATTCCTGTATCTTGTGAAGTTGATATCTATGGCTGTTTAAGTGAATTCATTGGTACTTGTGTCAGCGAAGATGCTGTAACCTTACTGGATATTAACAACAGTGTACCTGCTGATATGTATGAAGAATCTATTAAGAATAAGTTCAACTATACTCATAATGATACATTCATGGGCTTCCATTGTGGAAATACCTGCTCCAGTAAGCTTGCTTTCTGTGAAATGAAGTATCAGATGATTATGGCAAGAGCTCTTCCTGAAGAAGTAACACAGGGTACGCTGGAAGGAGATATTATTCCTGGTGACATCACCTTCTATCGTCTACAGAGCACAGCTGATAACAAGCTTCGTGCTTATATTGCACAGGGCGAGGTTCTTCCAGTTGCTACCAGATCCTTCGGTAGTATCGGTGTGTTTGCTATTCCTGAGATGGGAAGATTCTATCGTCACGTACTGATTGAGAAGAATTATCCTCATCATGGAGCAGTTGCGTTTGGTCACTTCGGAAAGGCTTTGTATGAAGTATTCAAATACATCGGCGTTCCAATTGAAGACCTCAACTATAACCAGCCTAAGAATATGATGTATCCTACAGAGAATCCATTTGCATAATCGCAGAAGGATATAATGGTATGAGTTATTATGTTTTTGAAAGGACTGTAACGCTCTGTGTAGCGTTTACAGTCCTTTCCTTATCTTAAAAGACATCACTAAGGAGAGATATCAATGACAAAGGATATGACACAGGGAAAACCGATGGGTTTGATATTGGGGTATGCTATTCCCATGCTGTTAGGATCTTTACTCCAGCAATTCTATAACTTGGCGGACACCCTTATTGTAGGTCGTTATCTAGGGGTGAGTTCCTTAGCATCAGTTGGCGTTACCAGCTCTGTCAACTTTTTGGTGATTGGTTTCTGCATGGGTATTTGTGTGGGGTTCTCCATACCGGCAGCACATATGTTTGGAGCGTCTGATTATGCAGGATTACGCAAGTATGTGGCTAACAGTATTTGGCTTGGCATTTTTTTTGCTGCAGTTATGAGCTTTGTTACAGTAACGTTCTGCAGGCAAATACTAGTGTTAATGAACACGCCGGAAGATATTATTGAAAACGCCTATGCTTATATTGTGGTGATTTTTATAGGCATTCCCACCGTTTTTTTCTATAATATATTAGCTGGTATTATCAGGGCTTTAGGAGACAGCAAGACACCGGTTTTGATTTTATTAATTGCTTCTGTTATGAATATCAGCCTGGACCTGCTTTTTATTCTTCGGTTTGGTATGGGCGTTGCCGGTGCCGCTTGGGCTACTGTTTTGTCCCAGGGAGTATCTGGAATTTTATGTCTTATTTTTATCAGAAAAAGGTTCGAGATACTTAAGATAAAGAAAGAGGAGTGGAAGCCTAATTTGCATTTGATGAAAAATCTGTGTAGCATGGGAATTCCTATGGGACTGCAATACTCCATCACCGCAATAGGTTCTGTTATTTTACAGACGTCAGTAAATGGATTGGGTTCTGTAGCAGTCGCTTCTGTTACAGCTGCAGGCAAAATAGGTGGATTTTTGGCATGTCCTTTTGATGCAATGGGTTCTACAATGGCTACCTTCGGAGGACAGAATATCGGAGCAAAGAAACTTGAGCGCATCAAGACAGGTTTATTTGATTGCATAAAGCTTGGTGCTATTTATAGCATGATTGCATTCATGGTGGCTTATTTCTTCGGTATACCACTAGGAAGATTATTTGTGGATGCAAAGGATCCGGCACTTGTTGAACAAATTACAGGCAATGTACATCTGTTCTTAATGATTAGTACATCATTCTATTTTCCTTTGGCATTGGTAAATATTATACGCTTTATGATCCAGGGAATTGGATTCCCTTACTTTGCTATTTTGGCAGGTGTGATGGAGATGATTGCCCGTTCACTGGTAGGAGTTCTGCTGGTTCCACGGTTTGGCTTCCCGGCCGCTGCATTAGGAAGCCCTATCGCTTGGATATTTGCAGATGCTTTCCTGATTCCTGCATTCTTTCATGTATACAATAAACTGAAAAAGAGAATACCGTAACGTTTCAGCCCTCGTTTAAAACAAAGCCATTCTTATAATCCCCAGTTAGCGTAAAGAAAAATGTCCACGCATATTTTGCCGACATATTAGCACCCTCACAGACGACGGTCTCATTGCCGTCACGGTCGGTGACGGACAGATTAAAGCTGAAACGATTTAACTGTATTGCTGAAGTATCATCTGGAAAATCTTCCGGAGCAAAGTCGTAGGACACCACTTTGCCGGCCGATAGAGGAGAGCTGTTTGCATTTTCAAACCCACGGCTTCCGATAAGTTCACCGTCCAGATAATAATCAATGCAGATTCCATAGATTTTATCATCGCAGTTGTTGCGGATATTCATATAGAACGTTCCTTCCTCCTGTAGGGTCTCTCGCACACCGGACCACTTAAAACTGAGAGACTGCAACAGAGTCTGTAAACTGGAGATCGAATCAGCGAATTGCTTGATGTCCTGACCGGCGTAGACAGTGGCCATTTCTTCCGTTACCGTATATTCCTGCAAACCTGCCTCGGTGTAATACTGCCAGGTCACAGAGCCCAGATTGCCAATGACAGCCAGCATGGCGTAGGAATCTGCTGACATGATTTCCTTTGCAACGCTTTCTTCGTCTTGAGAAATCGACAGTTCGAGAATGAGCGTCCAGCCGTAGGGCTCTGTTGCAGTCTGAAGTTCATTGGAATAGGGGCCAAACTGGTCGGAGATGCCCAAAATCGAGGCGACACGGGTGTTGGCTGGCATATCACCCACATATGGATTCACAGCCGCGAAAAGCTGCGATGCGGTAGAGCCGATTTCCATGCCATTATCCCAGACAATTAGATCGTCCACACGCACCTGTCCAATCGGAGATGCTACTGTGTAGGTTTCATTGAAATCTCCATTGTTAAAGAAGGTCTTGGGTACGGTGTACACCCTAAACTGAACCATGCCGTTACTGTTTGAAAAGGTCACGCGGGATACGGCCTGACCGCTGCCTGCAAGCGTACCGCTGACTGATACAGTGTTATTTTCAACGAATACATGGCAGATGACTTCTGTAGCGCTTGCTTCACTTCCAATATAGAAAAAGCGGTATAAAAGCGTCGACATTCCTACCAGCATCAAAATGATACCGATGAGCAGCGATTTTCGGTTTGTATGGCGGCGCACTTTTTTCAAATAATCCACCTCGGCGGGTACCGCTTTCAGCGGTTCGGGTTCTTTCATGCACTTAAGTGCTGCAGAGCAGTCCGCACAGTCCGTAAGGTGTTCTTCCACAGCTTTTTTAGTTGTATCGCTTGCTAATCCGTCCACATAGGACGGTAGCAAATCGCGGATAATTTCACAGTCAAACCGTTTATTCATCAGATTCCAACTCCTTTTTCAGCTTTTCTTTACCACGATAATAAGTTACTCGCGCCCAGTTTTCCGTCCGTCCAAGGATATCCCCAATCTCGCGAAAAGAGAGATTTCCAAGTAGTCTCAAATACAGAATCTCGCGCATATCGCTATCCAGTAGATGCAATTTACGCAAAAGATCAACCTGCCCGATTTTCGCAAGCACTTCATCCTCCGAAGAGGGTGAAACAGCGCTTGATTCAACCAACTCGTCCGATACCGGGTGCTTGCGCCGTTCGCTTAAAAGTAAGTTTCTTGCAATGGCACACAGCCATGTTGAAACTTTGCTACTTCCGTCAAATCGTTCAGCACTTTTGATTGCTTGATAGAAGGTCTCCTGCGTCAGTTCCTCTGAAAGTCCTTCGTCGCGGGTGAGCGAGAGAAGATAGCGAAATACTGTCCGCGAATGCTCGCGGTAAACATCTTCTATTGACAGCATCAGCCATCCTCCTTTCGTTTGTATATCTGTTAATGCTGAAAAAGGCAGTTTCGTTACAAAGTATTGTTACACTATACCACATTTTAGTGTATAATGGATGAGATATATGGGGTAATTTTTGATAGTATGAGTGATACAGATCCTAAAAATAGTCGGCCTATAGGGACCAGACAGCAAAGAGTGAACTATGTCAAAAGAAAAAAAGATGATAGAAGGTCAGCTGAGCCTATTTGATTTATTTGATGCAAACACTGAGACTACGCCCAAATCCTTTTCTGTATGTTCAGAATGCTGGTGCAGGGACTGTAGGCATAATGCTGCTAATGAAGGTGTACCCAGGGAACTCTGTGGTAGTAAGCAGGCATGCCCGGCTTGCGACATGTGTGTAAGTTCCGGTGACCCTCAAATCTGTATTATAGGTTCAGCTAAAGAGGGATGTAGTGTGCGTGCAGCTGAGGAAGGTATCGAGGAATAAAGATATGCTTGATTATAAAGAAGTTATGGACGAGCTTGTAAAGGATAGTATTGATAATGGCACGATCGTAGGTGCAAATGTATTGTTATTACAGCGTGGAAAGGAATTATACAACTGTTCTCAGGGATTTGCAGATAAGGAAGCAAGGATTCCTATGACCAGAGATACCATTTTCAGAATGTTTTCTATGACAAAACCCGTCACATCAGTGGCTGTATTGATTTTGGCAGAACGAGGAAAGCTGGATTTACTGGATAACGTGTCCCTGTATATTCCTGAATTCGCAAATGCGAAGGTTTGGAGTGAGGATGGCACTCTTGTACCTCTGAAGAGAGAAATCCGAATAATGGACCTTTTGACCATGACATCCGGGGTGACATATCCGGACTTTGATTGTGAACCCGCCAGACAAATGGATCAGCTGTTTCGGGATATTAAGACGGACCTGGAGAATGGCAATCCTACAGATACCCTTGACTATTGCAGAAAAATTGCTTCTGTACCTCTTTGCTTTCAACCCGGAGCAAATTGGCGATATGGCTTATCTGCTGATATTCTGGGTGGCATCGTGGAGGTGGTATCCGGTCAGAAGTATGGAAAGTTTTTAAGTAAAGAGATTTTTGAACCATTGGGAATGAAGGATACCGGGTTTATTGTGCCCAAGGAAAAGAGACATCGTTTTGCTACCAACTATAAATGGAATACAGACAGCAGGTGTCTGGAACCCTTTAGACAGAACTACCTTGGACTTGAGGGGTATGGACAGGATGTGACTTTTGAGTCAGGTGGTGCCGGACTGGCTTCTACCATAGATGATTATAGTCGCTTTGGCAGAATGCTGCTGTATGGTGGAACATTTAACGGAGTTAGGATCCTTGGCAGGAAAACGGTAGAACTAATGGCTACCAATCACTTGAATAAAGACCAGCTGGTAGGGTATAATTGGGATAGCTTAATGGGTTATGGATATGGCTGCCTGACCAGGGTGATGATGAACCCGGGGCAAGCAGGAAGCAATGCAAGTATTGGCGAGTTCGGCTGGGATGGCTGGACGGGTAACTATTTTATTGTGGATCCTTCAGAGGATATGATACTGCTGTACTTCATTCAAAGATGTGAAGCCGGTACTACCCTTGAAGTTAGAAAATTACGTATGGCAGCATATGCTGCTTTGGATTGAAAGGGAAACATATGAATATTTTGTCAGTTGACAATATTACGAAAGCATATGGAGAGAGGAAACTGTTCGACAGTGCCTCTTTTTTCTTGCAGGAAGGTGAAAAGGCAGGAATCATTGGAATAAATGGAACGGGAAAGTCTACATTGCTAAAAATGATAGCTGGTCTGGATGAACCAGATGAAGGACAGATTGTACGTGTCAGCAATTCGGTGATACATTTCCTGTCTCAGCACCCCATATTTCGTGATGATATTAGCGTATTAGAGGCCGTTTTAGGAGATAATCATGGGAAGGATAATCACTGGAATCTGGAGAGCGAAGCCAAAACCATGATGACCAAATTAGGTATTACAGATTTTGAGGAAAAATGTGGACATCTCTCCGGAGGACAGAAAAAAAGACTGGCACTCATTCAGGTTTTGCTAAAGCCTTCAGATATATTGATACTGGATGAGCCCACGAACCATTTAGATGGAGAAATGGCTGATTGGCTGGAAGAAACCTTAAAAGCAAGAAAAGGTGCCGTAATGATGGTTACTCATGACAGATATTTTCTGGATAGTGTGGCTACACGTATCGTAGAAATTGATCAGGGAAAAATATACTCCTATGATGCTAATTATTCCGGATATCTGGAATTAAAGATGCAGAGGGAAGATATGGCACTGGGCTCAGAGAGAAAACGCCAGTCTATTCTGCGTACCGAACTGGAGTGGGTAAAACGTGGAGCACGTGCTCGTTCTACCAAACAAAAAGCCAGATTGGAAAGATACAATGAACTGAAAAATCAAGTGGCGCCCATAAGCAATGAAACAGTAGAACTGGGATCGGCGGTTTCCAGAATGGGAAGAACCACCATTGAGTTATCTAACATCAGCAAAGCTTATGCTAGTAAGGTATTGTTTCAGGATTTCTCCTATATTTTCTTGAATAAAGACCGTGTGGGTTTTATAGGTAAAAATGGCTGTGGAAAAACAACCTTGATGAAAATAATTGGTGGATTATGTAAACCTGATACAGGTATAGTGGAAGTTGGGCAGACTGTAAAAATAGGATATTATGAACAGGAATGTGATATGCCGTCACAAAAACGTGTGATTGATTATATACGGGATGTGGCTGAAGTAATTGATACACAGGATGGGAAAATAACTGCGACCCAAATGCTAAACAGATTTCTATTCTCCGGTGAAGATCAGTATGGTTTGGTTGGAAAGCTTTCAGGAGGAGAAAAGAGACGGCTGAACTTGTGCAGGGTATTGATGGGAGCCCCCAATGTTTTGATTCTGGATGAACCCACCAATGATTTAGATATTGCTACCTTAACTGTACTAGAAAGCTATCTGGATGCTTTCCAGGGGATAGTGATTGCGGTTTCCCATGACAGATATTTTTTGGACAGAGTGATTAGAAGAATTTTTGCTTTTGAGGATGCAGGAAACATTCGCCAATATGAAGGTGGATATTCGGATTATGTATTAAGAAAATCTGTAGAGCAAGAGTTTGACTCTGCCGGAGATGGTAAAAAAGAAAAGTCTCAAGATGACGAGATAGTTCAACCCGACGCATCTAAGAATGGCAGACAAACTGCTCCCAGAAAGCTAAAGTTCTCCTATTTGGAGCAAAAGGAATATGAAACTATAGAGGATGATATTCATAAGCTGGAAGAAGAACAGGAAAAAATAGAAGCCAGTATTCCTGACTTTTCCAGTGACTTTTTAAGGCTTCAGGAGCTGACACAGAAAAAAGCTGAAATAGAACAAAAATTAGTAGAGAAAATGGATCGATGGGTTTATCTGGAAGACTTAGCAGGCAGAATAGAAACAGGAGAACTAAAGTCTGAATAGAAGTTATGCATATATCCATGTAAAGCAGCATAAGATGATAAAAAAGGCAGGGTGTAAAAGATGCGTGAACAATTGGACAAAGCATTGGATCATTTGATTGCCTTACATAACATAGAGGAAAAGAAAACTCCAAGTTCCGGACTGGGAAAAGCCGTGGGACTTGGAGTTTTTTTACTAGGGGCCATTTTATTAATCAGCGGTGTTCTTCGCCAAACTCCTATTAGTATTACTGCCAGTTCTACAGTGGGAAATCGGGAACTACCCATATACTGTGTGGAAACAGAGGAGCCAAAGATTGCACTGACCTTTGATGCCGCCTGGGGGAATGAAGACACACAAAGAATACTAGAATTACTGGAGGAGCAGCAAATTAAAGTAACTTTTTTTGTGACCGGTGGCTGGGTCAAAGCATATCCGGAGGATGTGAAAGCGATCCTGTCAGCAGGCCATGATCTGGGTAACCACAGTGAATCTCATAAAAACATGAGTAAGCTGTCTGATTCTGAAAAAAAGGAAGAAATCATAAATGTTCATAAACGAGTAAAGGATCTTACCGGCTATGATATGTTTCTGTTCAGGCCGCCCTATGGGGATTATGACAATGCTTTGGTGAAAGCAGCTAGCGCTTGTGGTTACTATACCATACAATGGGATGTGGATAGCCTAGATTGGAAAGATTACGGTACAGAAGCTATTGTGGAAAAGGTCTGTAAAAATAAGCATTTGGGAAATGGTTCCATCATTCTATGCCACAATGGGGCAAAATACACTGCTGATGCACTGGAAACCATGATTGTGACCCTGAAGGAGAAGGGATTTACTTTTGTTACTGTATCAGAATTAATATATAGAGATAACTATCACATGAATCAGGAAGGACGACAGATACCTGATGTAAGTTCCAGTGTGGAAGAGAATGAAGTCCCGGAAAGCAATGGGGTGACAGAAGGGTATTAATAAGCAAATATTATGTTGGCAGGTACGATTCCCGTATTTGCCAACTTTAATATGTAACGCTTATTGCGCATGTCCCAAATATTGCCGTGGGTATATTCCGACCATAGTATCATCCGCCCATACATACCATGATATTTGGGTATAAAAATGCCCGGTACATTTTTGCGATATACTTGGTCAGTTTTATTGCTATATCTTCTCAAATATCATTGTAGCTTGTATTCTGTCTCCACCTAAAAATCCAGAACTATGTGCGGATGTTGAAGTAATTGTATGAAGTCGATAACCTTTTTCTGCTTGTGCATTAATTACCTTTTCCAATTCTGTCAGATTACCAGAACCTGTTCCAATAAATTTTTCCTTAAGTGTAACCTGTAATACTACGTATTGCATAGTCGTTCTCCCTTGAATTAATATTTAT
>DATERV010000044.1:0-2094 GCA_035271185.1 Lachnospiraceae bacterium | reverse complement strand
CCAAACTTTATTTTCGTCTGCTTCATCTGTTCATAAGCCGCATCTGGCTGACAGTTAAGTCCTGCAACAAACTTTCCATTCTGCGTTTTGTCGGGCACTGAAATATATTCAATTGCTACCTTCAAATGCTTTCCTGGAAAGTTTCTGCCACAGTCCTTCATATAAAGGATTTTACTAATAGCCAATCTGCACCACCGCCTCTTTGACAGTTACATTCAGTTTTTTCATGTATGCAAAAAGACGTTCCCTATCCTGTTCGCTATATAATCCGGAATTATGATTAAATACCAATTGGTTAATATTAATACCTATTCTATTAACCTCATTAATCAAATCTTTTAATAATCTGCGTACTTCCGGATAATCATTTGGCTTCTGACTAATTAATAATCTTAGATAATCAGCTTCACACATTCCTGCACTTGCTGATTTTTCAGCTAACATCTTTGCTTCATCAGGCATGAGTCGTAAGGTCTTCTTAATACAGTGAACTGAATCTGCCATTATCTCACCTTACCCTTCTTATCTGTACTGTATTGCTGAATTTCTTCTGTAACTGCAATTGCTACTGAATCCGTTTTCCTACTTGCTTTAATATTTCTAGCGGCTTCTTGTGCAAGTCTTTCAGCAAGTTCATTAATTTCCTTGCCATATCGAGTTTTATAAAACATCTTATCCAGAGTTTTTTCATCTTCTCTCAAAGTTTCATATTTACCCTGACTAGAACAAAAATCCAGAAAGTTTTCAGGCGAATCTCTTCTTTCCTTGGCTTCCTGAATAAGCTCATAGTTCCACTCGCAAACAACATCAATAGCATCATCAATGGAATACTCCATAACTTCGCCATGTTCCTCACCGATATCGACTCTGACAAGCTTTCCATCTAATTCACCAAGACTATATCCATGACCTTCCATATAATTAAGCAGGATTTCTGAATCTTTACTGCTAAGATCCATCAATAAATCATTCTCATCCAAATACTCTATAAGTTCCTCTGGTTTTGTAAATAAAACAGCTTCTTTATCCATTGCGATTAGCACACCTCCTTATCCGTGTTTAGTAAATCTCTAGTTCTTTCCCATGACAATAGCATAGCTACCGACATGGCTAGATACGCATTAGAGACGTCTCCGTCTCAAATGCATCTAGTTAGGGGAGCTAATCCCCTAAAACCCCTGATATTTTATATTCCCCATGGAAATTCCCCATGTTTTGGCACTTATCATTTGGAAATTCCCCATAAAAAGTCCATTTTGGTATGGTATTTCCCCATGTATAAAATAAAATATATTTTCAACAAGAAAAGCACCAATTTACTCCCTACGACATTTCCCCATGTTTTGGCATCTGTCATTTGGAAATTCCCCATGAAAAGTCCATTTTGGTATGGTATTTCCCCATCAACGCATCATTGATCTCTCTGTCCTTACAGGCTGAAGCTTAACAGCAACAAGCCATTCATTGTAATCCTTGTAGTTCTTTGGTGGTGGACAGTCCTCTACCTCATAACCTAAGCTATAATACTTCTCTGTAAGTTCTTCCGTTGCCTTTCTTCCGGGCACATCATTATCCAAACAAAATCTTATGGAGGTAATCTGAGGGTGTTCCTCTAAAAAGGTCTCCAGTGGTGCATCAGATAACATTCCAAGGGCAAGCTTATTTGTTTCAAAATCCATATGAATGTCCATATAGCTCATAAGATCAATGGCTGCTTCAAATACAATTAATTCACTGCTATTGTCTATAAAAATGTTAAAACCATAATTCTTATCATTTCCTGCTACATCACACTTAAAGCTATTACCACCCCTGTCAAACACGCCTCGCATACTGGCAAATCTGGTAACACCTTCCTTGTCATTTCCTTTAAACACCACGTTGTGATAATCTCTGGATTCATAAATAAGTCCATGGTTTATAAAGTATTCGATGACCACCTTGCTGATTGCTCTTTCCTGATTCAAATAGGAATAAATATATGCATTGCTCGCAGCTGGTTGCGGTAATACGAATAGTTTACTTTTCACCTGTTTCTCCTCTACTTGATGCTTAAATGGTTTTGATGCTTCTGCTTCCGATATTCCTCTGTAG
>DATERV010000043.1:0-2869 GCA_035271185.1 Lachnospiraceae bacterium | reverse complement strand
CATCCAGCCATTCACGGCTCTTGGGAAAACGAATACGGTCAATATGCCTGGAGTAACGTTCCATAGGAGTCTCGCCAATATCACGATTGACTGTAGTGTTGCGCATCCTAACATAATCAGCTAGCATACTATTCAGCTGTTCAAGAGATACTACCTCAGATGGGTCAAAACCGTTCAGCCAGGTATCTTTAACGGTCCTAAATGATCGCTCGACCTTTGCCTTAGCGGCACCATCTCGAACTGGCGCATGGATTTCCACAATACCCAAGGAGCCAAGGATTAGCGTCAGTTGTCCATTGGAGTAAGGTGATCCGTTATCGGTGTATAGTTTTCTACAAAGACCATGACGGGCAACCGCTTCTTTAAGCACAAGCTGGAAATTGTATGAGTTGTCATTGTAAAAGAACCGTGCACCGACAATTAGCCTAGAATGGTCGTCAATAATATGAAACAAGTAGGTTTTTCTCTTTACTCCATTCTCTGTTATGTAGATGCTGTGACAAGTATCCGCCTGATACATGTTACATGGGAACTCTTCTTCAAAGGCTTTGCGATCTTTGATGTTCGGGGTTCCTGCGGTCTTCAGGTCATTTTTCTTAATGAAACGCTGCACAGTAGAAACAGATACTTCAGACTGCTTGATGAAGCCATCAGCGATGAGCTTCGTGTAAATTAGTGTCGCATTAATGCGGGGGAACTGCTCTTTCAGCCGAAATATCTCTGCAATGGCTGTGTCTGGTAGAGCACGAGATGTTCCAGAGTCGGAACGGGACTTTGGCATAAGTCCATCCATTCCGTCTTTTTTGTAATCCGCTTCCCACTTTTCAAATGTGTTGTAGTTGTAGCACATTTCCCTACCATTGGGCATTTTAAAAGTTTTCTC
This sequence comes from Lachnospiraceae bacterium, assembly GCA_035271185.1. Classification (GTDB taxonomy): domain Bacteria; phylum Bacillota; class Clostridia; order Lachnospirales; family Lachnospiraceae; genus Acetatifactor. The sequence goes on along the minus strand of DATERV010000043.1, from coordinate 1,986 downwards.
AGCCACATTTTTGTAGTAAGCCGTCTTGGTAGGTTCAGTAAATAGCCCCTGTATTACCGGAGCTATGACAGCAAAGCGCAAATGAGCAATTTTTACTGCATCGCTGTAAGATTTGTCGTTAAAAGTGTCTTTCATGACACAATCACCTCCTGTAGACATCTTAGCAAGGGCAGGAGCGAAAAAGAATTCCGATGTTATGTGAAAGTGCATAAATAAAAAATCATGTGGTCTACCCTGGAGCAGAATGTGCCTTTCTTATGTGACTTGCACCTTGCAGAAAAGAAATTCTCATTATCTGAAAAAACTCCTGAAGATCATACTGGAAGCTTGCATCATAAAATGAATCCAGGAAATCCAACGATGATGTATACGCATCTTCCAAGAGGCCGAGCCATAGCTTTTTATGCCTGAGGAAAAGTTCCTTCCATGAGTAAAGTGTGGATGTGGAAATATTGTACTTGGTGCAGATTTCTGCCACGGTTAGGATACGGGCGTAGTAATCTCTCATTACTGCGATGATAAACAGAAAACTGTAGGACTGATAAGGAATGATTGATTCCGGTAGTATTGCATGAGTATGTCCGCATGATGAGCATTTGTACCTTGTTATCTCCAGGCGATATGTAACAGTGACTCCACCCTCAAAAGAGATTAACCAGCGTTCATATTTAGCATGTTTCTTCCAGTCGGGGTATGTCGTATTACACCAAGGGCAGTTGTGCTTCCTAGGGTCGAATTCAGCCATAAATTTATTAAAAAGATCTTCTGCAGAAAGATTCTTAAAATTAAGCTTGCAGAACAGGTGAAAAACTCTTATCATAGTATTGTACCTCATGTACCAGGGGTTTATACCTCTGTTTTTCATGCTCCTATGCCTTCAAGCTAGGTGCATGGGCGAAAGGGAGGAAGAGACGACTATGGTGAGTGGGCTCTTCCTCTTTTTTCATATACGCATTACTATATGGAATTATTGTATATAGGTCAACAACAACTGATAAAAAAATGCCGTATATTACGGCATACTAATATCAATTATGTTCTAAGCTACCAGAACTCAATTTGCAGTTATTTTATTGATTTAGGAGATTTTAAAGCGGAGTTCTACAGTATCGCTCATTTTTATGACAAACTTCTATTACTTAAGGATAGGATGCATACAAACATTGGAAAGCAGATAGCTTTATCAAGACACAAGTTTATGCAAGAGTATCTAATACAATTTTATAAAGAATGGAATTTAGAAGATTTAGAATAAGAAAACAATATAGTATCGGCTAAAAAAATACATCATCTAACAGGTTGTTACCAACATTCACAGACTCACGGTTTTCTAAGTCGGAAGCGCCTGTGCTATGAACGTCGGTAACAACGAAAACGTTAGACGAAACAAACTGTATGACTACGGCTAGAGGATGGTTCTGCAAATTCCATAGTGACATAGGGTATTTTACAAGAAGATGGGAGAGAGTTATATGTATAAAGTGCGCATAATGGTTTGGCTCATTTGTCTCATTGTGATTCTAGTTCTTTTCAATATAAACTTTGGGATGGTATATTCCCCAGCTGGATCAATGGGCGATATTTCTCTAGCTAATGTCATAGCTTCTACGGTCTATCTGTCTCTCTGGTTGGTAATGTCAATTTATTCAGGAATAAAGCGAAGAAAAGATATCTTTGTAGCAGCGCTAATTTATGCATTGCTTCCTGCAGTAGGTTTTATGGGTACCTTTTTCATTGGAACACCTATAGCGTATTTAAGTATGCTTTTATTTTACTCTATGGTTCCCATTCAAGGTATATTTGCCGGGAATGAACAACTTACTATTAGTGCAACTATAATTATAATGCCAGTAATGCTTTTACTTGGATATTTCATATCACAAAAACTAAAATATAGAATGAGGGTTTAGGGATGACAGGAGCTTTCGTCTAACAACGCACTCAGCGCAAGGGGCACAGCAGGCGGCGAGGCTCTGGAGCATCATC
>DATERV010000042.1:0-57698 GCA_035271185.1 Lachnospiraceae bacterium | reverse complement strand
GAGATATTTAGCGATTTTGGGGAGATGCTATTTACACACTTTGGCGTAAGTGGACCGTTGATTCTAAGTGCAAGCAGTTTTTATACAAAGAAAGTGTTCGGACAGAAGGCTGAACTTTCAATTGATTTAAAACCTGCACTTACAGAAGAACAGTTGGATAAACGAATTTTAAGGGATTTTGAAGAGAATCGGAATAAACAATTTAAGAATGCGTTGGGAGGATTACTTCCTGTAAGGCTGATTCCAATCATAATTTCGCTTTCGGGAATCTCACCTGATAAAAAGACCGGAGAAATCACGAAGGAAGAAAGAAAAGAATTCATAGGGTTATTGAAAAAAATGCCTTTGACGGTAACAGGGTGCAGAGGATTTGCAGAAGCCGTTATTACACAAGGTGGTATTTCCATAAATAAAGTGAATCCATCCACCATGGAATCCAAACTAGTACAGGGCCTTTTTTTTGCAGGTGAGGTTTTGGACCTGGATGCACTTACAGGTGGTTTTAATTTACAGATAGCGTGGTCCACCGGTTATCTGGCTGGTAGTAGTGCAGAAAGAACAGAATAGGTTGTGGTGAATGGGATACATTCATCTGGAAGTAAGTGAGGTATTTATCATGAGTTATTGTGTTGCAATAGATGGCCCGGCAGGAGCCGGTAAGAGTACCATTGCTAAAAAAGTGGCAGAGAAGCTGAATCTCGTATATGTGGATACAGGAGCTATGTATCGAGCAATGGCTTTATTTATGATCAGAGAAAACATTTCGCCACAAAATCTGGAAGAGATTCATAAAAGATGTGAGGATGCTGAAATAACCATTCGTTATGAGCAGGGTCAACAGGTGGTATACCTGAATGGGGAGAATGTAAACCCTTATTTGCGGATGGAGGAAGTGGGTTATATGGCGTCTGTCAGTTCTACTCAGGAAGCTGTCAGAAAGAAATTAGTAAACCTGCAGAAACATTTGGCAAAAACCACTGACGTGATAATGGATGGCAGGGATATCGGTACCTGTGTACTTCCGGATGCTGATGTAAAGATATATCTGACTGCCAGTAGCCGTGTGAGGGCTGAAAGACGTTTTGAAGAACTGAAGGCAAAGGGTGAAGCGTGCAATTTGGAAAAAATCGAGCAGGATATTATGGAACGTGATGAGCGGGATATGACGAGAAAGGAATCTCCCTTAAGAAAAGCAGAGGATGCTATTCTCGTAGATTCGTCCCATATGACAATTAATGATGTAGTTGAAACAGTTATAAAAATATGTGAAAGTAGAAGGGGTTAAACATTTGGAAGTAGTTTTAGCAAAGAGCATAGGATTCTGTTTTGGAGTGCAAAGAGCTGTGAAAACAGTTTATGAGCAGTCTGAGAATAAGGATGTACTATATACTTATGGCGCCATAGTAAATAATGAGGAGGTAGTAAATGACCTCAAAAAAAGAGGCGTAACCGTATTGGAAAATAGACAGGAATTGGCTGAAATCAAAGAGGGAACAATTATTATACGTGCTCACGGGGTTGCAAGAGATATATACCAGCAAATTGATAAACAGGGTTTAAATTGTGTAGATGCCACCTGTCCTTATGTGAAAAGAATTCACAAAATTGTTGAGAAAGAAAGCAACGAAGGAAAACAGATACTTGTAGTGGGAAATCCCGTACACCCCGAGGTGGAAGGGATTGTAGGGTGGTGCAGTACTCCGGCTGTAATTGTGGAAACAATTGAAGAAGCTGAAAAATTCAAACCAGAATCGGGAAAAGAAGTCTGCATCGTATCTCAAACGACATTTAACTACAATAAATTTCAATATATAGTTGATATTTTTCGAAAAAAAGTCTATAATGTTAATGTTGCAAATACTATATGCAATGCAACTGAGGAGAGACAGAGAGAAGCAAAAGAAATCGCATCTTCTGTTGATGCAATGATAGTAATAGGCGGTAAGCACAGTTCCAACACCAAAAAACTGTTTGAAATATGCAGTAATGAATGTGCAAACACCTATTTTATACAGACACTGGATGACTTGCATTTAGAACTACCTAAAGCTGTTCGACTGGTGGGTATTACTGCAGGGGCCTCAACCCCAAATAATATTATCGAGGAGGTTCAAAATTATGTCAGAATTAACTTTTGAACAAATGTTAGAGGAATCATTAAAGACAATACACACGGGAGAGGTTGTAGAAGGTACTGTTATTGATGTTAAGCCAGAAGAAATTATTCTTAATATCGGATACAAGTCAGACGGTATCCTTACCAGAAATGAATACACAAACGAACCTAATGTAGACCTTACCACCGTTGCCAAAACTGGCGACACCATGGAAGTAAAGATTCTGAAAGTAAATGACGGTGAGGGACAGGTTCTACTAACTTATAAACGTCTAGCTGCTGACAGAGGAAACAAGAGAATAGAAGAAGCATTTAACAACAAGGAAGTGTTAACAGCTCAGGTTGCACAGGTCCTGAATGGTGGTTTAAGTGTTGTTGTAGAGGAAGTACGAATTTTCATTCCTGCAAGTTTGGTTTCTGATTCTTATGAGAAGGACTTAAGCAAATATGCAGGACAGGAAATTGAATTTGTAGTAAGTGAATATAATCCTAAGAGAAGAAGATATATCGGCGACAGAAGACAACTGATTGTGGCTCAGAAAGCAGAAATGCAGAAAGAGTTATTTGCACGAATCAAAGAAGGCGATATGGTAGAAGGTTCAGTTAAGAATGTAACTGACTTTGGAGCATTTATTGATTTAGGTGGTGCTGATGGACTGCTTCATATTTCAGAAATGTCATGGGGGCGTGTAGAACATCCTAAAAAAGTATTTAAGATTGGGGACAAGCTGAGTGTTCTAATCAAAGAGATTAATGGCAGTAAGATTGCATTAAGCCTTAAATTCGATGACCAGAATCCTTGGAAGGATGCTTCCAGTAAATATGCAGTTGGCACTGAATTAACTGGTGTGGTTGCAAGAATGACAGATTTCGGTGCTTTTGTTGAATTAGAACCAGGTGTAGATGCACTTCTTCATGTTTCCCAGATTTCTAAAGATCATGTTGAAAAACCTTCCGATGTATTAAAGGTTGGTGACTCTGTTACAGCAAAAGTGGTTGACTTTAATGAAGATGATAAGAAGATTAGTTTAAGTATTAAGGCTATGTTTGGTCCTGAACTCAAAGAAGAAGCTGAAGAAGATAATGCAGATGTAGTTTCTGTTGATATTGATGCTGTTATTGCTGCTGAGAATACAGAAGAATAAGAACGTGAGGGTTTTCTATGACCTGCGATTATGAATATTTTAAAAAAGCTGTTTTTTCCATGACTTCCATTGATTTGAACTCTTATAAAGAGAAACAGATGAAGAGAAGAATTGATACAATGATATCAAAAAATGGGATGAATGAATATGATAAATATGTTCAGCTTTTAAAGGCAGACAAGGTTAAGTTTGAAGAATTTGTAAATTATTTAACAATTAATGTGTCTGAGTTTTATCGTAATCCGGATCAGTGGCAACTTCTTGATAATCAGATTATTCCAGAATTAATAGGACGATTTGGTAGTAATCTTAAGATTTGGAGTGCTGCCTGTTCTACTGGTGATGAGGCATACTCATTGGTTATGGCATTATCAAGGCATATCCCTTTGAAACAGATTAAGGTGTTTGCTACAGATTTAGACAAGCAGGTGATAGCAAAAGCAAAAGTCGGTCTGTATAATGAGAAAAGTATTTCGAGTGTACCGGATGATTTAAAAGGGAAGTACTTTGCACAGATCGGTCCATCTTTCCAGATTTCCAACGAGATTAAGGATAGAGTGGAATTTAGGGAACATAATCTGTTAAAGGATATATATCCATCTGACTGTCATTTGATCGTCTGCAGAAACGTATTGATTTATTTTACAGAAGAGGCGAAGGAAGGGATTTATTCCAGGTTTCAACATTCGTTAAAGCCGGGTGGACTTTTATTTATTGGAAGTACTGAACAGATTATATCCTATAAAGAAATCGGGTATGATAGAAGAAATTCCTTCTTCTACATGAAAAAATAGCTAGACAAACAAAAACGTTGTATTATGGCTTAACCATAACACAACGTTTTTTAGTAGGTTGAACACATCATTTCAAGAACATGATTGGCATATTGAGAGAAAACCTGCCGATCTTTTTTGATTTCGTCGGTTAACTCAAAAAACAATTCTTTACTCTTATAGTCTCTCTTATAGAAAGGAGTGAAAAGCAGTTCCCACTGTGGCAGGTAAAGCGAAAACTTTCTGGTATAGCAGTTAGCTGCAGTAGCTTGTATTCGATGTGCTTTATCAACAAAACTAGCAACTGACTTATGCAGGGCAATATCTTCTGTTGGTAGATAATAGTAATCCCTGTAATTTGCATAAAAGTACTTTAACTCTTCTTCATAAATAGGTACCTTTAAACTTGCTACATCACCGTCTCCTTTGAAGTAGCATCCGTTTACAGAACAGGAAAGGGGTATAGGTAGAGGGTGTGTTAAGGAAATAGTTATAATCAGTTCCTGTCTTGTTTTGCCCTGTATATCAGTATAATAATTGGCCTGCACTTTTTTTACTTTCACTTTTTGGTTAAAGATGTCATAGTAAGACAAAATGGGAAGAATTTCAATCATCCCTGCTATATCCTCTTTGTTATGTAAGAATAGTGATTTTTTAGATAACTCGGTAGGAGATTTTACATAGTCATGATATATGCCAATCAATTCGCCTCCCGTAAAAGGATCTTCACGGTTGATACCCAGATACAGTTCAATGGTTTTTTGCTTACAGTTGGGTAGCTTTAAAAAGAATTTGTAAGGTGCAACTCTCTTATAAATATCAATCCCTTCAAATGTATCAAAATTATAGGGGAGCTCATATTGATTACATTTTTGAACCAGATAAGGCAAATCAAAATTGTTTCCATTAAAATGCACCAGATATTTGTAAAAGGAAGCAAACTCGAAAAAGGCGGTTAGTATGGCAGATTCCTCTTCATAAGTATCGGACATCCATTGTTTTAAATAAAAACAGTCATTTTCATAATAAGCACAGCCAATCATATACAGATACGAGCTTTTTGCGGTAAATCCCGTCGTCTCTATATCTAGAAATAAGATCTGTTCTAATGGTGCTAGTGTTTCGATGGGATAGGATTTAGAAAAGTTGTCCAGTTTACTAATAACAGTCTGCATAAGATACTCCTTTTAGTTTGCTTAAAAATCTATGAACACTGACTTTATCATAGCATAATTTTAAAGATTACAGTAGTATTTTGTGGTAAAAAATAGTATATTGATTAGAAGAGATTTAATTGTCAGAAGAGAAGAGCAGGAGGGTACTAGAATGGCAACACTGACATTTACAGGTGGTATTCATCCCTATGATGGCAAGGATTTGACAAAGGATAAGTCAATTAGGGAAGTGCTTCCCAAGGGGGATCTGGTGTATCCTTTATCCCAGCATATTGGAGCTTTAGCTTCGCCCATTGTTAAGAAGGGTGACAGAGTACTGACAGGACAAAAGATTGCTGAAGCAACTGCTTTTGTCAGTGCTCCCATTTATGCAACCGTTTCGGGAAAGGTAAAAGCGATAGAACCAAGACGTGTGGTTACAGGTGACAGCATCATGAGTATTGTTGTTGAAAATGATGGCCTCTATGAAGCAGTAGAGTATGCACCTGCTCTGGATTTAGATAATAGTACAAGAGAAGAAATCATAAATCGAATTAAGGAAGCTGGAATTGTCGGTATGGGTGGTGCCGGATTTCCAACATTCATTAAACTGTCACCAAACGATCCGGATTTGATAGATTATGTGATTGTGAACTGCGCAGAATGTGAACCTTACCTGACCAGTGACTATCGCAGAATGATAGAAGAGCCGGAGAAGATAATTGATGGGTTAAGGGTTTCTCTAAGCCTTTTTCCCAATGCCCATGGAATAATGGCAATAGAGGATAATAAAAAAGACTGCATCGATTTATTAAAAAAGCTTACCAAAGATGACAAAAGAATCAGTGTAAAAAGCTTAAAGTCCAAATATCCACAGGGAGCGGAAAGACAGCTAATCTATGCAACAACGGGAAGAAAAATCGATTCCTCCATGCTGCCTGCAGATGTTGGATGTGTGGTAAATAATGTGGATACAGTTGTGGCTATTTATCATGCGGTGTATGAAGGTAAGCCACTCATGGAAAGAATTGTAACGGTAACCGGGGATGCGATCAAGCATCCACGTAATTTTAAGGTACGAATCGGTACTAATTATCATGAATTGGTTGAGGAAGCAGGAGGATTTCGTGTACAACCTGCCAAGATTATATCAGGTGGCCCAATGATGGGATTTGGTATTTTTGATTTAGATGTTCCAACCACGAGAACGGCTTCGGCACTTATATGCCTATCTTCAGATGATGTATCTTCCTTGGAACCTACAGCTTGTATCAAATGCGGCAGGTGTGCGGAAGTATGTCCCGGACGAATTCTACCGAACCAATTGATGATGGCGGCTATCCATGGAGATGAAGAAACTTTCTTAAAACGAGATGGTATGGAATGTTGCGAATGTGGTTGTTGTAGCTTTATTTGTCCTGCCAAAAAGCCATTAACACAAACAATTAAATCCATGCGTAAAATACAGCTTGCCAAGAAGAAGAATTAGGAGGAAACAGGAATGTCTGATTTACTGAAAGTATCATCTAATCCACATGTCAGATCCAAAGTAAATACATCAAGCATCATGTTTGCTGTTATCATTGCTTTACTTCCTTCCACGGGATTTGGTATTTATAATTTTGGCATCAGAGCATTTTTAATTGTTCTGGTGACAGTGTTGTCTGCAGTTATGACAGAGTTCTTATTTGGTATCTATAAAAAGAAACAGACCATAGGAGATTTATCTGCTGTTGTGACAGGTCTTCTACTGTCCCTTAATCTCCCTGTTAGCATACCCTGGTGGGTTGCCGCTTTGGGTGCTGTATTTGCTATCCTGGTTGTGAAATGTCTTTTTGGTGGATTGGGACAGAATTTTATGAATCCGGCATTGGCTGCAAGGTGTTTCCTAATCATATCATTTCCGGCACTCATGACTAACTTTTCCTGTGATGCTTACTCGGGAGCAACACCATTGGCTTTACTAAAGGTAGAGGAAGATATCAACATTATGGACATGATCATCGGACGTACAGCAGGTACCATTGGTGAAACCAGTGTGATAGCCATTTTACTTGGTGCATGTTTATTGATTATTCTAGGTATCATTGATCTTCGTATTCCTGGAACATACATAGTTTCGTTTTTAATATTCATTATCATATTTGGTGGACATGGTCTGGATCCAGCCTTTATCACAGCACATCTTTCAGGTGGTGGTTTGATGTTAGGTTCTTTTTTCATGGCAACAGATTATACAACGCGTCCGATAACCAAAGTTGGACAATATGTCTATGGTGTCATATTAGGTATCTTAACCGGCATATTTAGAATTTTTGGTGCAAGTGTTGAAGGTGTTTCCTACGCTATTATTTTAGGCAATTTATTAGTACCTCTGATTGAAAAGGTGACTATACCAAACGCTTTTGGTAAAGGAGGTCACGGATATGAAAAATAAACAGGATATTAACAAAATGTTTCAAGAAGCGGGCATATTGTTAGCAATTACTATCATTGCCGGTCTTGCATTAGGGTTTGTTTATGAGCTGACCAAAGAACCCATTGCATATCAGGAGGCACTTAAAGTGCAGAATGCCTGTAAAGAAGTTTTTAACATTGCAGATTCATTTGAGGAAGTAGAGCAGGATGTGGATGCTGCGACCCGAGCTTCCTCGGTTATGGATACAGCTACCGAGAATAGTGTCAAATTGGGTACCATCTATAAAGCTTTGAGTAAAGATGCCTCACTACTGGGTTATGTAATAGAAGTGACTTCAACGGAAGGGTATAACGGAAATATTGAAATGATGATGGGAATAACCATGGATGGAACATTGAATGGTATTTCTCTTCTTAGTATTTCTGAAACACCAGGGCTAGGAATGCGCGCACAGGAAGTATTGGTGCCACAATTTTCTGGCAAAACCGTTTCTGTCTTTACCTATACCCAAACAGGAGCAATAACAGATGATCAGATAGATGCCATCAGTGGAGCTACTATTACCACAAAAGCAGTAACCAATGCCATTAATACCGGATTGAGCTATTTTGAACAGGTATTAAAGGAAGGAGGTAACTAAAATGAAAGAGAATAGTGCATTAGAAAGACTATATAATGGTATTTTAAAAGAAAATCCCACGTTTGTTTTAATGTTGGGCATGTGTCCCACACTGGCAGTAACCACTTCTACCATAAATGGTCTGGGAATGGGATTGACCACTGCGGTGGTTTTAGCATTAAGCAATTTGATTATATCCCTGTTAAGGAATATAATTCCGGATAAGGTTAGAATTCCAGCCTTTATTGTCATAATTGCCTCTTTCGTAACAGTATTACAGCTTTTACTGGAAGCATACCTACCATCTTTAAATGTAGCGCTTGGCGTCTATATTCCATTGATTGTTGTAAACTGTATTATATTAGGGCGTGCTGAAGCTTATGCCTATACACATGGCCCCATTTCCTCCTTATTTGACGGGATCGGAATGGGCCTGGGATTTTCACTCTCCCTTACCTGCATAGGGGCAGTACGAGAGCTTTTGGGAGCAGGAGAGATATTTGGTCGTCATGTGATGCCAAAGTCTTATACACCAATTGGAATCTTTGTGTTAGCACCGGGTGCTTTCTTTGTGCTGGCGGCTTTATCAGCTCTGCAGAATTGTATTAGAATCCGGGGTGAAAAGAAAGGCCGTGACATGAGCAGATTCAAGTCCGGTTGTGGCCATGACTGCCTTAATTGTGCTGAAAATGGCTGTACAGACAGAGAGGAGGCTAAATAATGGAAATAGTGAAAGAGTTATTGATTATTCTGATTAGTTCCTCTTTGGTTAGCAATGTTGTATTGAGCCAGTTTCTGGGACTGTGCCCTTTCCTTGGCGTTTCCAAGAAGATGAATACAGCCGCAGGAATGGGAAGTGCTATTATTTTTGTCATCACGATTTCCAGTGCCATTGCAGGAGTAATCTATGAATATGTGCTTGTGAGATTTCACATGGAATATTTGCAGACCATAGTGTTTATTCTGGTGATTGCAGCTTTGGTTCAATTTGTAGAAATGTTTTTAAAAAAGTATATGAAATCTCTTTATAAAGCATTGGGTGTTTATTTGCCTTTGATTACCACGAATTGTGCTGTTTTAGGTGTGGCCTTAACTAATGTACAAAAAGAGTATGGTATTTTAGCAGGAACAGTAAATGGGTTTGCTACAGCTGCAGGGTTTACGATTTCTATCGTGATTCTTGCCGGATTGCGTGAAAAAATGGCATATAATGACATACCGGGGCCTTTTAAAGGAATGCCGAATGTGCTTTTGACCGCCGGGTTAATGGCAATCGCATTCTGTGGATTCTCAGGTTTACTGTAAGGAGGATTTACATATGGATGTAATGAAAATAGTAGATGCAGTGATTCTAATAGGTGGTATCGGTGTTTTTGTAGGATTGTTTCTTGGAATCGCGGGCATTGTATTTAAGGTTAAAGTGAATGAAAAAGAGGAAGCTGTTCTGAATGCACTTCCCGGAAATAACTGCGGCGGTTGCGGATATCCCGGATGTGCAGGACTTGCTGCTGCCATTGCAAAGGGCGAAGCACCTGTGAATGCCTGTCCTGTGGGTGGAGATGCAGTAGGCAAAAAGGTTGCCAAGATCATGGGTGTGGAGAGCAAAGAGACAGTCCATATGGTTGCTTTTGTACATTGTAAAGGTGATTGTGATAAAACGCACTCTGATTATGAATACACCGGCATTGAGGATTGCAGTATGTTAGGCTTTGTACCCAATGGAGGGCCTAAATCCTGCAATTATGGCTGTCTGGGATATGGAACTTGTGTAAAGGCCTGTCTTTTTGATGCCATTCATGTTGAGAATGGGATTGCCATCGTGGACAAGGAAGCCTGTAAAGCATGCGGAAGGTGCATTGCAGCTTGTCCTAAAAATCTGATTTCTTTCGTACCATATAAAGCCAAGCATATTGTAGCATGTAGTTCAGCTGATAAGGGACCGGTTACCATGAAAGCCTGTACTACCGGATGTATCGCATGTGGTATTTGTGTAAAAAATTGTCCGGCTGATGCTGTAATAGTGAAAGATTTTCATGCTGTGATTGATCAGGAAAAGTGTACAGGATGTGGTATCTGTGCAGAGAAATGTCCAAAGAAGATTATTACTATGTAATTAATATATCAGTAGCAATATGATCCCCATTCTTGTTGATAGTACCTGTTGTGCAGGAGTAACCAGAGAAGGCCATGAGAATGCTTTAAAGGCGATGGCAATGTGCCAGATTGAGGTTGTATGAGAGCTTTAGGTAAGTTCATATGCCGCACATTTTATATTTGTGCGGCATTATGTTTGTTATGTGCCTGTAACTTCCAATATGATGATACAGGTTCTTTGTCTCAAGATGATTTTAAACCAAGTACGACTGTGGAAACAACTTCTATGGAGGAAACAACTTTCATAGAGGAAACAAATTCCATAGAGGAAACATGTTCTATTGTAGAGACAGAATCACGTATGATCAGGCTTGGATTTGCAGGGGATATGAATCTGGACGAAAGCTGGGCCACTACCCAGTATCTGACTAAGAAGGAAAATGGAATTTATGATTGTATTAATCCAGAGCTCATTGAAGAACTAACGAAGCTTGATGTCTTTATGGTAAATAATGAGTTTACCTATAGTGACAGAGGTACACCTACCACAAATAAGCTCTACACATTCAGGGCAAATAAGGATAGAGTGGATGTTTTAGAACAGCTGGGCACAGACATTGTATTACTGGCAAATAATCATGTTTTTGATTATGGGGAGGATGCATTTTGGGATACCCTTCAAGTACTTAATGATGCGAAAATCAGCTATGTGGGAGCCGGCAAAAATCTGGAAGAAGCCTGTCAGCCATGCTATTTTGATTTTGACGGTTTCAGAATTGCATATGTAGCAGCCACAAAAGCTGAAAAGTATAAATTGACACCACAAGCAGGAGTGAATTCACCTGGAGTTTTGAGATGTTATGATCCTGAACTCTACTTACAAGTGATAGAAGAAGCGTCAAATCATGCAGATTACGTGATAGCAAGTGTCCATTTCGGAACAGAATATGAATGTATGGCAGATGATTCCCAACGTGATTTAGCGTATGAGATGATTGATGCCGGTGCAGATGCTGTAATCGGAAGCCATGCCCATGTACTTCAAGGGATGGAATTTTATCAGGACAAGCCAATTGTATATAATCTGGGAAATTTCTGGTTCAATGATAAGGATTTGTATTCCTGTGTGGTGGAACTGGAACTTCAACTGGATATAAGTGAAGAAGAAAAGGAAGTAAGTTTGAAAGCCGTGCAGTTTTTACCATGTACACAGTACGAATGCTACACAGACTGGATACAACAGGGTGAAAAAAGAGACGAGATACTGAGTTACGTAGAGAGTATCTCATTTGGGGTAACCATTGACGAACAGGGAATTGTTAGGAGGATAAAGGAATGAAATTACCTGATGAATATGATGATTCACCTAAATTGAGTATGACAGTGGTAAAAATGATCATTGGTGTTACTGTATTTATGGCTACCATATTGATACTTGTTCTCATAATGAATAGGAAGAATCATAGTACACAGTCTGCATCCCCTACAATGGCATCTGCTACAACAGACCTTAACCTAGATCATGGTGGAATAGGGAATGACGAACCTGTAAAATCCGGTACATTATCTCCCGATGACTTTGATTTTTGGGATTTATATCCTGAAGATACTGTAGAAACAGTGCTAGCGGAGACAGAGGTAGAAGAAAAGGTAAAAAATGATCCGGCTACAGATGGTAAACATACCCTGATCACAAATTCCATGGGAGAAGAGGAATGGGTACTGATCAGCCCCTACCTACCTAAAAATGATTATGACTACACAAAATTGGTATGTCAGTCGAACATCATGAAATACTTTATTGATGGAAAACAGGTTTCCTACGTGGGAACAGATCTATCAAAATATCAGGATTATGTTGATTTTGTGAAACTGAAAAAAGCAGGGATAGATTTCGTTATGCTACGGGTTGGATCAAGGGGGTATGGTACCGGACAGCTAACAATAGACGATTATTACCTGGATAACATAAAGAGAGCAACGGATGCAGGACTGGATATCGGGTTATATTTCTATTCGCAAGCAATTTCTGCCGATGAAGCTGTAGAAGAAGCAAATGTAGTACTATCCAATATAGGGGACTATAAAATCACCTATCCCATTGCAATCGATATGGAACTGGTAGCCAATGATACCTGCAGAATCGAGAATCTTACCAGGGAAGAAAAAACAACCATAACCAAAAAGTTCCTGGAGACCATCAAAAACGCAGGATATCTACCTATGATTTATGGGAATAAAGAATGGCTGATTAAGAAGATAGATTTATCCAAGTTGACAGATTATGATGTCTGGCTGTCTCAACCGGGAGATATTCCTGATTATCCTTATAAATTTACTATGTGGCAGTATTCCACAACAACTAACATAGATGGGATAGCAGGTTACGCTAATATGAACGTAAGCTTTATTGATTATTCAGAAAAATAGGGATGCAAGCTTTAAAGATACCGGCAGTTTCGTATAGATATCAGCATATATTGCTGCCGGAACATCTTCCAAATAGTTTGGCACATAATTCTTTTTACATCCATTTCGTTTTAATATGTCGATTGCTTTATTATAGGCAATCGCAGCCTCCTCCATAGAAGCATAGGTTCCAATCAGATAATTTCCCTTTACATGAATCCTGGCACTGTATTGTACCAGATTTTTTTTGTGTGTCATCACCACTCCATGATATTTATTTTTTATAATAAGATTCTCTCTTCTGAAATCTGTAGGATCTTCATTCCTGAAACAATAATCCCTTCCTAAAACAGCATAATTTTTAATGCCATAACGATTGAGAATATTTACCTGCATTCCAAAATCTGCGACAAACAAATGCCCGCCACGCTTCATGATTTTATGGGACGCATAGTAGAACAAGTCATCAATATCAAATTTTAGAACAAGTTCATAAGAATAATAATAATAGAAATAATAAGGACGTATATAAATAGGCGTTGAAAAGTACAATTTATTAATTCTAAAATTTAACAGAACCACCCATTTTGTAAAGGGGAGAGTATTTTGAGATGTATAATCTGTCAGCGCGGGTATGAGGGGATCTCTTAGGATTCTGTTTGCTTCCAGATAAGCTTTATGTGCCAAAAGGGCAGAGTGATAACTGCCTAAGCTGATATGCTTTCCTTTATAGGTTACAGATGAGCGGTAATAGATGCTGCCGTCTTTTTTCTTTGAAAGAAACGCTCCTTCTAATTGCTCCATTTGAGTTCCTCCTTCTTGAGATGATTTTGTAAAATTATGTGCATCACTATTCACAAATGTGAAGAATATAAAAAAATTATAACAGATTTTATTAAATATTACAATTTAAGAAATATTTTCCGGACTGGCTGTATAAAATATATTGTACTGAATCAAAGATATTAAGGAGGCACAATGTATAAAAAATATATGGCAGCGCTGTTATTCATTAATCTGATTGCAGTTGTAGCAATTCTGAACATAACAGGGCTCAAGGTAAATCATATTATGTCACAACCGGCTTTTAAGCTGGAACTGAAAGATGCTCTTACTCCAGAAAAAGAGACAAGCTATGGAAGCATGGTAGAAGCTGTTTCCTCAGGTCAGCGTGTCATTGCATATGAAGTTGCCGAAAAGGTTTGGCAATATGATATTTCACAAGAAGATTATGATGTACTGCTACGAATCGTGGAAGCGGAAGCAGGGGGAGAAGATGCAGAGGGGAAAATGCTGGTGGCAGGAGTAGTACTGAATCGTGTCAAAAGTGAAGATTTTCCTGATACGGTAAAAGAAGTGGTTTTTCAAAAGGAGAATGGGACTGCACAATTCTCCCCCGTATATAGTGGTAGATATGACAGTGTAGTCATTAGTGAGGATACCATAAATGCGGTAGACAGGGTGCTGTCGGGAGAAGATATTTCTAATGGCGCTCTATATTTCGCAGCAAGAAAATATGCCGATTCTACTAAAATGAAGTGGTTTGATGATAAGCTTACATTCTTGTTTTCCCATGGAGGCCATGAATTCTTTAATTGATACGTTATCATAAGTATCATTCTTTGCTGAAACGTTGATTAAAATAAATTGATATGGTATACTATTTGAAATTATATTTTCTGAGAAGTCAGATGTATATAAATATTGAGGAAACATCACGGATAAGGAGTTACCATGAGCGAAGTTTACTATAAAAGTACAAGAAATTGCATGAAACCTGTAAAGGCCTCTGAAGCCATCTTAAAAGGATTATCAGATGACGGTGGCTTATTTGTACCAGATCATATTCCTGCTTTGGATATGAGCCTGATAGATTTATCTAATAAAAGTTATCAAGATGTTGCATATGAAGTAATGAAACTTTATTTATCAGATTTTACTGAGGAGGAGCTGAAGACCTGTATTCAGAATGCTTATGATCAGAAGTTTGATACAGAAACGATTGCTCCGCTTGTAGAAGCAGATGGCGCATATTATCTGGAATTATTCCATGGTGCCACTATAGCCTTTAAAGATATGGCTTTATCAATTCTGCCACATCTGATGATAACCTCAGCTAAGAAAAATCATGTCAAAAATGAAATAGTCATCTTGACTGCTACCAGTGGTGATACAGGTAAGGCAGCTTTAGCAGGTTTTGCGGATGTAAAAGGAACAAAAATTATTGTCTTTTATCCCAAGCATGGTGTTAGTCCAATCCAGGAAAAGCAGATGGTTACACAAAAGGGAAAGAATGCCTTTGTGGTTGGTATCACCGGTAACTTTGATGATGCCCAGACAGGGGTTAAAAAGTTATTTAATGATAAAGAACTGGAAGTTTTAATGGCTTCTAAAGGGTTCCAATTCTCATCTGCCAACTCCATTAACATTGGAAGGCTGGTACCACAAATTGTATATTATGTTTACGCTTACACCAGACTACTCAAAGAAGGTAAAATAACTGACAAAGAACAAATCAATGTGGTTGTACCAACTGGTAATTTTGGTAATATTTTAGCCGCCTTTTACGCGAAGAACATGGGTATTCCCATCCATAAACTGATATGTGCCTCCAATGACAATAAAGTTCTGTACGATTTTTTTGAAACAGGTACATATGATAGAAACAGAGAATTCATGCTGACATCTTCTCCTTCCATGGATATCTTAATATCCAGCAATTTAGAGAGACTGATTTACAGAATTGCAGGAAATGATGCTGAGAAGAATACTGAGCTGATGGCGGCTTTAAGTGGCCAGGGTAAATATACCATTTCCTCTGAGATGAGAGCTCAGTTAGCTGACTTTTATGGTGGTTATGCAACAGAAAAAGAGACTGCCGCCCAGATCAATAAACTATATGAAGATTGCGGCTATGTAATTGATACCCATACAGCTGTTGCAGCATCTGTGTATGGTAAATACAAGCAAACAACCAAAGATGACCATAAAGCCATCATTGCATCTACTGCAAGTCCTTTTAAGTTTACCAGAAGTGTTATGAATGCCATTGATCATAAATATAATGAAATGGATGATTTTGAGTTGGTCGATCAGTTATCTAAGATTGCAAATGTTGTTGTGCCAGCTGCCATCGATGAGATTCGAACCGCTCCTGTGCTTCACGATCATGTTTGTACGAAAGAAGAAATGAAAACAGTAGTAAAAGAGTTTCTTTGCATTTAGTGAAAAGAGGTTCTTATGGAACAAAAGCATATCTTAATGGTGGATGATGTTACCACGAATCTGAAGTGTGTCGGTGAAGTGTTGAAGGATACCTATAAACTTTCTATGGCAAAATCAGGAAAGCAGGCCCTGCAGTTTTTAAAAAGAACAAAGCCGGATTTAATATTACTGGATATCAATATGCCGGATATGGATGGTTATCAAACCATGAGGTTTATAAAAGCCAATCCAGACTATGCTGACATTCCTGTTGTTTTTTTGACAGCAGATTCGGAATCAGAAAGTGAAATAGAGGGATTTAGGCTTGGGGCTATGGATTTTATACGTAAACCTTTCGAGCCTGAAGTTTTGTTGGGTAGAATTGATAAAATTTTGCAGATTGAAGAGACTAGAAAATTACTTACCATTGAAGCAAATAAGGATGTGCTGACCGGTTTGTGGAACAGGAAATATTTGGAACAGAATGTAAATAAAGCAGCAATTGGTACTAAAGAAGGTACTTTCATTCTGTTTGATATGGATAATTTCAAACTGGTAAATAATAATTTTGGTCACATTATGGGAGATGAGGTACTCGTCAAGTTTAGTGAAGCATTAATGGAAAATACCCAGGACGAAGATATCGTAAGCAGGTTGGGTGGAGATGAATTTGCCCTATTCGTGAAATGGGAGAATGATTCAGATGCTTTGGAGAACAGAATGCGTAAGCTGCTTGATGAGATTGAACTACATATTAATTTTATTCATGGACAGGAAGAACAGGTTTCTGTTTCCGCAGGGATTGCTTTCATGCCAAAGGATGGTGTTGACTTTATTACTTTATATAATAAAGCAGATAAAGCACTGTATCATGTAAAGCAAAATGGGAAAAGAGGATATCATCTCTACCAGGATAAGGAACAGTATTCATTTTCTATGAACAGCGATACCAATATAGACTTATTGCTTTTACGTAATATGTATAAAGAACGAGACATTCAGTATGGAGCCTATCATATTGATTATCAAGATTTTAAGAGGATTTATCAGTTAGTAGAACGGTGTGTGGAAAGGTCCAATCAGGAGGTGCAGATTGTACTTTTTACCCTGAATGGCATGCTGGAAGAAAATGGATCTTTATCAGATATGATTATTGGCTTAAATGAAGTGATTTCGGGCGCATTACGCAAAGGCGATGTAGCCACCAGGTATAGCAATACGCAATATGTGGTGATCTTAATGGATGCTTCCTTAGTTAACGGACGCAGGGTTGCTGAGCGTGTGATTAAAAAATGCTGTGGTCTATGTGAAACGACAGGATTAACAATAAAATATGATATTCAAAGCGTTAAAAAAGAATCAAACAGTTGATAAAAAATACAGCCGAAATCGGCTGTATTTTTAGTTTAACGATATTCCATAGTAACATATTCTTTGTCTTCATCAATTGGTTTGTAAGCAGGACGAATGATTTTACCGTTGTTCGCAAGTTCTTCTAAGCGGTGAGCACTCCAGCCAACAATACGTGCAATGGCGAAAATGGGAGTATATAGTTCCATAGGCAGACCAAGCATGTGGTATACAAAACCGGAATAAAAATCCACATTGATACTAACACCTTTATACATCTGTCTTTCCTCGGCGATAATCTGGGGAGCCAAACGTTCCACTAGGGAATACAGTGCAAACTCCTTATGGAGTTTCTTTTCCATGGAGAGTTTTTCCACAAATGACTTAAGAGCAACCGCACGAGGATCTGATTTGGAATAGATTGCATGCCCAACACCATAAATCAATCCGGCACGATCAAAGGCTTCTTTGTGAAGTAATTTCTTTAAGTACGCTGATACTTCAGCCTCATCCTCCCAGTCATGAACCTCCTGTTTCATCTCTTCAAACATTTTAACTACCTTAATGTTTGCTCCACCATGACGTGGACCCTTCAAGGAACCTATTGCAGCAGCAATCGTAGAATAAGTATCTGTCAGGGAAGAAGTAACCACATGAGTGGTAAAGGAAGAGTTGTTACCTCCACCATGTTCCATATGAAGAACCAATGCTATATCCAGAATTTTTGCTTCCAAAGGAGTGTAGCTGCCATCGACACGCAGAATACGGAGAATATTTTCAGCAGTTGATAATTCAGGGATGGGTTGATGTATAAAAAGGCTATTTCCATCATGATAATGGCTATATGCCTGATAGCCATAAATAGAAAGCATAGGAAACAGACTGATGAGCTGTAAGCACTGGCGTAATACATTTGGTATAGAGGTATCGTCTGCCTGATCATCATAGGAATACAGGGTAAGTACACTTCTTGCAAGAGTATTCATCATATCATTGCTGGGAGCTTTCATGATAATATCACGAACAAAGCTGGTAGGAAGAGAACGGTAACCACCTAAAAGTTGATTGAATTCTTTTAACTCCTTCTCATCAGGTAATTTACTGAACAATAATAAATAAGCAATCTCTTCAAATCCGAACCTGTTTTCTCTGGTAAAACCATTTACTAGATCCTGCACGTCATAACCTCTGTAGAAAAGGCTGCCATGGGCAGGTACTTCCACTCCATTAATCATTTCTTTGGCACGTACATCAGAAATATGTGTAAGTCCTGCAAGAACACCTTTACCATTTAGGTCGCGCAGCCCACGTTTAACATCATACTTAGTAAATAATTCGGAATCTATGATACCGGCTTCTTCTGATAGTTTTGCAAGTTTAAGAATCTCTGGTGTAATATCTGAATATGGATTTTGTCCCATGTAGATCTCCCCCTTCAAGTGCAATTAATTTGTTAATTAATTAATATTACCACGAACATGAAAAACCTAGCAAGGAAAAAATTGAAATTAACAATGTTTTCATAAATGGTAGCTTTTTTTGCTGTTAAGTATTAAAATATGCAGAGGAAAAAGGTTATTTGAATATAGGAACATAAATCAGGGAGGATGAGAAAATGACAGTACAGGAAATGCTTTCGCATGTGGATCATACCCAGCTAAAGGCCTTCGCTACATGGGAGGATATAAATCAGTTATGCGAGGAAGCTATTTTTTATCACACAGCTTCTGTTTGTATTCCACCTACATACATAAAGAGAGTAAATAAAGTATATGGGGATAAAATCAATATCTGTACCGTAGTGGGATTTCCTTTGGGATATAGTGTGACAGAAGCAAAATTAGAAGAAACGAAAAAAGCACTCCTTGACGGATGCAATGAAGTAGATATGGTAGTGAATATTAGTGATGTGAAGAATGGTTACTATGATAAAGTGGAATCTGAAATAGCAACTCTGAAGAAAGCATGTGGAACTCACATTTTGAAGGTAATCATTGAAACCTGTTATCTGACAGAAGAAGAAAAGATCGCCATGTGCAGAGCAATAACCAATGCAGGTGCAGACTATATTAAAACTTCAACAGGTTTTGGAACAAGTGGAGCCACCAATGAAGATGTGGATCTATTCAAGAAATATATTGGCTCAGGGGTAAAAATAAAGGCCGCAGGTGGCGTACAAACCCTGGAGGATATAGCTGTGTTTCTTAAGCTGGGATGCGACAGAGTGGGAACATCAAAAGCAGTTGCTCTTTGTTTGGGCAAGAATCTGGATAGCAGTGAATATTAAGCCAATAATGTGAAAAGATAATTAGGCCAAGGAAGGGTAAGAGGTAGATACGAAATGGAAAACATAATGATTCAGAATCGATTGAAACAGCTTAGGAAAGTCATGAAAGATATGCATATGGATTACTATATGATTCCCACAGCAGATTACCATAATTCTGAATATGTCAGTGATTATTTTAAGGTAAGGGAATATTTTTGTGGATTTACCGGATCGAATGGAAACTTATTAATCTGGCAGGATGGAGCCGGTTTGTGGACGGATGGAAGATATTTTATACAGGCAGAAAGTGAGCTTAATGGAACAGGTGTCACCTTATTCAGAATGGCTGAGGAGGGTGTTCCTACGATCTACGAATATCTCTCGGAACATATGAAGGAGAGGCAGTGCCTTGGATTTGACGGAAGAGTAATCACTGCTGCCGAGGGATTGAAACTGGAAAGAGAGTTGGCAAATAAAGGGGTGGTACTCTCTTTTGAGTATGATTTGGCTGATACTGTTTGGATAGATAGACCTACTCTGCCCTGTGGACAGTTAAGGGTTCTTCCATATGAATTGAATGGTGTGGATGTAAAAGAGAAGGCAGAGAAAGTGCTAGCAAAGGTTAACAAAGAAGGAGCAGACAGCCTGTTACTGACTAAATTAGATGATTTAATGTGGTTGTATAATGTGCGCGGGTGTGATGTGGAATGTAATCCGGTAGCTCTTTCTTATGGATATATCGGTAAGGAGAAGAGTATTCTGTTCATTCAGGATGCAGCCCTTACAGAAGAAGCAAAGAAATACTTTCAGAATAGTGGAATTCAGCTTATGCCCTATGATTCTGTAACAACATTTCTTTCTACACAGCTAAAAAAAGAAACCAGGGTTTTAGCAGACAAAAGACATTGCAGTTATTGTCTGTATAAAAAGACTGAAAAATCTGCCACAATTGTGGATGGTAAAAATCCCACAGAACTTTTGAAAGCGGTAAAAAACCCGGTAGAACTGCAGAACATGGAAAAGGTATACCTCAAGGATAGTGTAGCAGTAACAAAATTCATCTACTGGTTAAAAAACAATATTGGAAAGATGGAAATAACAGAAATAACTGCAGCAGACAAACTGGAGGAATATAGAAGACAAATACCGGAGTTTTTAGATTTATCATTTCCAACCATATCCGCTTATAAGGAAAATGCTGCTATGATGCATTATGAGGCAACCAGAGAGCACTATAAGGTACTGGATCAAGAGGGAATGCTTTTAGTGGACTCGGGTGCACAGTATTTAGGTGGAACCACTGATGTTACCCGCACAATCGTGTTAGGGGAGATTTCGGAGGAAATAAGGAAGCATTATACAGCTGTAGCCTGTGGTATGCTGAATCTGACCCATGCAAAATGGCTTTATGGATGCTCCGGCAGAAATCTTGATATTCTGGCAAGAGGTCCTTTATGGAATTTGGGAATTGACTATAAATGTGGTACAGGGCATGGAGTAGGCTATATTTTAAATGTTCATGAAGGACCACAGAATATTCGTTGGAGATTCATTGACGGTATGACGGAAGCTGTGATTGAAGAAGGCATGGATGTCACAAATGAACCTGGGGTCTATATAGAAGGCAGTCATGGAATCAGAATTGAGAATGTGATGGTGGCCAAGAATGACATAAGAAATGGGGACGGTCAGTTTATGCACTTTGAAACTCTGACATTTGCACCGATTGATCTGGATGCTATAGATGTCAGGTATATGTCTCAAGAATCACGCACTTATCTGAATGCATATCATGAACAGGTATATCGTAAAATAAGTCCTTTTCTTGAGGAAGAAGAGCGGCGTTGGCTGAAAGAAGCTACAAGAACAGTATAATTGTAAAATGATTATAAACTTTATTTGGAGAAGATTGACTTTTAGGAATAGCTCTGCGATAATAAACTTGGATATTAAGGAAATATGATAGTATACAAGTATACAATTTGAGTTGATTTACGGCAGTACCCGTTATTTTTTATAGCGGAAACAATACATTATTTATTTAAGGAGGACGAATATGTCAACAAAAGCTTATTACCCGCTTAACGAAATTGGCGCAGGAAAGCCAGGCTTTAGTAAAACACGTTCCATTATCGAAGCAGCTTTTTATGGTAACAATGTAGTAAAAGTTAACACTCTGAAGGAGGCTTACGAATTAGCTAAGAATTCTCCCGGAACCATTGTAACAGATATGCCTGTTTATCGTGGTGAAGAGTTTGGTCTTGAAAAGGATTCTAAAGTTTTGTTATTCAATGATGGTGCCGTTACCGGACGTTATGCTGCAGCTCGTCGTATCAAGGGTGAACCTGGTGTAGACGCAGGAAAGCTGGATAAGGTTGTTATGGATGCTATTTACGAGACTCGTTGGAAAACGATGTATCATGTAGAAGCATTCATTGGTCTAGATCCTGAATTCATGGTGAAGGCGCATCTTTTAATTCCAGAAGGCGAAGAAAACATGGTTTACAACTGGCTGTTGAACTTCCAGTATATGTCAGATGAGTATGTAAAGATGTACAGAAATTCGAAACCAGTTGGTGATGGGAAAGAGCCTGATATCTATATTTTCTCTGATCCCCAGTGGATACCTGGAAATCGCCCTGATGTGGATTACAGCTGCTTAAGTGATCCATTAACACTTTGCTATTTTGATACCAATGAGAACTGTGCAGCAATTCTGGGTATGAAGTACTTTGGTGAGCATAAAAAAGGTACTCTTACAATGGCATGGGCTCTTGCAAACAGAAATGGTTATGCATCCTGTCATGGAGGACAGAAAGAATATTTACTTCCTGATGGAAGAAAGTATGTAGCCAGTGTTTATGGTTTGTCCGGATCAGGTAAATCTACTCTGACACACGCTAAACACGGCGGTAAATATGAGATCAAGGTTCTGCATGATGATGCATTTATTATCAATACAGATACCTGTGCCTCTATAGCATTGGAGCCATCTTATTTTGATAAAACAGCAGATTATCCTACCGGATGCCCTGATAATGAATATCTGATCACTGTTCAGAACTGCTCAGCAACTCTGGATGAGGATGGAAAGGTACAGCTTGTAACCGAAGATATTAGAAATGGTAACGGACGTGCAATCAAATCTAAATTATGGTCACCTAACCGTGTGGATAAGATAGATGCACCTGTTAATGCAATCTACTGGATTATGAAAGATCCTACTCTTCCTCCTGTAGTGAAGATAAAAGGTGCCGCTCTTGCATCAGTAATGGGTGCAACATTAGCAACAAAGACATCCACAGCTGAACGTGTTGCAGCAGGTACTGACTTAAATGCACTGCGTATTGTTCCTTATGCTAACCCATTTAGAACCTATCCTCTAGTTAACGATTATGAGAAGTTCAAGAAACTGGTGGAAGAGAAAAATGTAGAATGCTACATCATCAATACCGGAGATTTCATGGGCAAGAAGGTAAAACCTGCTGATACCCTTGGTATCTTAGAAACAATTGTTGAAAACAAAGCTGTATTCAAAAAGTGGGGACCTTTTACAGACATCGAAATTATGGACTGGAATGATTTCAATGTTGATTTATCTGACAAAGCATATACTGATAGCCTGAAGAATGCTATGCAGAACCGTGTATCTGCAGTAGAAGGATTTGCAACCAAGAAAGATGGTTACGATAAACTTCCTGATGAAGCATTAGAAGCATTACAAAAAGTTGTTGCGGAAGCAAATACTTTGTAATATTTGTATACGAAAACAGTGGCAAATCCTGCCACTGTTTTTTATTCGATCAGAAATACCGTTTTACGTTAAACAATAAAGTGTGTATTCCTATATAATTAAAAAATTACAATATTTACATATTGTAATAGGAGGCGTTTTTGAATATAATAGAAGTAACCTGAAATGTTCGATAACTCTTGTTAGTTTTGAACCTACATTTTCTTTAAACGGGATTCCTATATCACTATGCAGCTGTCAAGCCTCCACTCGAAAGAGGATTGCAGGGGAAGGCAAAAGTATGGTTGCGGTCACCCACCTAGCGTCGCTAGGAGTCAAAAGGCAGGAGCCGGCATTTTGGGGTTACAACAGATAAAAAGAGCAGCTTTGTGGCTGCTCTTTTTTTAAAAGTCTTTTTTAGGGGGAGTTCATATGAATAAGTCTGACAGGATGCAGATAAAGGCTGTTTGTGTTATTTTTGGAATCGTCATTTTGCTGTTTGCCGCAGTTTCACTATTGTTTATAGGTGACAAAGTTAAAAAAGAGGAAGAAAAACAGCCTGTCATTCTGAATCTATATAATACATATATTACGGATATAACAACAGAACAGATCACTGTTTTTGATGGAAACAGCCAGACATTTGCTTGTAATGCAGCTCAATTTGGAATCAGTAGTTCGGAAGCTGGACAGATTTGTAATCTTACTGTGACAGATGGCGCTGTTTCAGCCATAAAGCTGAAAAATCAAAATAAAATCAATGAGAAAGTCATCAGCATAGAGAGTGGAAGAAGAATAGAGTTAGAGAATTCAGGATATTTAGCGTGTTCTGATGATGTTAAAATATTTCTTCTGTATGGTGAGATGCGAACAGGTTCTTTTACGGATATTCGCATTGGCTATTCTTTTTCAGATTTTGTATTGGAAGATGGTAAAATTTGTGCCATTTTGATAACAAGGGATGAATCTATGGATACCATCAGAGTACTGATCAAAGCAAGTGATTATCAGGGAAATTTTCATGAAAGTGTTCAACTGACCTGTGATGCGGATTATAGTATCAAGTATAAAGATAGCGGCGAGGAGAAAGAGATTGCATTTAAGGCAGGGGAATCATTCACAATAGATGAAAATTCTGAATATTTGAAACAGGATTCTGAAAGAATCTATATTGTTCCCTCAGTACTGACAGCAAAAATTTCTCTGTTATCAGTGAATAGAACTCAGGGAGTTCCCGGATACAGAGGGAATATGGAAATTTCAAAAATCGAGAACGGGTTTGTCATCATCAACGAGGTATTGCTGGAGGAATATTTATATGGTGTTGTACCAAGTGAAATGCCTTCCAGTTACCCAATGGAAGCATTAAAGGCGCAAGCTGTTTGTGCAAGAACTTACGCTTATTTGCATATGCTTTTACCGGGACTAGGTGATCTGGGTGCCCATGTAGATGATAGTACCGGTTATCAGGTATACAACAATATATCTGATCAGAGTACTACTACAGATGCAGTTAAAGAAACTGCGGGACTGGTTTTATATTCTGGGGATGATTTGGTCAATACTTTTTATTACTCCACTTCCTGTGGAATTGGTTCTGATGAGCATGTATGGAAATCGGATATGAATGTGGAGTATTCCTATCTTACAGCTAAATTTATAAATAGAGATGCTATGGATGGCAATGAAATATCGCTGTCAGGTGAGAACATGACAGATGAGTCTACATTCGCTTCTTTTATAAAGGGAGTTCAAGATACTGATTTCGAACGGAATGAGCCCTGGTAT
The DNA here is from genome assembly GCA_035271185.1 of Lachnospiraceae bacterium. Classification (GTDB taxonomy): domain Bacteria; phylum Bacillota; class Clostridia; order Lachnospirales; family Lachnospiraceae; genus Acetatifactor. The sequence continues at coordinate 32,625 of DATERV010000042.1, read as the reverse complement.
CGTTGGACATATGATGTTACTGACATAAATAGTGATCAGATGCTAACATTACTCCAGGACAGATATGCAGCTAATCAAAAGCTGATATTAACCTTGGAAAATGATGAATATACCAGTAAGCCAATAGAGGAGCTGGGTAAAATTCTTAATATTTATGTAGGAAAGCGTAATGCAGGTGGAGTTGCTGATGAAGTCATTATTGTTGGTGATAAGAATACCTTTACGGTGATTTCTGAGTTTAACATCCGATACGTATTATGTGACAGAGTAGCAAAGGTTATAAGGCAGGATGGCAGTTCTGTAGAAATGAATAGTATCCTTCCCAGCGCTTTCTTTGAGATTGAAGCTTTTTTGCAAGATGACAATATGGTAGGATATCATTTATGTGGTGGAGGCTTTGGGCATGGAGCCGGTATGTCACAAAATGGAGCTAAGAATATGGCGGAAGCCGGTTATACAGAGAAACAGATTCTGGAATTCTTTTATCAGGACAGTATTGTACAGGAGGTAAAATAAGAGTGATTCATAAACTATATATAGTATTATCAGATTTTCAAATACAGATGAACAAAAAAAATATTAGTTCTTTTGCCGCCAGTATAGCTTACTTCCTTTTTTTGTCAATGGTTCCCATGGTGATTTTGATCTGTACCATTATTCCGTATACGCCATTATCGGAACAAAATCTTGTGAGTGCCATTACAGAAGTTATGCCGGATATGATTGACCCACTGATCATCAGAATTGTATCTGACGTTTATGATAAGTCAACAGGTGTATTGTCAATTGCCGCTATTGCCACCATCTGGTCTGCAGGAAAAGGCGTTTTGGCTCTTATTCGTGGCTTGAATGAAGTAAATGAAGTAGATGAAAAACGTAATTACTTTCTGCTGCGAATGGTTGCATCTTTTTATACCCTGATTATGCTGATTGTGTTGATTTTATCGCTTATCCTTAATGTTTTTGGTAATGTATTGCTGGATATGATTTATTCATCGCTACCCAATACGAGGATGTTGTTTGATTTTATTATGAATTTTCGATTTTTAGCGGAATGGGTTATTCTAACGATTCTGTTCACAGTTGTATACGCAGTTTTACCGGATAAAAAGTTGAAGTTTAGATTTCAGATACCGGGAGCAGTGTTTTCAGCAGTAGTATGGAGTGTTTTTTCATGGTGCTTTTCCATTTATGTAGAAGCTACAAAGAACTATAGCATATATGGAAGTCTTTCCTTCATTATCATTATTATGTTATGGATGTATTTCTGTATTTACATTATTCTGATCGGTGCTCAGATTAACCGATATTTTGGACCGACTTACAGAACCTTGTTTTTTAGTAAACGAAAGAAACATTGAAACGGGAATGAGTTGCATAAGTATTTGGAACGGATTTACCCATTGGTGATTAATGTGGATCTTTTATCTTGACTTTTCAAGGGAATGTCATTACAATAATCTTAATTTATATAAAAAATGCAGTGATGGTGTTAGTAGCAATTCATTTACATGCAGAGAGAGGAAGCCGCCGGCTGAAAGCTTCCTTATGTTCAGATGATGCGTGAATTTCACACTGGAGCATTCGACACCAAAATCCATACGGATAATAAGGTCGGACGTGAACACGCGTTAAGTGATGAAGAGTCTGTTTATACAGGAATTTGGGTGGTACCGCGGATTAATTTCGTCCCTTGCATATAGCAAGGGATTTTTTTGTGCGTACAAATGAGTGGGTAGACCTACTCGATTAAAATTATTGGAAAGAAAGGAATCGATATGAAAGAAAAATTAGATCAGATCAGAGTACAGGCGATTGAACAGATTGAAAAGAGTGATACACTAGAAAAGCTGAATGAAGTACGTGTAAATTTCCTGGGTAAAAAGGGAGAATTGACAGCTGTATTGAAATCATTGAGAGATGTGTCTTTGGAAGAGCGCCCCAAAGTAGGACAGATGGTGAATGAAACCAGGGAAGAAATTGAAAAAGTTTTAAATGATGCCATCAAAAAAATGGAACATTCAGCACGGGAGGCTAAACTGAAAGCAGAGGTAATCGATGTTACCCTCCCAGCCAAGAAGAATATCATTGGTCACAGACATCCTAATTATATTGCACTAGAGGAAGTAGAAAGAATCTTTATCGGTATGGGATATGATGTTGTGGAAGGACCTGAAATTGAAAGGGATTACTATAACTTTGAAGCATTGAATATTCCGGCTGACCATCCGGCTAAAGATGAGCAGGATACATTCTATATTACCGAAGATCTGCTTCTTCGTACCCAGACATCATCCATACAGGTACATGAAATGGAAAAAGGAAGATTACCCATTCGTATGCTGGCACCTGGAAGAGTATTCCGCTCCGATGAAGTAGATGCAACCCATTCCCCTTCTTTCCATCAGGTTGAGGGTCTGGTAATTGATCAGAATATTACATTTTCTGATCTAAAAGGTACATTGGATATGTTTGCAAAGGAACTTTTTGGGGTAGACACAAAAGTTAAATTCCGTCCCCATCATTTCCAGTTTACAGAGCCTTCTGCCGAGATGGATGTTTCCTGCTTTAAGTGTGGCGGCAAAGGATGCCGATTCTGTAAAGGCAGTGGATGGATTGAGATTTTAGGTTGCGGAATGGTACATCCACATGTACTTAAGATGAGTGGAATTGATCCGGAAATCTATACCGGTTTTGCATTTGGTGTTGGCTTGGAACGTATTGCCTTATTAAAGTATGAGATTGATGATATGAGACTTTTATATGAAAATGACATCCGTTTCTTAAAGCAATTCTAACCTCTACTAATGTAAGAAAAAAGAAAGGAAAATGAGCATGAATACAGCATTATCATGGATTAAAGAATATGTACCACAACTGAATTGTACAGATCAGGAATATTGTGACAGAATGACTCTTACTGGAACAAAGGTAGAGGGATTTGAAAGACTTGACAAGAATCTGGAGAAAATAGTTGTAGGTGAGATTTTAAAGATAGAGAAGCATCCTGATGCAGACAAACTGATTATCTGCCAGGTAAATGTAGGTAAGGAAGAAATCCAGATTGTAACAGGGGCACCAAATGTGAAAGTAGGCGATAAGGTACCTGTGGTATTGGATGGTGGAAAGGTAGCCGGTGGACATGATGGTGGACCTCTCCCAGATGATGGAATTAAAATTAAAGCAGGTAAACTTCGTGGAATACCTTCAAGTGGTATGATGTGTTCCATTGAGGAGTTAGGTTCCAGCAGGGAGATGTATCCTGGCGCACCTGAAAATGGAATTTATATACATTCATCCGATGCAATACCGGGAGAAGATGCGATAACATTGTTAGGGCTTCACGATACCGTATTTGAGTATGAAATCACAAGTAATCGTGTAGACTGTTACAGTGTCTTAGGGATTGCCAGAGAAGCAGCAGCTACTTTCGATAAGCCATTTGTTCCGCCAGTGGTAAACGTAAAGGAAAATGGTGAAGATGTAAACGATTATGTCAGTGTTGAAGTGATGGATCAGGATTTGTGTTCCAGATATTGTGCAAAAGTATGTAAGAATATTCAGATTGGTCCTTCTCCTGAGTGGATGCAGAGAAGACTGGCAGCAAGCGGAATCAGACCGATTAACAATCTTGTGGATATTACCAATTATGTAATGGAAGAATACGGTCAGCCAATGCATGCTTTTGATTTGGATACAATTGCAGGGAAGAAGATCATTGTAAAGCGTGCTAAGGACGGGGATGAATTCCAGACTTTGGATGGTCAGCTAAGAAAACTGGATAAAGATATCCTAATGATCTGTGATGCAGATAAGGAAATTGGCATTGCAGGAATTATGGGTGGTGAAAATTCAAAGATTACCGATCAGGTGAAAACCGTTTTATTTGAAGTAGCAACATTTAATGGAGCTAATATCAGAAAATCTGCGAAACGTTTAGGATTACGTACAGATGCTTCAGGAAAGTTTGAAAAGGGCTTAGACCCACGAAATGCAAGAAAAGCAATTGACAGAGCTTGCCAGCTGATTGAAGAGTTAGGCTGTGGTGAAGTTGTGGGAGGATGTGTTGATGTCTGTGTACCCTTAGCGCCTCTCAGACAAATTGCTTTTGAACCAGAAAAGTACAATGCGCTTTTAGGAACGGATGTTTCGAAAGAACAGATGATTGAAATCTTTAAAAAGCTGGATATTAATGTAATCGATAAGTCATTTACTGAAACCGTTTTGGAAATACCATCTTATAGACAGGATCTGATTGGAAGAGCAGATATGGCAGAGGAAGTAGCTCGTTTCTTTGGTTATGAAAGGATTCCCATGACATTGCCACAGGGTGAATCTACTCGTGGAAGACTTCCATTCAAGCTCCGTATTGAAGAAAAAGCAAAAGATATCGCTGAATATTGTGGTTTTTCCCAAGGTATGTGCTATTCTTTCGAGAGTCCTAAGGTGTTTGATAAATTGTTATTAGATGCAGATGATCAGGTAAGAAAAGCAATTACCATTACAAATCCACTCGGTGAAGATTTTTCCATTATGAGAACATTATCCTTAAATGGTATGCTGACAAGTCTTTCTACAAATTACAATAGAAGAAACAAGGATGTAAAGCTCTATGAAATGGGAAATATATATATACCGAAAGCATTGCCTCTGACGGAACTACCTGATGAGAGAATGCAGTTTACTCTTGGTTTTTATGGAGCAGGAGATTTCTTTTCACTAAAGGGTGTAATAGAAGAGTTCTTAGAAAGCGTTGGCATAAAGAATCATGTAACCTATGATCCGGCTTCTCACAAGAACTACCTTCATCCCGGCAGACAGGCTAATATATTATATCTGGATACAGTATTTGGTTTCTTAGGCGAGGTTCATCCAGAAGTATGTGATAATTATGCAATTGGTGCCCGGTCTTATGTTGCAGTTTTGGATATGCCGGAAATTTTACAATATGCTACATTTGACAGAAAGTATGAAGGAATTGCAAAATATCCTGCTGTATCAAGAGATATTTCCATGGTGGTGCCAAAGAGTGTATTGGCAGGGCAGATTGAGGAAATGATAGCAAAACGTGGTGGAAAAATCTTGGAATCCTATCAGTTATTTGATATTTATGAAGGTGACCAGATCCAATCCGGATTCAAATCCATGGCTTATTCCATCTCTTTCCGTGCAAAGGACAGAACTTTGGAAGAAGCAGATATTACCGGAGTCATGAAAAAGATTTTGAATGGGCTGGAGCAGTTAGGAGCTCAGCTAAGACAGTAGAATCCAATTCATCATTAAGGGAGTTACTGATTACCTAACATGAAAATTAAGAAAAGAGGATTGTAATGGAGCATAAAAATTTATGGGAATCTTATGATGAGAAGCAATTGAAAGAATTAGAAGAGTTATCAGTGGAATATCGTGATTTTTTAGACCATGGTAAAACTGAAAGAGAATGTGTTGATATCATCGTTAATCTGATTGAAAAGCAAGGCTATGTTGAGATAGAAAAGGCCCGTGCAGAAGGTAAAAAACTGCAGAAGGGTGATAAAATGTATGCCGTATGGATGAACAAAGCCATTGCCATGTATCAGATTGGTTCAAAGCCAATCAAAGAAGGATTGAATATTTTAGGAGCTCATCTTGATTCTCCCAGAATGGATGTAAAACAGAATCCCTTATTTGAAGATGGTGGATTTGCATATCTGGATACCCACTATTATGGGGGAGTGAAGAAATACCAGTGGGTAACCCTTCCTTTAGCTATTCATGGTGTCGTAGTCAAGAGTGATGGGACTACAGTTGAAATCAACATTGGAGAAGATGAGGATGATCCTGTATTTTTTGTTTCTGACTTATTGATTCATCTGGCAGGTGAACAGATGGAAAAGAAGGCAGCAAAAGTGATTGAGGGAGAAGCTCTTGATCTAATTGTAGGAAACAGACCCCTTGTTTTGCAAAAGAAAGAAGATGGGGAAACAGGAAAAGAAGACAAAGCCAAAGATACTGTGAAAGCAGGTGTTCTTGATATCCTGAAAAAGACCTATGATATAGAAGAAGAAGATTTTATTTCGGCAGAATTGGAGATTGTGCCTGCAGGAAAAGCCAGAGAAGCAGGTTTTGACCGTAGTATGATTTTGGCTTATGGACAGGATGACAGAGTATGCGCATTTACCTCCTTAAAAGCGATGCTGGACACCAAAGAAACGGAGAGGACTATGTGCTGTATTTTGGTTGATAAGGAAGAGATTGGATCAGTTGGAGCCACCGGTATGCAGTCAAAATTTTTTGAAAATAGTCTGGCTGAATTATTAGTGCTGGCAGAAGAATATAGTGAACTGAATGTAAGGCGTTGTCTGGCTCATTCCTGTATGCTTTCTTCCGATGTGAGTGCAGGCTTTGATCCTTGTTATGCTTCTTACTTTGAAAAAAAGAATGCTGCCTTTTTAGGAAATGGTATGGTTTTCAACAAGTTTACTGGAGCCAGAGGAAAATCAGGATCCAATGATGCCAATGCTGAATATATGGCACATATCCGTGGTATTTTTGAAAAGAAAGATGTGAAGTTCCAGACGGCAGAGCTTGGAAAAGTGGATGTAGGCGGCGGCGGAACAATAGCATATATATTGGCATTATATGGAATGAATGTCATTGACAGTGGTGTTGCTGTATTAAGCATGCATTCACCATGGGAAGCCACAAGCAAAGCAGATATTTATGAAACTTACCGTGGCTACAAAGCATTTGTAGAAGGAGCCTGTTTATAATGGCTGAATTGAAGAAATCTGATTACTATTTCGATTTGCCACAGGAGCTGATAGCCCAGGATCCTCTGGCAGATCGTTCTTCATCCAGATTACTTGTACTGGATCAGAATACGGGAAAAACAGAGCATCATATTTTTAAAGAGATTATCGAATTTTTAAATCAAGGAGATTGCCTTGTTTTGAATAACACAAAAGTGATTCCAGCTAGATTACTTGGTCGGAAAGAGGATACAGGATCAGCTGTAGAAGTACTTTTACTGAAGCGAAACGAAGGAGATATCTGGGAAACTCTGGTCAGGCCGGGAAAAAAATGTAAGCCGGGCGTAAGACTGGAATTCGGAGAAGGTCTGTTACATGCAGAGGTGTTAGAGACAGTGGAGGAAGGAAACAGACTAATCCGCTTTGAGTATGAAGGTATTTTTGAAGAAATATTAGACAAGCTGGGTGAAATGCCATTACCTCCCTATATTACCCATAAACTTCAGGATAAGAACCGCTATCAGACTTTATATGCTAAATATGAAGGTAGTGCAGCTGCACCAACTGCAGGATTACATTTTACAAATGAACTTCTTAATCAGATTGCAAAAAAAGGGATTGTTTTATCCTATGTCACTTTACATGTTGGGTTAGGTACATTCAGACCGGTGAAAGAAGATAATGTATTAGAGCATCATATGCATTCCGAATATTATCAGGTGACAAAGGAAGCTGCGGACAAAATAAATGAGGCTAAAAGGAATGGTCATAGGGTCATCTGTGTAGGAACAACCAGCTGCAGGACAGTAGAGAGTGCCTCTGATGAAAATGGTATTGTTTACCCTGGAAGTGATCATACAGAGATTTTCATATATCCAGGGTATCGGTTTAAAGTGTTAGATGCACTGATTACTAATTTCCATTTACCGGAATCCACGTTAGTTATGCTGGTATCTGCTTTATCGGGTAGGGAGCATGTTCTTTCTGCTTATGAAGAAGCCATAAAAGAAAAGTATCGTTTTTTTTCCTTTGGAGATGCAATGTTTATCAGATAATTTACTTTTCTGGTATGTTTTGCTATAATACAAAGAAGTTATGGTAAAGGGAAGGGCGGACATGGGTCCGAAGCTGGTGGATAATATGGATGAGAGAAGAAAAGCGAAAAGATCGGAATTGTTGTCAAAGATTATTCTGAAACGGCTTGATGGCGGAATTACTGATGAAGTGAAAATTGATGTGGTGGATTTGTCAAAATTCGGAGTTGGATTTACCTGTGATACACCATTAACAATCGGTGCTATTTATGAAGCTTATCTAACTATCTGGACCAAAGAAGTGCTTCATGCAGTTCTTGAAGTCGTAAGAATTGAAAAGTTAGAAAATACCATTTCCTATGGTGCTACTTTTGTGGGTATGCCTGAAATGGATGCCTTTAGAATTGAAACATATCAGACAATAGAAGAAGAACGATGACTTTTAAAAAGAAACTGGTTACAACAGTGATATTGGGGTTATTGCTGGTACTGCTATATAGGATCATTTTTCAGTTTTCTGCTCAGAATGGAGAAACTTCCAGCATTCTAAGTAAGGGAATCACGAAGGGTATTGTTACATTCATTCGTCATCTCAGCGGAGGACATATGTCTGAACAGAATGCGCAAGGGCTTTCTTCAAGTGGCGAATTGATTTTACGAAAAGCCGCTCATTTTACGGAGTATGCCATAATGGGTATTCTGACGATGGGCATCCTCAACTGCTATATGCAGAAAAGGAAAGCTTATCTGTTTGCTGTCATCTGGGTTTTGCTTTCAGCAGTTTTGGATGAATGGCATCAATATGATATTCCGGGCAGATGCGCCAGTGTATATGATGTAATGATTGATACACTGGGTGGGATGGCAGGAGCTGCTTTCTGCATTTTTTTCATTTGGATGATTGAACAAAAGAAGATAAGACAAAATCCAGGGTGAAAGCCCTGGATTTTAAACGGTCATAATCTGATAATGATTCTGTAATAGAATTTCTTCTGCTCTGTGCATAGCATCTTCATCATAAAATTCTATACGCATGGCTCCTTCAGCAGCTTCTCTGTTATGGGTGATGCCAATATTCCGAATACTGATAGTATGGGATGCTAAAAGAGTAGCAATGGAAGCCAATGCACCCGGCTTGTCGGCGATTTCCACAGTCATATCAAAGATACGCTTGATGGGACCGCTGGAAGCACTGATAAAGCTGTCCCTATATGTTCTGGCACCACTAAATAATTCATAAATGGATTGCTCATCATTGCATTCCAGTCTTTCCTGCACTTCATTCAAGGAACTGATATACAAAGATAGAAATCTTTTAATATTCTCACAGTTAGTCATGCAGATTTGCTCCCACATCACGGGTGAAGAGGAGGCTATTCTGGTCATATCTTTAAACCCTCCCGCAGCTATTAATTTCATAATACCATCTTCTGAATCCGTTTCCTTTACCAGATTAACCAGAGTAGCGGCTATAAGATGCGGCAAATGACTGATTCCTGCAGTAACAAAGTCATGTTCTTTATAAGACAAAACCAATGGTATGGCACCTATTTTTTTGACTAAGTTCTGATAGGCCATGATCTTATCATAACCGGTCTGCTCAGATGGAGTCAGAATATAGTATGCATTTTGCAACAGAAGAGGTTTGGAATTAACGTAACCGGTCCTTTCACTACCAGCCATTGGATGGCCGCCAATAAACTGACTGGATAATCCTAAAGCAGCAATATGTTCATGGATAGGTGTTTTAACACTGCCAACATCAGTCAGAATAGTAGCAGGAGATATTATTTTTTGTAATTTTACTACATTCTCGTCATTATGAGAAACCGGTGCACATAAGAATATATAATCGCATGTACCAAAACGCTCATCAATGGTATCGGAAATGATATCCACTGTTTTATCCTGTAATGCCTGTAACAGTGTATTTTTATTGGTATCGTAAGCGATGATATGAATGGAAGGATCTGATGCTTTCAGAGCTTTAGCAATGGAACCGCCAATCAATCCCAGCCCAATAAATCCACAAGTGAATTGTAACATAATATACCTCTATTTAAATTGTCTTCCGACCACGTCACAGAAAGGTTTCAGCTCTTTGGTCAATGTCGCGAAGTGATCAAATGTAAGTGATTGAGGACCATCAGAAAGTGCATGAGAAGGATCGTTATGCACTTCAATGATCAGACCATCTGCTCCACATGCCACTGCTGCTTTTGACATAGAAGGAACATATCTATATGCACCGGTTGAATGAGAGGGATCCACAATGATGGGGAGATGGGTTTTTTCCTTCATTACTGGGACAGCACTTAAGTCAAGCGTATTTCTGGTGGCTGTTTCAAAGGTTCGGATGCCGCGTTCACATAAAACCACATTGTTATTTCCCTCTGACATGATATATTCAGCTGCATTCAGCCATTCTTCTATGGTGGCACAAAGCCCTCTTTTTAACAGAACCGGTAGTCCGGAACGTCCGGCTTCCTTCAGCAGTATAAAGTTCTGCATGTTGCGTGCTCCAATCTGTATCATATCCACATATTTGACGGCAGCATCAATGGCTTCCTTACTGACCACCTCACAAATGGTGCTTAAACCGGTTTCTTCTTTGGCTTTTTTCATATATCTAAGGCCTTCTTCCTCAAGACCTTGGAAGGAATAAGGAGAAGTACGGGGCTTATAGGCACCGCCTCTCAGCATGGTGGCGCCGGATTTTATAACTTCCTGCGCAATGGTCATTAACTGTTTTTCAGATTCAACAGCACAAGGACCGGCTATAATGGTCAGATTATCAGGTCCAATAGCAGTGTTTCCAACTTTTACAATGGATGGTGCGGGATGAAACTTTCTACTTGCCAGTTTATAACTTTCTGTTACAGGCATAATATGATCCACATCTTTATAAATGGTAAGGTTTTCAGTGGATAAACGGGATTTATCACCAACTATTCCAATAATGGTTACTTCTTCTCCCTTGGAAAGGTGAACAGAAAGTCCATTCTGTTCAATATAGTTAATGACTGCTTGAATACTCTCCTGTGTAGCATTGGGTTTCATTACAACAATCATGATTTAAATCCTCCTTTTAATTATTGGTAATATAACACTTTAAAGTGCGAAAGTCAACAATAAAATTCCGCACTTTAAAGTGATAAAGTACCTAAATGAGCAAGTAAGCTGATAATAAACGAAAGAATTTACAAATAATAATAAAAGTATGTGTAAATTGATGGATATATATTGTAATATGTTAGATAATTTAGTAAAATATACCTACAATAATGAAGAAAGGACGTATCGATTATGAAAGTTTACACAACAGACAAGATTCGAAATGTAGTTTTGCTTGGACATGGCGGCTCAGGGAAGACAAGTTTGGCTGAGGCAATGGGATATATGGCTGGTCTTACTTCACGAATGGGAAAAATTAGTGATGGAAATACCATAAGTGACTATACCAAAGAGGAACAGAAACGTCAGTTTTCCATTTCCACTTCTGTGATTCCAATCGAGTGGGAAGGCTACAAAATTAATATCCTTGATACACCCGGTTACTTTGACTTTGTGGGGGAAGTAGAAGAGGCAGTCAGTGCAGCAGGTGCAGCAATCATTGTGGTAAATGGTAAATCTGGTATGGAGGTTGGTACTGAAAAGGCATGGGAATTATGTGAGAAATATAAATTACCCAGATTTGTGTATGTAACCAATATGGATGTCGACAATGCGTCCTTTAGGCAGATTGTAGAGGATATGACTGCTAAGTATGGAAAGATGATGGCACCCTTTCATCTTCCAATCAGAGAGAATGAGAAATTTGTTGGTTATGTGAATGTCATTTCCGAGACCGGGAACAGATGGCAGGGCAAAGAGGTTGTGCCATGTGATATACCCGAATACAATAAAGCTAACTTACAGCTCTGCAGAGATACCTTAATGGAAGCTGTGGCTGAAACAAGTGAAGAGATGATGGAACGTTATTTTGGTGGAGAAACATTTTCCGAAGCTGAAATACGTGCGGCAATCAGGACCAATGTCTGTGAATGCAATATCGTTCCGATGAGCATGGGATCCAACAATTTGTGCCAGGGTGTTTATACATTATTAGATGATATTATTAAATATACGCCCAGCCCTGAAAACAGACAGGTGGCAGGCATCAATATGAAAACAAATGAGATTTTTTATGCTGATTATGATTTCTCCAAAGCAAAATCAGCCTATATCTGGAAGACCATTGTAGATCCATTTATAGGGAAATATTCACTGATCAAGGTAAATTCCGGAGTAATTAAGACAGATGATCTGATCTATAATATTGATCGTGATATTGAAGAAAAAATAGGAAAGCTGTATGTCCTTCAGGGAAACAAGCCGATTGAGGTCCCTGAGCTGCATGCCGGCGACATCGGAGCACTCGCCAAGCTGACAGCAGCCAGATCTGGCAATAGCTTATCTACAAAAGCAACCACCATTAAGTTTGGCAAATGTGATTTCTCTACTCCATACACTTATCTGCGCTTTAAGCCCAAGAATAAAGGAGATGTGGACAAAATATCCCAGGCTTTACAAAAGATGACACATGAGGATATTACTTTAAAAGTGGTTAATGATGGAGAGAACAGTCAGTCTCTTTTATATGGTATGGGGGACCAGCATTTGGAGGTTGTGGTAAGCAGACTCCTAAATGAATATAAAGTAGAAGTGGAATTATCCAAACCTAAAATGGCATACAAAGAGACCATTCGTAAAAACTCAGATGTGGAATATAAGTACAAAAAGCAGTCCGGCGGACATGGACAATATGGTCATGTAAAGATGCGCTTTTCTCCTTCAGGAGATCTGGATTCTCCTTATGTGTTTACGCAGGAGGTTGTAGGGGGAGCGGTACCAAAGAATTTTTATCCCGCAGTTGATAAGGGTCTTCAGGATTCAATGCAGAAAGGACCTATGGCTGCCTATCCGGTAGTTGGTGTAAAGGCTGTACTATACGACGGATCCTATCATCCTGTGGATTCTTCCGAAATGGCCTTTAAAATGGCTACGATACAGGCGTTCAAAAAAGGCTTTATGGAAGCAGGTCCTGTTTTGCTAGAACCGATTGCTTCACTGAAGGTTGTTGTACCGGATTCTTATACCGGTGATATCATGGGCGATTTAAACAAGCGCAGGGGAAGAGTACTTGGAATGAATCCATTAACGAGTGGTAAGCAGGTAATAGAAGCTGATATACCCATGAGTGAGTTATTTGGGTATTGCAATGATCTGCGTTCCATGACAGGAGGCAGAGGAGAGTATTCTTATGAATTCTCCCGCTATGAACAGGCACCTTCTGATGTACAGGAAAAAGAAGTTGCGGCAAGAACGGATAAGGTATCCAGTACAGAAGAAGCATAATGAGGTTGCTTTTTCCAGATTGTAATGATAAAACTGTCATTTCCATTTTGGGGATGACAGTTTTTTTGCTTGACAAAATGAAAGGTATTCGCTATCATAAGTTCAGAATTTATGAATGATTGCGAATGGATGATTCCTTTCGTCTCTGGAGGTAGGGATGAAAGGTTTTTTATATGCTTACAGGAGGTATCAAGATGGAAAGGGTATACAATCCAAAAGAAATTGAACAAAAATGGCAGAAATACTGGAAGGAACATGAGACCTTCAAGACTGATGTATGGGATTTCAGCAAGCCAAAATATTATGCGCTGGACATGTTCCCATATCCATCCGGTGTAGGTCTTCATGCGGGACATCCGGAAGGATATACAGCTACTGATATTATGTCCAGAATGAAAAGAATGCAGGGATATAATGTATTGCATCCCATGGGATATGATTCTTTTGGTCTGCCAGCGGAGCAATATGCAGTCAGTACTGGAAATCATCCCAGCGGATTTACAGCAGAGAATATTGAAACATTCTCAAAACAGCTGATGGAACTGGGATTTGATTATGACTGGACTAAGATGCTTGCAACCAGTGATCCCCAATTTTATAAATGGACACAGTGGATTTTTAAACAGTTATATAAGGATGGCTATGCTAAGAGAGTTGACATGCCGGTTAACTGGTGTGAAGAACTCGGTACCGTTTTGTCTAACGACGAAGTCATAGATGGTAAATCTGAACGAGGTGGATATCCGGTTGTCAGGAAGAACATGAAACAATGGGTAATTGACCAGGCTGCTTTTGCTGAAAAGCTTTTGGATGGGTTGAATGAGATTGACTGGCCGGAATCTACCAAGGAGATTCAAAGAAACTGGATTGGTAAGTCAGAAGGCGTTGAAGTGGACTTCAAAATTGTGGGTGGTGGTGATTTCTCCATTTATACTACCTGTATTGAAACCATTTATGGTATCACCTTTATGGTACTGGCTCCTGACTGTAAGATCGTGAAAGATTTGATGCCCAGAGTGGAAAATAAAGAAGAAGTACAAGCATATGTAGCAGAAACATTAATGAAAAATGACATGGACAGAACAGAACTGAATAAAACCAAATCCGGTTGTCTTTTAGAGGGGTTATATGCAATTCATCCGGTAAACGGTAAGGAGGTTCCATTATTTATTGGTGATTTTGTGCTGGCGAACTATGGTACCGGTGCTGTAATGGCTGTTCCATCCCATGATCAAAGAGATTTTGAATATGCCATGGCACATCATATTCCCATGATTCAGGTTATTGAGGGTGGGGATGTAAGCGAAAAAGCCTTTGAAAAAAGAGAATATCTGGGGAAAGGTTGTAAACTCATGAATTCCCAGGAATTTACAGGACTGACTGTGGAGGAAGCAAAAGAAGCCATTACCAGAAAACTGGAAGGCCTTGGAATTGCCAGGAGAAAGGTTAATTATCATTTCCGTGAATGGATTTTTGCCAGACAGAGATATTGGGGAGAACCGGTTCCTGTGGTATATACGCAGGATGGTGAAATTCATTCCCTTGAGGATGATGAATTGCCACTGGTATTACCTGTATTAGAGGATTACAAAGGTAAGAATGGAAAGGCTCCTTTGGAAAATGCCGTAGAGTGGAAACAATATGATAAAAATGGAATTAAAGGCGTAAGGGAAACTGCCACCATGCCCGGAAGTGCAGGTTCCAGCTGGTACTATATGAGGTATATCGACCCAGACAATGACAAGGAGTTTGCAGATTACGAACTGTTAAAGCACTGGATGCCTGTGGATTTGTATATCGGCGGTCCGGAACATGCAGTAGGACATCTGATTTATTCCAGAATATGGAACCGCTATCTTTATGATAAAGGGCTATCACCGGTTAAGGAACCCTATAAAAAACTGGTTCATCAAGGCATGATACTTGGTGAAAATGGGATAAAGATGGGGAAACGTTTCCCTGAATTTGTAATAAACCCAAGTGATATTGTGAATGAATATGGAGCAGATACATTGAGGTTATACGAAATGTTCATGGGCCCTCTTGAGGTATCTAAACCATGGAATCAGAGCAATGTTCTTGGCGCAAGACGTTTCATCAACCGTGTATGGAACTTCTTTACCCGGGAAGAGAATCTGACTACAGATAATGATGATCAGTTAACCAGGATTTATTATCAGACGGTAAAGAAAGTCACCTTGGACTTTGAGTCCCTGGGCTTTAATACAGCAATCAGTCAGATGATGATTTTTGTAAATGAAGGTTACAAGGTGGGCAGGTGTCCTAAAGAATTCGCAGAAGGATTTATCAAAATGCTTTCCTGTATTTGTCCCCATATATGTGAGGAAATATGGAGTATCTTAGGACATCAAAATACGCTGGCATTTGAAAAATGGCCGGAATATGATGAATCATTGATAGTAGAGGATACAATAGTAGTGGCAATCCAGATCAATGGGAAAACCAAAGCTACGATTTTCATCAGTAAAGATGAGGAAAAGGATACCGCTTTATCAAAAGCAAAAGAAACGCTTGGTAACAAACTGACCGGAACCATAATCAAAGAAATTTATGTACCGGGAAGAATTATCAATTTTGTAGTGAAGCCCTGATTGATAGGAATAGAGAAATAAGTATTTGGAAATGATGATTAAAAAAGCGTCGATTTTATTTTTTCGACGCTTTTTTCATGATATTGTTTATTTGTTCCATTTCTTCCGGTGTACTGTGATTCTTGATGGCTGCGATTACCGCTGTGATGTCTGAAGAACTAAACGTGAGGTTGTCTGATTTTGCCTGCTTTAGCTTAAGCATCATATATGGCATCACTTCTTTTTGACTTTTCCCTTTTCCACCAAGGACAAGTTCACTGAGAAATTGCAACTTTTTTTCATCCATGTCTTTAACCAGAGAATCATTCATCCATTCAGGTCTATTTTCCATTGAAACCCTCCATCTGACTAAACATCTTCATCATATCCATATCTCCATCAAACGAAAAACCGTCTGGAAAGAGTTCTTTCATTGTATTTAGTGTTTCCATCATATCTTGGGCATTTTTCATGTTATTAACCATATCCATCAGTTTGTTCAGCCGATTTTTTTCATCACCTGCACAAAATGGTAGTATTTCCTGAAGTAAGCCATTTGTGTCGGGAGCATTCTCTTTTGGCGTATATGCGTATGGATGAAGCTTAATATAAGTACTGGTGTACTCAAATTCCATGTATTTGATATATACAGCCAACTTTTTCTGAATATCCGACTCGAAATAAGGAAGTAGAATTTTATACATTTGAATATGATTATTGGTAAATAATGTATCAAAAGCTTGTATTTTGTCTGCCATAAATCGCACTCCTGACATGTATTTTCTTAATCATATGAAAAATTGTGTTTAAGTATGCGTAGAACAGGCTCTGTAAAAGAGCCTGCTCGCATAAATAATGTGTATGGGCTTTTGTAATCAGCAGCAGGAATTGTTGTTTCCGCATAAACAGGAAAGAAGGAGAATCCAGATTAGAAAGTCACAACTATTGTTGTTGTCACTGCCACATCCACTGTTTCCACCAAGGATACCCATTCCATTGCCATTACCACCACAGCAGCAAAGCAGAAGGATAATCCAAATACCATTAAATCCGTTTCCACTTCCACATCCGTTGTTGTTGTTTGAACATCCACAATTGGTAGCGGTCAAGTCACTCATTTTAGTGCCTCCAGGTTTTATTATGATTTATCTTATGTAAGTTAGCATGTCAATGTTTCCATTTTTTTAAAATATTTTATGTTCCATTTTTTGAAAACTTAACTACAATCTGTAGTGAAAACACTTGATAATATTTCAATATATAGTAAAATAGATAGTGTATAAATAAAATTGGGAAAATGATGTGAATAATAGGTACTAAAAATGAATACTGGTAAACTTAGAGTATTAGGACGGCAGTTTAGAACAACTGCAGATTATGAAGCAGCATGTAAAGATGCAGAGTTGATTGAACAAGTGAAGAAGCGATATGATTTGGCCCGAATCGAAGAGCAAGAACGTCTCATCAGGGATATGAAGGCAGAAAAGTATCGTTTCAGAACCATTATAGGACTGGATTTTCTGGAAGAAATGGAAGAGTTCTATAAAAAAAGGAAAGAAAACCTTGTAGAGCAGAAAAAAGTCAAAACAAAGACATTTAAAGTAGCAAAAAAAGGAAGCCCACAAAAGAAGGATGTACATCTGGAGGATTACGATAAACAGATGCAGGATAGCATTCTCAATGAGCTCAAAAAGAGAGAAAAAATCCGAAAGTTCATTTTATCATTCTGTACTCTGGTTGCCAGCGGATGTTTTATTTACATAGGAATATACACATATCAGACCAAGAGGCTGGATGATTATGCTAGCATCCAACAAAACTTAAAGGGTGTAGAGAACAACCTTTCTGTTACATCTGAAACTGCTGTCATTCATTATGATGATCAGGAGATTGTTGTGCCGGATATACTGGATGAGTATAAAACTCTTTATAGTTTGAACAAAAAGCTAATTGGATGGATAAAAATTGACGATACATATATAGATTATCCTGTTTTACAGACTAGAAATAATGAATACTATTTAGATCATAATTTTGATCAGGAACAGGATAAGAATGGCAGTATTTTTTTGGATAAGGATTGTAGTATTCTTCCAAGGAGTACTAATCTCATTATATATGGACACCACATGCAAAGCGGAAGAATGTTTGGACAGCTGGTGAAATACAGTTCAGAAGATTTTTATAAAGAGCATAAGTACATACAGTTTGATACCATATATGAAAAGGGAACCTATGAAGTCATGTTTGTGTTTCGGTCACAGATCTTTGAAGAAAGCAAAATCATTTTTAAATACTATCAGTTTATAGAAGCGAATTCTGAAATAGAGTTCAATTCTTATATGAGTGAAATGACAGATATGTCATTATATGAAACCGGGGCAACAGCAGAATTTGGTGACCAGCTATTAACACTGTCAACCTGCGATTATTTTACGGATTATGGACGTTTTGTTGTTGTAGCAAAAAAAACGAAGTAGATGCACTGATGAACGCACCATTTGAAGGAGATGCATTATGGCTAAAAATAAGTCGAAAAGATCGAATATCAGAATGCGGAGAAGAATACGTAAAACGATGGGTGTTGTATGCCTGATTACGGCATTACTTATAGCAGCCATACCTGTTCCGGAGGTAAGTGCCGCTGATGATACCAAGTACTTGTGGGATAATGAAATAGGAATAAAGAATACGGTGATACCGGTAGTGCCACAAGACTGTAAAACCATCTATACCACAGGAGATGGTACTTATCAGTTTGCATTCGTGAATGCATCCAGTACAAGCCCGGATAAAATTGCTGTTATTTTAGGATATAATGCGGGAAACCTGACCAATAACTATCTGGCTATACCTGATACAGTAGATGCGTTTACTAAGTACAGCGAAAATCAAGGAACCAGGACAGGATATGTTGCGGTTAGCAAGACACAGAAACCTTTGTATTATCAGGCTACCCCTGATATTCATAGCAAAGATGTATCGGGTAATGATTATATTTCTGCTGTTGCAACCTATAAACCATGCTATTATGCAGATTATAGTACTTGGAGTACACTGGATCTTGCAAATTTTTATTACAGAAATGACGCAGGAATATATATCAAAACTGAAAGCAGTAGTGAGCAGTGGATCAAAAATATTACGGTCATGTATATTGGAAACCAATCCCTGACCGCAAATACCAGTTTAAGTGCCTCTGATGGGGCGGTTCAGGAATGGGTGATTGCAGAACCAAGTGGTGAGATTAATACATCTCCGGCAAATGGCGTTTTTTCTAATGAAAGTAATATTAAGACCCTGGTTGTAGGAAACAGCCTTATGGGTATTGGAAATTATGCCTTTTATGGATGTACCGGTCTTGAGTCGATTCAGTTGGGTAATGGATTAACCGAGGTAGGTAAATATGCATTTGCCAATTGTGTCAATATGAATAGTATCGGCATAGATTTCACATCCAGACTTCAATATATATCAGATTATACCTTTTTAAACTGTAGAGCCTTAGCAGGATTTATAATACCTGCAAGTGTTACCTCTATTTATGATCATGCTTTTGAAGGATGTAGCAGATTGGGAAGTGAAGGTACTGGCGGGGTACTGGATTTATCAGGTGCGCAGGCCGGAAAAAATGTCACCTTATCCCGAATGGGATATTCCGTTTTTAAGGGCTGTACTTCGTTGGCAAGCGTAACTATGCCGGAATCCATTAGCAGCTCTACGGATGTTGTAAATATCAATAATTTTGAGGGATGTAATGCATTGCGCCGTATTACAGTACAAAGCCCTTATACCACCTTTGGTGGAACCACAAACTATACAGTGGATCATTTTAAAAGTGATATTGCAGAGACTTTCTACTTTGAGTGTGCAGGGGATTCTGCCACACATACCTATACGAAAGCCAATGCGATTGCTTTTAAGTATTCTGACAGAGACTGTTATGAGATGATTAAGATAGAGCAAGCTGTTGATGGTTCCAGTGCGGAATTGACTTATCAAGTCAATTCCAACAATGAGTTATTATTATTTAATATGAATAAACCGGTTACAGAAGTGAATATCCCTGCTGCAATTGGCCCATATGGCATATCTGCTATTAATTCAGGAAGTTTTTCCGGTAACTGCTTCCTAAATAAGATTACGATTCCTGCCACAGTTACAAAAATCAATGATAGTGCTTTTAAGGGATGTCATAATTTAAAGGATGTCATATTTGCAAATGCTGCAAATATCACCTATATTGGAACAGATGCATTTGCAACGCAAAAGGTAGAGGGAGTTCATGCCACAGATTGCAAAACTATGAAATTCCTTACTGAAGATTTATCTCCGAAGTTGTCTTTTACTGGCGTAGTAGGAAAGGGTATTGTACCTTTCGATTATGCCATGAATGCTTCCAGTACCATTAATGCCGGACAGCAGACCAAATCCTATATTACCTATTACAGTGGATGGCCTACCAATCTGGAGATCAAGTATGTGGTGAATGCAGATACCGGTGAAGGGGCAGCAACACTGATTGATTATCCTACTTATGCAGAAGTGGAAGCAAAAACAAAATATAAACAAGGTGCATATCCTTACATGACAGCAGATTTTGAAGCTGCAGCAAGCGAAGCTATTACCCAATATAAAGAATATATAGTGAATAAAAGTACAAAAGTTACGGATTATCAGTGGCAGATTATAAATGCGGCACTCAAACTGAACGTACCTTCAGGAGTGAATGCGATTGCTACCGGATTGTTTTCTGGAGTCAAAGGGGTAAAGCAAGCTGACGGAACCTATGTCGTAGAGAAAGTGACAGGACAAAGTGCAGATAACAATATCCAGTCAATCACACTGACAGATATTAATAAAATAGAACCATATTCATTTACCGGCTGTAAGTTACTTCATACCATCAATTTAAGTGGTGCAGCAGAAAGAATTGATGATTATGCTTTTGCATATGCTTACACGGTTCCCGAAACAAAGAGTGGTTCTGATTCTGTGTTAAAGACACTCAACATGACCGGTGGTGGTAGCAGCATTGGAGATTATGCTTTCTGTAATAATGCATTGCTAACTGATGTAAACCTGTCATCTACAGTTTCGGCAATGGGGTTAAGGCCTTTTAAGGATTGTCCGATAATAGAGGATGTTAATTTTTCCGGAGGACCTTATTTTAAGACAGAGTCTGCAATCATTTATGGATTAAAGGATGGAAAGAAAGATTTAATTGTGCAATGTCTGGAAAGCAGAGGCAAGACAGTAAATACACCAAGCTCAGTAGCCAGTGCTGAAGTATCTGGAGTGAGTAGTATTGCAAAAGAAGCCTTTATGGATTGTGAAGGTATTGGCGCTGTGGATTTATCCGCTTCCTCCGTAGCAGCTATTCCGGAAAGAGCATTTGCTAATACCACAAGCCTGTATTCCACCAATTTGCCCACAAGTTGCAAATCAATCAGTAAGTATGCTTTTGGGGATAGCAATTTAAGATATCTGGATGTCCCAAGTAGTGTAACCTTTATTGATCCTTTGGCATTCAATACAGAGCAAAATGCGAATGTAGTGGGAAAATATAATATTATTGAGTTTTATTGTGAACCGGGAAGTGCAGCAGAAACATATGCTAAAGAATTTGAAAGCATTAAGACTACTGAAAAGCCGGTATCTACCACATTTACAGTCATTTTTTGGGACTATGACGGTAAGGTTCTTGATAGCCAGAAGGTCTTGATTGGTCAAAGTGCAGTTGCACCGGCATCCCCAATAAGAGCTGGATATACCTTTAACGGCTGGTTACCTAATTTTACTGCAATCAGTAAGGACACTGATGTGGTTGCCCAGTATACCAAGATAGATTCAGCAGATACCAAGTATACAGTCAGGTTTATTGATTATAATGATGCTGTTCTTTATACCCAAAAGATAGTATCCGGAGAAGATGCAATTCCACCTCAAGTTCCAGTTAGAACCGGATATACTTTTACGGGATGGCGACCAGCTATTACAAATGTAACTAAGGATTTTGATTGTTATGCACAATACGAAAAAAATACTACAGGAACCGGTAGCGGAAGTGGCTCCGGGACCGGTAATGGAAATGGAACGAATAACGGCGGACCTACAGTAAGCGGTAATAACAATGCAAGTACGCTTTATTCCTTGACTGTGAAAAATGGTAGTGGTTCCGGTAGTTATGTAGCAGGAGCAACAGTGATTATTCTGGCTGATGAGCCTGCTAAGACACAGGAGTTTAGTAAATGGACAACGGACAACAACACCATTAAGTTTGCTAGCACATCAGTTGCAGCTACCACAATGGTAATGCCGGCAGCGAATACAACCGTAACCGCTAACTTTATCAATAAGACAGCTACCGGTGGTGGTACAGGGTCGTCAACGGTTCCCAGTGTAACAGCAAATAGTGGTAACAATAGCGGCACAGTAATTGTGATAGATAAAAATGGATTGTCCAATACGGGAGTGGTATCGGCTACAGTAAATGGTTCTTCCGATAATTTTGTGATAAAGGTATCGGAAAATGCAACAGCAACTGAGTCAATTGTAAAAGCCTTAATGAATGAATATGGAAGCTTGGATAACATTAAGTATTTTCCAATGGATATTTCCCTTTATGATTCAACGGGAAAGACAAAAATAACCGATACAACCGGGTTTTCTATAAATATCACCTTACCGTTACCGGATTCTATGGCTTCTTATGCAGGAAATAATAAGGTTGCAGGTGTTGTGAATGATGAACTGGATAAGCTGACACCAAAGTTTACTACAATTGATGGTACAGCATGCATTAATTTCACCGCCGAGCATTTCTCGCCTTATGTTATTTATGTCAATACAAGTAATCTGGAATCAGTAGGAGTAACTGACAGTTCACCTAAAACAGGAGACATCCAACCCAAGTGGTTCATTGTCATTGGCCTTACTTGCCTGGCTGTAGTTCTGTTTGTAAAACGTGATAAGTCTGGTAAGAATATTTTAGTGAAAGCATAAACTGTAATATACAGGGAGAAGCAGTATGAAGAGGTTACTTAAGATTTCACTGAGTGTCCTGCTTTTAGCATTGGCTTTTGTTGTAACGCAGATACCGGTAGAAACGGTCATTGCAGATACAGCATCTGTTTCTACTGATGCGGACTTCCAAATGAATGGTACAATACTGGTTAAATATACAGGCACGGCTAAAACCGTGTCTGTTCCTGCATCCGTTGAGACCATTGGGGAAGAAGCATTTGCTGATCATACTGAAATAGAGACAATCCAGTTTAAAGGAAATAAAGTAACAGATATTTCATACAGAGCATTTGCGGGCTGTAGTGGAATAAAAGAAATCAAATTGCCTGATTCAGTAGAAGAGTTGGGAAATGGTGTTTTTGGTGACTGTACATCCCTGAGAAAGGTGGACTTTGGTACCAGTCTGCATAAACTGGGGATTGGTCCTTTTGCAAATTGTTCTTCTTTGGAGACTGTCACAATTCCCAAGACTAATGCTTCGTTCACAATAGAGGATGGATGTCTATATAATCAAGATAAAACAAAATTTTTCCTCATGCTTCCTACTAGAGAAAAGGAAACATACACAATGCCTTCTACAGTATCTGATATAGCTGAATATGCTTTTTGGAATTGTGAGAACCTGAAAGGAATCACCCTTAGCAGTAATTTAAAAGAGATTCCGGATTATTCCTTTGCCAATTGTAAGTCCCTGACTGGAATTACCATTCCCTACTCAGTAAATACCATTGGCTTACAAGCATTTTCCGATTGCGTGAATCTTGTGACAGCAGAAATACCTGAATCAGTTTCTGCTATTCATGAAACTGCTTTTGATGGCTGCAGTAAATTGGTTATTTCAGCTGAGGAAGGAACTGTGGCTTATCAGTTTAATAAAACGTTTAAGGAAAAGAATCAAGCAGAATATGAGGATACCTCTCATGTTGTCCAATCGGAAACGGAAAAGGATAATGAGAACGTAGATACTGTACCAAAGGAAAATGAGACAGAAACAGGAAATGTTCTGGCTAGTACCTATGTTGTTGGGAATCGGGCAGTCTTTTTCATAGACAATTCTAATCAGGCAGTATATGGTAATGTGAATCAAACGGATTCTGTCAGCGGGGGCTCTATAGAATCCCTGGTAAACGATGGATTAAGGAAGGGAACTGAAATTCCTAAGTATACAGTTGCATTCGATAGTATTATTTCTGATCTTGCCTTTTACCAAAGTAAGAATATAGCTACCTATGATTTCCCAGAAGGAATAACTGAGATTGGGGAATTTGCATTTGCCAGAAGCAATATCGATCAAGTACAAATACCGTCGGGAGTGACTACAATTGGATATGGTGCATTTTATCATTGTGATTATTTGCGAGAGGTTTCTATTCCTTCTTCTGTAGTATCCATTGCACCGGAAGCCTTTGCTAAATCCATGTGGCTTAAAAATTGGCTGAAGGGAAATGGGATGGAGGACTTCTTGATTGTTGGGGATGGAATTCTTCTGGCCTACAGAGGAAATGGTGGGAATATTGAAATTCCTGATACTGTGAAAAGAATAGGACCGCAAGCGTTTGCAGATAACAATACCATTCTTTCTGTATTTCTACCCGATTCCGTTATTGAGGTAGGGGAAGATGCATTTCGTAACTGTATGAATTTAGAGTCAGTCACAGGCGGGAATCATGTGAGAATCATCCGAGACAGAGCCTTTAGTGGATGTGTACTGGAATCTGCTCATGTTGGTGAAAATGTGGAATATATTGGCTTGGCGAGCTTTGATTTCTCCCAAACTAATGTAGGGGAATCTTCCAAGGTGGTAGTGTTTGATCAAAAGGAGCAGTTGCCCAAACCATGTTATGAACTTACTGCTGAAAGATTATCCAATGAATCTGCAAGGAAATATCTGTTGGGAGATACCGTCTTTGCAATCGTAGATAAGCGTATGAAGGTACAGGACTTAGAAGGTACAGTTTTAGATACTGATGGAAATGGATTTAAGGGAGTGATTGCTTATATCAGTTCCCGTGATAAAGGCATCTTAACCTGCCTTGCCACTACTTTAACCGAAGAAGAATTCTCAAGTACATATATACCGGAATATATCACGATTGATAGTAAAACTTATCAAGTAACAGGAAAAGAAAATATCACTGTATTTGGACAGGAGAAGCAAGATACCGAAGGAAATATTTTGGTTGAGAACAACAGTAGTGTATTAACTGATGTTCACGATGTTTTGTTGGAAGGGAATACAGGCTCTTATTCTTTATTGGTAGAAGATAGTGAAGATGCTTATGAAGCAGTTAATAAGGGTTATGAGGAGGTTTATAGAGAGACTCTGCCGGAAAATATTGTATGTGTACAGATCCATCTAATTGATAACAAAACTGGTGTTCCCATAACGAAAACTGGTAAACAGATGCTTAAAATGACAGTAGATTTACCTGATTTCATATGTAATGGAAGCGTTCGCATTTTAACAGTTGACAGAAATGGACAATTAGAGAACATTCCATACACGAGAGAAGATCATGAATTTACATTTTCTTTGAACCATCTATCACCATTTGTCTTTGTAAATGTGAGCAGTGATGGAACCAGTGTTTATGCAGAGGGAGCAGTAGAAGGAGACGGTACTGTTATCACCTCTTTCGATCAACTGGATGCCTCTCCTGATACAGGAGACAGAATTCATCCGAAATGGATTATGTCAATAGGACTCACTTTTATGTCGATTGCAGTATTATTTATAAAGAAGAAACAATAAGAAAGCCCCGGCATATGATAAAAAAAACCGGAGCTTTCTTTTATGTACAGAGTCAGGGGACAAATTGGATGTAGAGATACTGTACAGGCCGGAGGTGGTAAGAATATCACAATTGCTGTGCTTGATACCGGAGTAGCAAAACATCCGGATATTGTAGATAGAATCCTTGCATTTAAAGACTTTACAAAAGGAAAAGAAGAAACTTATGATGATAGTGGGCATGGAACCCATGTGTGTGGCATAGCCTGTGGAGATGGCGCGTTATCATCCGGGAGATACAGAGGAATAGCCCCCAAAGCTGGGCTAGTAGTGGGTAAGGTCCTGGATGATAAAGGGGATGGAGCGTTGGATTCAATGCTGAATGGTATCAATTGGGTATTGCAAAATATGGATGAATACCATATTAGAATTTTGAATGTATCTGTTGGTATTGGTGGACAAATGAATGTGGATAAAGAGAGTATACTAAAGAAGAAACTGGAAAGTGCCTGGCAGAGAGGGCTGCTGGTAGTTTGCGCAGCAGGAAATAATGGTCCGGAATGTGAGTCCTTATCAAGAATCGGTCGAAGTCCTAGTCTGATAACAGTAGGTTGTAATGATGGCTCGTTTTTTATAGAAAAGAATAATCGTTGTGCATCTTATTCCGCCAGAGGAGGGAAATTTGATACCATTAGAAAACCTGATATAGTAGCACCTGGAACAGAAATTATTTCCTGTAACGGAAAATTCAAAGTCAGTAAAAACAATTACCACAATGCTTATATTGCAAAAAGTGGAACTTCCATGGCTACCCCCATCGTTTCAGGTGCACTGGCATTATTGCTTCAGAAGCACCCTGAATATGATAATGAAACAGCAAAAAGGAAATTGCTCTATGCAGCTGATGATTTGAAGGAGCCATGGTATCAGCAGGGATGGGGCATGATTAACATTGCCAGAATGATGGAAGGATAAATTTTTTGGAAGCTATTGACATACCTCGTATGATTGTATACAATTATACGAGGATTTGTTTTGTTAATCTATAGGAAGTGAATACTGTATAAGGGTGTACTTTCGGAAAGAGGGATTAGGTATGAGAGAAAATGATGCATTCCAGAACCGACCGGTGAATATGAACAACAGAAATAATTTGCTGGAAATTGAAGAGCATATGTACATTTTGGATGATGTACAAAAGCCAAATGTCTTTAGAAATATGTTTCCCTATTCAGAAATACCAAAGATACCCTTTAATGATAGAATTGTACCTAATAATATGCCCAAAGAAATCTGGATCACTGACACAACCTTTCGAGATGGTCAACAGTCCAGGGCTCCTTATACCACTGATCAGATTGTGACTATTTATGATTATTTACATAGACTTGGTGGCCCTAATGGAATGATTCGTGCATCAGAATTTTTCTTATACAGTAAGAAGGACAGGGATGCTGTTTATAAATGCATGGAAAGAGGATATCAGTTTCCAGAGGTAACAAGCTGGATCAGAGCAAGTAAAGAAGATTTTAAGCTTGTGAAAGAGATTGGAATGAAGGAAACAGGCATTCTGGTTAGCTGCTCTGATTATCATATATTCCTGAAACTTAAAATGACAAGACGACAGGCAATGGATCATTATTTAAGTGTGATCAAAGAGTGTCTGGAGGAGGGAATCAGCCCAAGATGTCATCTGGAGGATATTACCCGTGCCGACATTTATGGTTATGTTGTACCATTTTGTGTGGAATTAATGAAGCTTCAGGAACAATATAAAATTCCTATTATAGTACGTGCCTGTGACACCATGGGATACGGAGTAAATTATCCGGGATCAGTTATACCCAGGAGTGTACAGGGAATCATATATGCCATCCATACCCATGCAGGTGTACCTCATGAAAATATTGAATGGCATGGACATAATGATTTTTATAAAGCTGTTTCTAATTCAACCACGGCATGGTTATATGGTTGTTCAGGTGTTAATACCTCTTTGTTTGGAATTGGAGAGCGAACCGGAAATACACCTTTGGAAGCTATGGTATTTGAATATGCACAAATACGTGGTGACTTAAATGGAATGGATACCACTGTGATTACCGAATTGGCTGAGTATTATGAAAAAGAGATTGGATATCATATTCCTGAGAGAACTCCTTTTGTAGGTAAAAATTTTAATGTAACAAGAGCCGGTATTCATGCAGATGGGTTACTAAAAGATGAAGAGATTTATAATATTTTCGATACAGAAAAGTTTTTAAGCAGGCCGGCGCTTTGTGCTATTTCCAATACTTCCGGTCTGGCTGGTATTGCCCTCTGGATGAATTCCTATTTCAAACTAAAAGCGGATCAGATGGTTGACAAGAACAGTGAATTGGTGAAGGAAGTCAAAGAATGGGTGGATGAAGAGTACGCAGGAGGGCGAGTTACGGTATTAACTGATGAAGAATTGGTGAAGACCATAAAAAAAGCGTGCAGAAAACTGAATCTTACCCTAAAGTAAGATTCGGTCAAAATGTCTGGAGGGCATATTGTGAAAGATTATGATGTAAAGCAGGAAGTAACAGATAAATACTCCCTACGTGGTCGTGTATTCCATAAGTTAAGAGAGGATATCTTAAGCGGTAAATATGAGGATCATGAGGAACTGAGAGAAGTTGCTATTGGAGAAGATTTGGGCGTCAGTAGAACTCCGGTAAGAGAAGCGTTCAGGCAGCTTGAGTTGGAGGGATTAATACAAATTATTCCCAATAAGGGAGCTTATGTTACCGGAATCACTGAAAAGGATGTAAAAGATATCTATATGATTCGTTCTCTTCTGGAAGGGTTATGTGCACGTTGGGCAACTGAGTATATAAGCAATGAAAAGCTAGAGGAGATGGAGGAGAATGTTTATTTGGCTAAATTCCATGCAGAAAAAGGGCATTTGGAACAGCTGACAGAACTGGACAACCGGTTTCACGATATCATGTATGAAGCTTGTAATTCCAAGATGCTGGAACACCATCTAAAAGACTTCCACGAATATGTACTTAGGGTAAGAAGAAAAACGCTTTCCCAGGTTACCCGTGGAACTGCATCCAACAAGGAACATGAAAAGATTATGGAAGCCATAAAGGCAAAGGATGCTGACAATGCAGAAATATTAGCTCATCAGCATATGATTAATGCCTATGAAAACATGGTTAAAGGTGGACTTCATGAAGCGTATGAAAGAAAGCTACCATCAGATCAAAACAAATAGAATAAATATAGGAAAGAGGATAAGATGAATAAAATTCAGATGACAGCACCGCTAGTAGAAATGGACGGAGATGAGATGACAAGAGTACTCTGGACAATGATTAAGGAGGAGCTGCTACTTCCTTATATAGATTTGAAAACAGAGTATTATGATTTAGGTCTGGAATATAGAAATGAAACGGATGATCAGGTTACAGTTGATTCAGCTAACGCTACACTCAAATATGGTGTAGCTGTTAAATGTGCAACCATTACCCCTAACGCTGCACGAATGAACGAGTATAATCTGAAGGAAATGTGGAAGAGCCCCAATGGAACCATTCGTGCAATACTGGATGGTACAGTTTTCAGAGCTCCCATTGTTGTGAATGGTATAGAGCCATGTGTAAAAAATTGGAAAAAGCCTATTACGCTTGCACGTCATGCTTATGGTGATATATATAAAAATTCAGAAATCAGAGTAGAAGGACCGGGCCGTGCAGAACTTGTATTTACTTCATTGAATGGTACTGAAACAAGAGAGTTGATCCATACATTTAATGGAGTGGGTGTATTACAGGGTATTCATAATACAGACAAGTCTATTGAAAGCTTTGCAAGAGCATGCTTTGGGTATGCCATTTCCACAGAACAAGATATTTGGTTTGCTACGAAGGACACCATATCCAAAAAATATGACCATACCTTTAAGGATATTTTCCAGAAAATATTTGATGAGGAATACAAGAATAAGTTTGATCAATTAGGAATTGAATATTTTTATACTTTAATTGACGATGCCGTTGCTCGTGTAATGAAATCTGAAGGTGGATTTATCTGGGCATGTAAAAACTATGATGGGGATGTGATGTCTGATATGGTATCCTCTGCATTTGGATCACTTGCTATGATGACCTCTGTGCTTGTATCACCAAGTGGTGCTTATGAATACGAAGCCGCTCATGGAACAGTTCAAAAACATTACTATAAACATTTAAAAGGAGAAGAGACTTCCACAAATTCAGTTGCTACTATTTTCGCATGGACAGGTGCATTACGGAAACGTGGTGAAATAGATCATAATCATGAGCTGGAAGTATTTGCAGATAAACTGGAGAAGGCAACCTTAAGTACAATCGAAGCTGGAAGTATGACAAAGGATTTGGCACTCATAACTTCACTTAAGAATGTAACTGTTTTAAATAGTAGTGAGTTTATCAAAGCAATCAGAGAGACTTTAGAAAACATGTGAGTATAGAACTCAGATAAACAGGATTTTTTAAAAAGGCAGTATCCAGCATAAAATCTGGATCATGCCTTTTTTGGTTCTATTCTCAATGTAATCATTTTACTGCGCCAATTCTTCCCAAAGTGTATAGAGTGACACTAATTCATTGTCAATTTCCAGTTGACGTTTTGTGAGTGCCTGTAGCTTTGAAACACTGGTCGCCACATCAGGTTTACACATCTCTTTTTCAATATTTTCCTTCTCTGATTCCAGTTGTTCAATAGAAGATTCACATTTTATTAAGTCATTTTCTTTTTTCCGTAATTTGGACTGTTCTTCCTTTTGCTGTTTCCAGTCAGCTTTACTTTCTGAATCTGTACTACTTATAAAAGCAGAAGAAGGAGTCTGCTGGCTGATGTTTACCACTGTGGATTTCTTTTCCAGATAATAATCATAATTTCCGATATAGTTATAAAAATATTGATCTGTAAGCTCTAGTATACGGGTAGCTGTCCGGTTAATAAAGTAACGGTCATGGGATACATAGAGAATCGTTCCTTCATAGTTTTTTATGGCATCCTCCAAAACTTCCTTAGAAAGGATATCCAAATGATTGGTGGGTTCATCCAAAATTAAAAAGTTGGCGTTACTAAGCATTAGTTTAGCCAGACTGACGCGTCCCTTTTCTCCACCACTCAGGTGATTGATTTGTTTGAACACATCCTCCCCTGTAAAGAGGAAGGAAGCTAATACATTACGAATTTCTGTATTCGTTAGATAGGAATAATCATCTGAGATTTCTTCAAATAAAGTTTTCTCTCCATGGAGAACATGGTGCTCCTGGTCATAATATCCAATCTCCACATTAGCTCCTAGTTGAAAAGTACCGCTGTTTGCAGGGATAATCGAATTGATGATTTTTAGAAGTGTGGTTTTTCCTGTTCCGTTATCTCCAATGATAGCAATGTGTTCCCCTCGTTTGATCGAAAAGCTGACATCCTGAAATAAAATCTGTTCCTCATAAGATTTTGAAAGAGCATCTACAGTCAGCACATCATTACCGCTTAACAATCTTGGTATTAGTTTTAAATGCATGTCAGCCTGTGCCTGAATCGGCTTGCCCACAAGCTCTATCTTCCCAAGCATTTTTTCACGGCTTTCAGCCCGCCTAATAGATTTTTCCCGATTAAAGGAACGAAGCTTTTCAATGACTTCCTCCTGATGTTTAATCTCCTTCTGCTGGTTTACATAGGCATTCCATTCAGCCATTCGAAGCTGTTCTTTCTTCCTAGCATAATCCGAATAATTTCCTGAAAAAACAGTCGCATTGGTATGATCTATTTCAATCACCTTACTGGCAATACTATCTAGAAAATAACGGTCATGAGATACAATCAGGACAGCACCCTTATAATTTTTCAGATAACCTTCCAACCAGGAGATAGAATTCACATCCAGGTGATTGGTAGGCTCATCTAAAACGATGAGATCAGGAGAACATAAGAGTAGTTTGCCAAGTGCGATACGCGTCTTTTGTCCACCGGACAAAGTGGAAATCTTTTTATCAAATTCGGCTTCTGAAAAACCAAGTCCTTTTAATACACCGGTTAGTTCACTTTTATAGGAGTAACCGTTGGCGGATTCAAATCGATGCGTAAGTAATGAATATCGTTCCATTAATGCAGCTAATGCTTTCTCATCTGCATGCTTCATGGACTTTTCCGTTTCTCGTAATTGTTCTTCTAAAAGTATCAGGTCCTTTTTGACGGAAAGCAGTTCTGTATAGATGGTGTTATCGCTATCCAGACCTGCGTTTTGAGCCAAATACCCGAAGGTTTTGTCCTTTGCAAGTGTCACAAGCCCGT
Source organism: Lachnospiraceae bacterium (assembly GCA_035271185.1). Taxonomy (GTDB): domain Bacteria; phylum Bacillota; class Clostridia; order Lachnospirales; family Lachnospiraceae; genus Acetatifactor. Next base: position 797 of record DATERV010000042.1, on the reverse strand, counting down.
TGTCTGGTGACATCTCACCTACAATGATACGCAAAAGCGTAGTTTTTCCAGCACCGTTCACCCCTACTATAGCAGCTTTTTCGCGATCTTCTATATGAAAAGATACATTGGTAAGCACTTTATTCTCTAAAAATGCTTTATATATTCCCTGACAGGATAATATCATCTGTATACTCCTTATAAATTGATTGTTCATAATAGTAATAGGATTTTTCACATCCGGTAAATAGTTTACAGGTGATTACAGGGGATGTCAATTCCTTCATTGACATTATTTTAACATTTTTATATAATAGAATTAATTATATTAGCAGGGGTGATATTCTGTTGATTAGGAGGTAGAAAGGTGGAAGTAAAAGGAATATCTCAGGCTGTAATCGGGCGGCTGCCACGATATTTCAGATATCTGGGAGAACTAAAGGATACTGGTGTTGAGAGAATTTCATCTCAGGAGCTTTCTGAACTGATGAAAGTGACTGCATCACAGATCAGACAGGATTTTAATAACTTTGGTGGATTTGGACAACAAGGCTATGGGTATAATGTAGAGTCTTTATATAAAGAAATTGGTAAAATATTGGGCTTGGATAAAACATACCATCTGATTATCATAGGTGCAGGCAATCTTGGTCAGGCATTGGGAAACTATATTAATTTTGAAAAAAGAGGATTTATTTTAAAAGGAATTTTTGATAATAATCCGGCTTTGTTTGGGAAGAAAGTACGAGAGATCGAAGTGCAGCCAATGGAAATGGTAGAAGAGTTTGTCAGAAAGAATAATATAGATATAGCAGTAC